>JAOTVC010000070.1 GCA_029863585.1 Alphaproteobacteria bacterium | reverse complement strand
GATGCCTTCGGGCCCGGCCACCGGGATCAGCTCGTCATAGAGGTTGTTGTCGATGGATTCCTGAAGGACCAGGGGGATGAAGTCGGGCGTCCAACCCTGGACCGGATGGGGCTCGAAGGCGGGATGGCTGACCGCCGGCGAGCCGTCTTCGTTGCGTTCCTGGGCGGTGCCGCTGCCGATCAGCTGGGCGTTGGCCGGCTCGGACAGGATGATCTTGGTCTCGGGCCGCTTTTCCCGGAGTGCCCGGGCGACGCCGGTGACGGTGCCGCCGGTGCCGTAGCCGGTGACCCAGTAGTCCAGGCGCTCGCCCTCGAAATCCGCGAGGATCTCCCGCCCGGTGGTGTTCTGGTGGATCCTGGCGTTGACCTCGGTCTCGAACTGATGGGCGAGGAACCAGCCATTGGCCTCGGCCAGCTCCACGGCCTTGTTGTACATGCCGAAGCCCTTCTCGGCCCGGGGCGTCAACACCACCTTGGCGCCGAGAAAGCGCATCAGCTTGCGCCGCTCGATGGAGAAGCTGTCGGCCATGGTGACCACCAGGGGGTAGCCCTTGGCGGCGCAGACCATGGCGAGGCCGATGCCGGTGTTGCCGCTGGTTGCCTCGACGACCGTCTGGCCGGGCTTCAGCGCTCCGCTGCGCTCGGCCTCCTCGATGATGCTGACCGCCAGCCGGTCCTTGACCGAAGCGGCGGGATTGAAGCTTTCCGCCTTGACGTAGAGGCGCACGTGATCGGGCGCCAGATGGTTGATGCGGATACACGGCGTGTTGCCGATGGTCTCAAGCACGCTGTCGTACAGGCGGCCTAGTCCGTCGGTGGTGCGGAATTCTTCGTTAGGCACAGTGTTGCTCCTTTTTTTCGTTCACACTCTAAAGATTCGGTCTATCCCTGACATGATTAGGTGAGCGACGCGCCGAAACGTCCAATACCAGACCCATCGTTCTAGTCCGGCAGGCCCACCTTCTTCAGGTTGGTACACATACAATCCAAGGCGGCGTTCGAAAACACCATTGCCTGCCTGAATTTCTGGATCGTCAGATCGGGGTACGCGCGTCTGAGCGATTCGAAGCATTCTCGTGCTTCTTCCATTCTGTCCGCCCCTGAAAGCGACGATACAAGATTGCGTAGAATCCATTCCGCCTGCGGCCGTTCTTCCAGGGCGCGCCGATATAAGTCCACAGCTTTATCGTAGTTTTGGGCA
Organism: Alphaproteobacteria bacterium; assembly: GCA_029863585.1. Taxonomy (GTDB): domain Bacteria; phylum Pseudomonadota; class Alphaproteobacteria; order SMXQ01; family SMXQ01; genus SMXQ01. Next base: position 16,719 of record JAOTVC010000070.1, on the reverse strand, counting down.
ATCTCGTTGGCCGACGCCATGCCGACATAGACGTTGAAATTCATCGGATCGAGGGGACTTAGCCTGAGGGCGTGTTCGAACTTCTCGAGCGCCTGCTCGGGCTGGTCCGCATAGTTGTCGAGCCAGCCCAGGCGTTGCCACGCCCAAGCGGAATTTGGGTCGAGGGCGAGAGCGCGTTCCAGGAGAACGCGAGCCGTACCGAAGTTACGGACGAATGTGTGAACAGCCCCAAGCACCGTCAGGATCAGCGGATCGTTGGCGCTTAACTGTGCCGCTTGCTCAGCGAGCTTGAATGCCTGTGTCCGGGAATTTTCGGCGGTTTCGGACCAATTGTAGACGCTGCGCTGCGCCAGGCACCAACCGGCAAGCGACAGGGCGAGGGGATAATTGGGATCGATCGTGAGTGCCTCGTCGAGGAGGGCAAGCGCCCTAGACGCTTCCTTTTTCTCCAGCGCCCAGACGTGGGGCATTGCCCGCATCGTCAAATCATAAGCGCTCAGGTCTTGCGGCCGCTTGCGGTTGGAACGCTCGATCTCGGCAAGACGTATCGAGGGCTGAAGTTGTCCCGCGACGCGTTCCGTGATGCGGTCCTGCAGATCGAAGATATCCTCAACCAGGCCGTCATACTGCTCGGCCCAGATATGTGCGCCGCCCTCGGTCTCTACTAGTTGCACGGTGATGCGAATCCGCTCGCCCGCACGCTGCACGCTGCCCTCAAGGAGATAAGCCACCCCCAGTTCCTTGCCGATCTCGATAACGTTTACCGCGCGATTCTTGAACGTGAACGCGGAATTCCGAGCGATCACGAAGAACGAACGGATGCGCGACAGGGCCGCGGTGATCGCCTCGACGACACCGTCGGCGAGGAATGCCTGTGTCGGGTCGTCTGACATATTGTCGAACGGCAGCACGGCAATGGACGGCTTGTCGGGAAGCGGCAACGCGCCCTCGGAGACGGTGCGGCCGTGGGCATTTTCGGCAATGGCCCGCAGCCGATAGACTTGGACCGGCTTGGCGATGTTCTTGACGGTATGTTCGCCCTTGTCCTCGAACCGAAGGGGTAACTTGCCATCCACCTGGTCGTGCACGCTGCCGGAGACGTAGACTTCTCCCGGAGCGCAGAGTCCTTCCAGGCGCGCCGCAACATTGACACCATCCCCCAGTAGGTCGTCTCCGTCGACCATGATATCGCCCAGGTTCACCCCGATCCTGAACAGCATCTTGTCGTGCCGGGGGAGGGCCTCATTTCGGGTGCCCAGCTCCTGCTGAATCGCCATGGCGGCGCGGACGGCCTCCACGGCACTGCGAAATTCCGCGACGACACTGTCGCCGGCCGTGCTGAAGACGCGACCGTCGTGGTGGTGGATCAGACCGTCGATGATCTCGCGATGACTCTTAAGGGTCCGAAGCGTGCTTTCCTCATCGGCTTCCATGAGCTTGGAATAGCCGACGACGTCGGCGGCCAAAATTGCCGCTAGTCTGCGTTGGACACGCGTTTCCCCCATGAAGCCGGTCCCTCCCTGAACCAGGGTGTGACTTTCATAGTAGGGAGGATGAATAGCGGAGTCCATGCGGCGGCCCGTGCCCGATTGTGCCCCGGCGCCGCGGTCAGTCCCGTCCTTACCGATCCCGGCGCGAAACCGCCATCCCTGCGGGCCGCGCTCTGGCATGGGGTAGGTCTGCGTGGCTTCGGTCTGGCTGTCCATCGATCCTGCCTTGCCGCTCTGCCCGGCCGTCGTGGCGGGCCAACGGAGGGAAGGCTATCTAAGGCCCGGATCATTTGATACTGCACCGGGTGTAGCGATCCGCTATAAAAAGTGTAGTCCCTTTAAAACCAAGGGCTTGCGAACGAAAAGGGGAGCGAAATGACGTCTTACGGTCAATTCTGCCCGGTCGCCAAGGCGATGGAGATCGTCGGCGAGAAATGGACCATGCTGATCCTTCGGGAACTACTTCTCGGCACCACCCGCTTTGCGGATTTCCAGCGCGCGATATCGCGGATTTCGCCGACCATCCTGTCCCGTCGCCTGAAATCGTTGGAGGAAAAGGGACTGGTGATGCGCAAGCGGGAGTCAGGAAGAGAAAATTACGAATACCGCCTGACCCCTTGCGGGAAAGAGCTGCATGAAATCCTGGTGCCCATGGCGATCTGGGGCATGCGGTGGGCGCGCAGCCAATTGAGCGACGAGGAACTCGATGTCGGTTTCCTCATGTGGGATATCCGGCGAAACATCAAGACCGAGTATCTGCCGAGCGGACAAACGGTGTTGTGCTTCTCATTTCGCGACGTCCCCGATCAGGCCTCGGTCAAGAAAACCAGCAGCTGGTGGTACGTCATCGACGAGGATGACGTTGACCTATGCGATGAGGACCATTTCAAGGACGTAGACCTCTACGTGACCTGCGATCTCAGAACCATGGTGGAGATCTGGGAGGGCGATCGCGAACTCCGCAAGGCAATCGCGGACGAGTCCGTGACGGTGGTCGGCGACCAGGGCCTGATCCGCACAATGCACGAATGGTTTGGCCTTAGCCCGCGCGCCTATGTTCGGCCTGCCACTCAGGATCTCGAAACCGGGATGGTTACGTAGAGCCCAGGCTGCCGGCCGATCCCGTCAGCGGCTCTTTCTCTTGCCCCTGCCCTTGCGCTTCCGCCCTTCGCCCTTGGGCCCTTCGCCGCTTTCCCAATAGGGCTTCCAGACCTTGAACAGCGCAGTCAATTCCTCGCCCAGCAGCTTGGGGTCCCGGAAGGCGAGCGTCTTGCCGAGCGTTTCTTCGGGGAACGGCACGAATTCCTTCCTTTGCAGGGCCTTGTGGATGGGCGGCGCGCCGGTATGGCGGTATTGGAACAGCTGGCCTTCCATGCTGAGCAGCCAGTTGAGATAGAGCTTCGCCGCATTGGTGTGGGGATTCCCTTTCAGGATGCCCACGGAAGAGGAGGTCACCATCACCGCATCGGGGCAGTGGAACGCCACCGGCGCGCCTTTTTTCTGCAGCCGCACCACCTGATAGGCGGCGACCGCCAGTACCGCATTGAACTCGCCCGCGGCGGTCAGGCTGGTCAGCGCGGTCATCCCTTCCTTGCGTCGCTCGGCCTTGACCGTCTCATAGATGTCGGTGATGAACCGGGTCGTCCATTGCGGGCCCTTTTCGCCCCAAAGCGGCAGCAGCCAGGACGCGACGCCGTACCACAAGGCCATCTTGTTGTTGTGCAGCACGGTGCTGTTCTTGAGGTCGTCCCAGGTCTTGGGCAGCTGGGATTTCTTCACCTGATTGGTGTTGTAGGCCAGGCAGTAGTAACGCAGGCGAATGCCGGCCCAATGGGTCGAACGGCCGGCGAACTTGTCTGGGATATTGTCGCGGTTCGGCAGGTCGGTGAGGTCGGTGAGCGCGTCCGCCTTCTTGAACATGTCGATGGCGGTGTCGATGCCGGTCACGATGTCGGTGATGTGCCGGCCCTCGCGGAACGCCACCAGGGGGGCCACGACCCGGGTGTTGCGGCTGCCGCGGGAGTAGTTGACCTTGATATAGGGGTAACGGGTGCGGAAGGGGGCGATGGAGCGTTCGAAATCGAGCGGCCGCGTGCTGCCCTTGATCACCACCTCGCCTTCCTTCCTGGCGGCGGCGATCCAGGCCGCCGGGACCCTGTGTTCGGCCTCCCAACGGGCCATCAGCTCGGCCGGAATCTTGTAATGGGCGGCGAGTTCCTTGGCGCTGGCCGGGGTGTCCGCCACGGCGCCGGCCGCCGCGGCGCCGATCAGCACCGCCGCCATGCCTGCCCCGGTCAAAACGCGGGTCATGAATTCCGCTATCGGTTTGCTGTTCATGATGAGGTCTCCCTTCGCCTTTGCCTTTGCCTTGTGCGGATCCGTCCGCCGCTGCGCCCGCCCTGTCAGGCGCTGATGATCTCGGGCGGCCGATTGGTGCCGTCGGAGAAATTCTTGCCCGCGTCGAAACGGATGATAGCGCCGTTGCCTTCGTCGCGGACCACGCCGAACGGGTCGCGCCCTTCTTCGACCGCCTTGATCGAATCGCCCAGCAGGCGGCGGAACAGGACGATACCCTCATCGGAAGTGCCAAGAAATTCGCGGCTGCGGTCGGCGATGACGCCTTGGCTCTCCTGGGCGATGCGATCCTGTTCGTGGGACGGGACGCGCCACCAGCCGTCGTCGATCTCTTCATAGACCATGCGTTCGCAGCCGGTGTGTCCCCGGGTCTCCAGGCGGTAGGGCCCCTCTTCCGCAATCACCGCCTGCAGGAAGAAAGTGATGGTCATCTCGTCATCGACCGGAACACGCAGGTTGAAATAGTGGCGCGGTTCATCGCCGACCCGCGCCGCGAGACGCCTTGTATGGGAGGGGAAGATCTGCTGCGTCACGTTGACCAGGCCGTTAGGATAATCCATCTGGGTGCGGTAGCCGTGATCGGTCTTCTCCCAGGTGATCTTTGCCGGCTGCAGCGCGATCTGGGGATAGCCCGGCGCGTGCAGGGACATCAGATGGTGCGGGTCGTAGCCGTTCTCCGCCCGCTGCAGCCAGTTGCAATGCTCTTCCTTGGAATAGAGCACGCGGTGGCAGTCCTCGCGGAACAGCAGGTCGTAACGGGGCAGCACCGGCGCCGGGTCGGGACCGAGATAGGCAAACACCAGGCCTGCGGTTTCCTGGGTCTGATAGGCGGTCTGGCGCACCTCCCCCTTGAGCGGGGTGTCGGCGGGCTCTGCCGGCATGTCCAGGCAATGGCCGTCGGCGCCGAATTTCCAGCCGTGGTAACAGCAGCGCAGCCCATCCGCTTCGACCCGGCCGAGCTCGAGGGAGGCCCCCCGATGGGGGCAGCGCCGGTCAAGTAGGCCGACCGTGCCGCCGGCGTCCCGAAAGAGTACCAGGTCCTCCCCCAGCAGCCGCACGGGCACCGGCTTGTCGGTCACCAATTCCGAGAACCACACGGGCCACCAGTACCGGCGCAACATTTCCCCCGCCGGGGTGCCCGGCCCGACCCGTGCCAGGCGCGCATTTTGTTCAGGGGTCATGGCTCATCTCCCCGTCTGAAAAGCCGCCCAATCGAGATGACATAACTTTGTCACACCCACGCCACCGGGCGGCCCGAAGGTCATTTCGAGATCGTCATGATATCCGGCCGGCCGCCCCGCAGGAAGCGGATAAACCGGATCCGCTGCATGACGGGCGGCGGAGGGACGGGCTGGAAGCAAAGGAATCCAAGTTCTTCCGGGGGCAGGGCCGGGGCCGGTCAAAAAGCGCTTGCCCTGGGAACCGAATCCCTCCATGTAAAAAGACAGGGGGACGTCCCCGAGATTTTCGAGCCCGATCCCCGGAAGGAGGCTGAGCCTTCCGGGTTTAGTGCAAATGCATTTCGAGTTGTCGCCAATATTTAACTCCCGATCAAGGAATCGCTCCCTAGCATCGGATCAGGTCGGCAGTTCGTTCTACGGGAGGTAGGCAATGCGACGAGTAGCGTTCATTCTTGTAGTGCCCTTTTTGCTTGCCGGTTGCGCGGTGCCACCGGCCCTGACCCTGGCGTCCTTGGCCGCCGATGGGGTCAGCTATGTAGCAACTGGCAAAAGCACCACCGATCACGCCATATCGGCCATCGCGCAGGAAGACTGTGCGCTGGTCCGGGCGGTGAAGGAAGAAGCGATCTGCGTGCCCAAGGGGACCGCGGTAGCGGCCTTCGCCGGGATCGACCAGGAGGTCGTGCCGGTGCAGCGCAGGGTCCGTTGGGAAGCGGTCTATCCCAAATTGGGCTCTCACCGCGCGGGGGGCGACTGATCCCACCGGCGGCTGTCGCTGATTTCTAGAGATCTTGAGCGGGCGGGGCGTTTCAGGCCACCGCCCGTCTCAGTTCTGGCCTTCGGACTTCCCGCCGTCGTCCAGTTTGGACCGCACGCTGATCCCATTGAGAAAGAAGCTTTTGGTGCGGCGGCGATAGACGACGGTTTCCGCCCAGGATCCCTTGTAGCGTTTGCGAAGCTCCGGATCGGCAAAGAAATACTGATTGATCATGGTGTGCAGGTAGTCCGGCGAAAGGCCCCGGGACGATGCATCTTCGCGGAACAGCCGCTTCATCAGCCGATCCTGTTTGGAGAGCTTGTCCCTGTCGTAGTTCTGCCTTGAGGCCCAGCGGGTGTAGTTGTCCACGTCGATCACCATGAACAGCGCGTCCAGATACCGTTGATAGGTGGTCAGCCGATCCGGATTGATTTTTTCATAGAAGGGATCGGCGACCCGGTGTTGGCCCAAGCTCTCGAAGCGTCCACGCATCGGGGTGACAAGCCGCCCTTCAATGCGTTGGTCCATCTCGAGCTCCCTATAACCTGCGAATGGTGCCGTGCCGGTGGCAACCGCCGCGCCATTAAACACCGACCGGCGGCCGCTTGCCAACAGCTCGAATGCGGGCCTGTGCCGGGGAGCGCAAAAAATTGAAGCGATATGGGCCGCCGCGGCCGATATCGCATTCCGGATGTGCCCGTGCCCGATTTTCGACTAGCATGTTGCGAAGGAGAAGCGGCCTAAGCCAAAGCCGAAATGCAGAGGAGAGCGGAACATGAAGACAGCCATCGCGGCGACCTGGCACGCGGCAAGCCTAGCCATCCTCGGAGCCGGAGCCATCGCCGGGGCGCAACCCGCCGCGGCCGCGGACTCGCTTTACAAGGGCAAGACCATCAAGGTGATCATCCGGTCGTCGGCGGGCGGCGGATACGATTATTACGGCCGGCTCATCGGCCGTCATATCGGCCGGCACCTGCCGGGGGTCCCCAACGTCATCGCCGTCAACATGCCGGGGGCCGGTGGCGTGGTCGCGGCCAATTACCTCGCCAACCGCGCAAAGCGCGACGGAACGGAGATCGGCATTCTCAACCGCGGCGTAGCCGTCGCCCAGCGCATGAAGGTGAAGGGCGTCAAGTACGACGTCGCCAAGCTGATCCCGCTGGGTAGCCCGGCGGCATCCTCGGCGGTCTGGGTCATCCGAGGCAATCATCCGGTCAAGAGCCTCGCCGACCTCAAGACGCACGGTTCGCCCATTAAGTTCTCCACCACCGGCACCGGCAGCGCCTCGACCCAGATGATCCAGGTGCTCAAGGCGGACGGCTATCCCGTCACCATCATCACCGGCTATAGCGGTATGTCGGAAAAGGTTCTGGCCGTGGTGCGCGGCGACGTGGATGCAACCTGCTGTGAATTCGGCACGCTGAGGAGCCATATCAAGGAATCCGATCTCCGCGTGCTGGCCAAGCTGGGCGGGCATCCCGACCTCAAGGCCTATCCCGACGTGCGCGACGGGCTGAGCATCGATGCCCGGGCACTGACCAACTTCATGGCGGCGCCGCTGGTCGCGGGCCGGCCGTTCTTCACAAGCCCCGGCGTCGCCGGGGACCGCGTCAAGGCCCTGCGCGGCGCGCTCAAGGCATCGCTCGGCGATCCCGGTTTGGTCGCCGAGGCAAAGAAGGCCAAGCGCAACATCAGCTTCACCACCCCTGAGGAGATGGAGGACGTCTATCGGGGCATCCTTGGGGCATCCGACAAGGTGGTGGAACAATTCAAGAAACTCTGAGCAAGTATCGGCCCGGCGACGGCTCCGGGACCACACCAGGGGAGGAGGTCAAATCATGCTGGACCACTGGCGGGCGCGCATCGGCTGGATCCATCCGCGGGTCAACAGCGATGTCGAGGTCTACGATTTCTACACCGCCGCGCCCAAGGACGTGGTCCTGGTCGTGACCCATCTGGAGGTCGTGGATTCGTCGCGCAAGGAAGAGGTGGAGGCCTCGTTGCAACTGCTGGAGCGGGCGGTGGAGCGCCTGCATTATTCCAAGGTCGACTTCATCATGAAGAACGGTGCCCCGGTCCATCTGCATCACGGCAACGAAGGGCACCAGAAGATCCTGGAACGCATGCGCGCGGTGTCGGACGTCCCGGTCACGACCTCGTCCCAGGCGGTCTCCGATTCCCTTCATGCGGTGGGCGCCAAGGCGATCCTGGTGGTGTCGTCCTGGCCGCGCTCGTCGGCGCATCTGTCGTCCAACCTGCGCAACCATTTGGCCTCCGAGGGGATCGAGGTCGCCGCCGTGGAAGGCATTGGCAAGGACATGAAATCATTCGAAAAGATCCAGATGACGCCCAAGGACATCTATGACAACGCCGTCGAGGCGGCCAAGAAGCATCCCAATGTCGATGCCCTGTACATCCAGTCCGGCACCATGGCGACGGTGGGCATCCTCGATGAGTTGGAGCAGGCGGTGGGCAAGCCGGTGGTCAGCTCCAACAGCGCCAATCTCTTCGGCTCCTTCAAGCCGCTCGGCATCCAGGTGGGGCCGGGCTACGGGCAGCTGCTGGCGAGTTTGTGACGGCCGCCCGGGTGCTGCCCGCGACGGGTCCGATGTTGTGTGCTACGAAATTCGGGGCGACCGCTGGGATCCGCCGAAATGTTCGATTTTCTTCCATTCTTGAAGGATTTTTAAGCGTTCCTGCGGTTTCCTGGAGCCTCGGCCCCCACTATATATATCGGGACGGAACGCGGGGGTGTGATGGCAGAGGAGCCGGCCACGGTGTTGCTGAGTATCGTTATTCCCACCCTGGATGCGGGGGCGCATCTGGAAGCCTGCCTCGCTGCGTTGGAAGAGGGCCGCAAGGCAGCCCTCGACCAGGCCATGGACGTGCCAGATGTCGAAATCATCGTCGCCGATGGCGGGTCCTCCGACGACACGCGGGCGATTGCCGAGCGTCTTGGCGTCCGCCTAGTCACCACGTCCCGGGGCCGGGGGCCGCAGCTTGCGGCAGGCGCCCAGGCGGCGGCGGGCGACTGGCTCTTGTTCGTGCATGCCGACACCCGCCTCGGCCAGGGCTGGATGCAGGCCGTCGCCGGTTTCATCCACAACCCTGCCAACCGGGGCCGGGCCGCGGCCTTCCGCTTCGCCCTCGATGACGCGAGCCGGGCGGCGCGCATCCTGGAACGTCTGGTGGCTTGGCGCTGCCGCGTCCTCGCCCTGCCCTATGGCGACCAGGGATTGTTGATGTCCCGCGGGCTCTACGATGCGCTGGGCGGTTATTCCGACGATCCGCTGATGGAGGACGTGGCCCTGGTTTCCGCGATCGGGCGTGAACGGCTCCGTTTCCTTGAGGTGCCCGCCGTCACCTCGGCGGCGCGGTACGGGCGCGGCGGTTATGTGCTCAGGCCGCTGCGCAATCTTTCCTGTCTCGGCCTCTATTTCCTCGGTCTTCCCACGCCTCTGATCGCCCGCCTCTACGGGCGCTGAGACTTGCCGCCCAAGCCCCAGCTTGTGATCTTCCTGCGCGCGCCCCAGCGCGGCGCCGCCAAACGCAGGCTGGCCAAAGAGATCGGCGCCGAGGAGGCCCACGCCTTTTATGCCGGTTTGAGCCGCGACATGGTCCGCCGCCTCTCGGGCAGCCGTCGCTGGCGCCTTGTCCTTGCCGTGACCCCCGATCGCCTGGCCGCCCGCGCGCGCTTCTGGCCCGCCTCGATCCCGCGGCTGCCCCAGGGAAGGGGCGATCTCGGGCACCGGATGGGGGGGCTGTTGGCGAGCCTGCCGCCGGGGCCGGTGGTGATCGTGGGCGCCGACATCCCCGGCCTGCGCGCGAGCCATATCGAACAGGCCTTCGCGACCCTCAGGCGCAAGGAGGCGGTGTTCGGCCCGGCGGCGGATGGCGGCTACTGGCTGATCGGTCTGGCGCGACGGCGGCTTCCCCCGCGGGCGCTTGCGATGCGGCTGTTCCGCGGCGTGCGCTGGTCGAGCGCCGACGCCCTCGATGACACCCTTGCCAACCTGCCCGAGGGGACTTGCGGACCGCCTCTGGCCCGCCTCGAAGACGTCGATGACGCCGTCTCCTGGCGCCGCGCCCGGGAATCGGCGGATCCTGCCAAATTTTGATGGCGCCCGGTCTTCCACTTTGCTAAACGCGCCTCTGCCCCGGCGTTGTCCCGGGGGCTGCATGAGGGACGGCACCGATGGGTGACGGCGAATTGGATCTGCAACCGGTAACGACGCGGGAGGACTGGCGCGGACGCCTCGCCGCGTTCGCCGAATCGCCCAGGGTTCAGCGCGTGATCATGGCCCTGATCGTGATCAACGCCGTGACGTTGGGTTTGGAAACCTCCGCCACCGTGATGTCGGCGGTGGGTGGTGCGCTCCATGTGGTCGACACGATGGTGCTTGCGGTCTTCGTTTTGGAGATCGGGGCCAAGCTGATCGGCCGCGGCCCGCGCTTCTTCCGCGAATCGTGGAACGTCTTCGACTTCCTTGTGGTCGCCATCGCCCTGGTGCCCTCGGCGGGGCCGTTCTCGGTACTGCGCGCCCTTCGGGTGCTGCGCGTGTTGCGCCTGCTCTCGGTGATCCCGCAGATGCGCCACGTGATCGAATCGCTTCTGCGCGCGGTGCCGGGGATCACGTCGATCATCGCCATCCTGGTGCTGATCTATTACGTGTTCGCGGTGATCGCCACCAACCTGTTCGGCGGGGCTTTTCCCGAATGGTTCGGCACCGTGGGCAAGTCCATGTACTCGCTGTTCCAGATCATGACGCTGGAAAGCTGGTCGATGGGCATCGTGCGGCCGGTGATGAAGGTCTACCCTTACGCCTGGGCGTTCTTCGTGCCGTTTATCCTGATTGCCACCTTCACCATGCTGAACCTGTTCATCGGCATCGTCGTCTCGGCCATGCAGGCCCAGAACGAGGAAGAGCACAAGGAAGAAATGAACGCGATCGAGGAGGCGCACGAGGAAGAGAGCGCCCTGATCAAGCGGGAGCTCGGCAGTTTGCGCCAGGAATTGGGAGAGGTCCGCAGGCTTCTAGAGGACCGTGGCCGCGGGGCGGGCTGAGCCCTAGCGCTCCATCAGCCGCGGCATCAGCTCCACCAGGTTGCACGGGCCATGGCGTGAATCGAGCTGGAACTTGAGGATCTCGTCCCAGCCGTCGCGGCAGGCCGACGGCGATCCCGGCAGGGCGAAGATGTAGGTGCCCTTGGCCAGGCCGCCCAAGGCGCGCGACTGCATGGTGGAGGTGCCGACCTTCTGATAGGAGATCAGCCGGAACAGTTCGCCGAACCCCTCGATGGGCTTGTCGAACAGGGGAGCGAGGGCCTCGGGCGTCACGTCGCGCCCGGTGATCCCGGTGCCGCCATTGGTGATGATCACGTCGATCTCCGGGTTCTCGATCCACTCCGTCACGGCCGCCTTGATCGTGGGGACGTCGTCCTTCACCACCTTGCGGGCGACGACATTGTGGCCGGCAGCCTTGGCGCGGTCGATCAGGGTCCTGCCCGATTCGTCGTCCGCTTCCGTGCGGGTATCGGAAATCGTCAGGACGGCGATGCCGACCGGGATGAATTCGCGGCTTTCGTCAATTCCGGCCATGGCGGGACCTTTCGAACAATTACCGTCCGGGGTGTCTTAGGGGCGCCGTTTCGCCTAATTCGCGGACGCGCCGTCCAGGGCTACATAATGGGGCCAGCGTCCGCCCGCAAGGGCGGTCAGTGACGGCACCTCCTGGTTGAGGCGCATGCGATAGATCCAGAAATTCTCCAGGCTCCGCTTGACGAACAGCCGGGTTTCGCGCACCGGGATCGATTCGATGAAAACCAACGGGTCGGCCCCGTGGCGGACCTCGCGCTGCCATTTGCGGGTGTTGCCCGGTCCGCCGTTATAGGCGGCGAACATCATGATCATGTTGCCGGCGACGGTATCGCCGGACAAAAGATAGTCCATGTATTTCTGGCCCAGCGCCAAGTTGAGCTGCGGGTCGAACAGCTGTCTCCGGCGGTGGCCGCGGAAGGTGGCGGTCCGCCGGCTCATGTAGCGCGCCGTCGCCGGCATCAGCTGCAGCAGACCGCGCGCGCCGCGGCGGCTCATGGCCCGCTCATTGAAGCCGGATTCCTGACGCGCCAGCGCGAACACCAGCGCCCGGTCCATGAAATAGCCGTCCTCGGGTGTCCAGGGCGGCAGCGGGTAGAGGGCGGCATCGATGCGCTCCCCGGTCAGCGCCCTGAGCAGCCTGGCCGCGCGGAAGGCCGCGCTCGGCATCCGGGCCGCCACCGCCAGCGCCGCCATGGTCCTGAGGTGCTGCGGTTCCGTGCTCAGGGCAAGCGGCCGAAGCTCCCGGCGCGCGCGCCTGCCTTCTCCGACCTGGGTCAGGGCCAGGGCGCGTTTGCCGGGCGGGCTCGCCATCAGGGCCGCGATCTGCTGCTCGGCGATAGCGGGGGCGTCCCAATTGAAGTTCGGCGGATAGCCCAGAACATGTCCCGCAACCAATCCGTAGAAGGTCCTCGGGTTGGCCGCCGCCCGGGTCAGCCAGGCATTCACCTGGGACGGGCTGCGCCCCACCAGATGGGCCCGCGCGGCCCAGAAGGCGGCCCGGGAGACCTCTTCGGGGCCTATTCCGGGGGCCGAGGCGGCGGCCTCGAAAAACCGCGCCGCTTCGGTATAGCGGCGCAGCTTGAAAGCCGCCATCCCGGCCCACCAATGGGCGGCCGGTGCCTTCGCGCCAGAGCGCCGGGCGGCCTCGGCGGCGAGGGCGAGGGCCCGCTCGGCCTTGCCCCAGCGGAACCAGCCGGCCGCGACAATGGCCCGGGCCCGGTCCCGCGCGGCGGGGCTCAATGTCCGCCGGACCCGCGGCGAGCGGAGATATTCCTCGGCCGCCGTCAGGCGCTCGCGCCGGACCAGACTGCGGATGGTCCGCCGGATGCCGCGTTCGGCCCGGCCCCTGACGGCACGCCGGACCTTCCGCCGCGCCGGCTCTTCGCTCCTGGGCAGGGCGGCGAAAACGTCGGCGCCGTAGTAGGAGCGTGGCGTCGCCGGATTCCCGGCGCCCTTCGGCTTGCGCTTCAGGGCCAGGTCATGGATGCGCTTGGCGTCGGGATGATCGGCGTAGCGGGCGAGCCAGTCGTGGAGCTCGCGATAGCGCGAACGGTAGCGGGTCGGATGCAGGTAGCGCTGGGCCAGGACGTGGCCGATCAGGATGCGATCCTCGATCCGGGCGATCAGGCGGTCCGCCGCCTTCCATCGGCCGGTTTCCTGGAGCGCGAAAATCTTGCGGTAGCGCGCACTGTCCTCGGCCCCGAGGATGGGCGGGATACCGAGCACGGTGCCCCAATGGGGCATGGGCGCGGTTGGAGAGGCGATGTTGGCTTCACCGAAGGCGGGGGCGGCGATGCCGCCGGCGCCGGCCAGGACCATGAGCGCCGTGAGGGCCCCGCGGGCGATCCGCGCCACGGGGCCGCAGCCTGTGCCCCGCCGCCGGCGCGGCTGGTCTCCCTGATCAATCCACCCGTTCTTCATTGATGATGGTGATAGCCCCTGCGGCGGCACGGGGCAAGGAGAGTCATATCGAATCTTCAAGATGTTTCCGGATTTCGATCAAATCCCGCCAGGTCGGGCGCTTTTGGGCCGGGCTGCGCAGCAGGAAGGCGGGATGGAAGATGGCCATGGCCGGCACCGGGCGGGCCATCGCAGGGGTGGAATATTCGAACCATTGACCGCGCAGCTTCATGATGCCTTCGGGCCGGGCCAACAGGGTCTTGGCGGCGGTGCCGCCCACCATGACCAGGACCTTGGGATCGACGATTTCGATGGTGCGCTCCACGAACGGCAGACAGGCGGCGGCCTCGGCCGGGGTTGGATTGCGGTTGCCGGGCGGGCGCCAGAACAGGGTATTTGTGATCAACACGCTGGAGCGGTCGAGCCCGATGGCGGCCAGCATTCGGTCGAGCAGCCGTCCCGCCGGACCGACGAAGGGCAGGCCCCGGCGGTCTTCCTCGGCCCCCGGCGCCTCGCCGACCAGGACGATGCGGGCCGCCGGATTGCCGTCGGTATAAACCAGGTTGGTTGCCGTCCGCTTCAGCGGGCAGCCGTCGAACGCCTCCAAAGCGGCGCGGATATCCTCCAGCGTCTTGGCGCCGGCGGCGATCGCCTTCGCGTCCTGGGACGCCGGGTCCGCGGCCGGCAGCGGTGCGGCCGGAGGAGAAGATGGGGCAGCCCGAGGCGCCGATGGGGCGGCCTGTCGCGGCGGCGCCGGTGGGCGGACCTTTGGCGGGGGGGGCGACGGGGGCGCTTCGGCGAATCGGTCGACCGGCGTCTCGCCGATGGCTTCATCGGCGCCGGCCTCGATCTGCCACTTGAGAGCGGAATAAAAGGGACCCCCTGCCATGGGTTAAAACCTATCACGGCATGGTTTGTCGCGCCCCGCTTTTTGCGCTATCCCTAGCGCCGGAACAGGGGTGCCGTCGGCGGCGGCACTTAGCCTAAGCGGTGGAGAGGGCCGGTCCCGATGGATGGCGACAGGGAAGCGATGGAATTCGACGTGGTGATCGTGGGCGCCGGGCCCGCGGGACTGTCGGCGGCGATTCGCCTCAAGCAACTTGCCCGGGAGGCGGCGCGCGAGGTCTCGGTCTGCGTCGTGGAAAAGGGGTCGGAGGTGGGCGCCCATATCCTGTCCGGCGCGGTGCTGGATCCGCGGGGGCTCGACCGCCTGATCCCAGATTGGAAGGAGCGGGGCGCGCCGGTCCATACGCCGGTTTCCGGCGACCGTTTCGCGCTTTTGACCCGGCGCCGCGCCTTCACGCTGCCGACGCCGCCCGAAATGCGCAACCACGGCAACTACATCATCAGCCTCGGCAACCTGTGCCGTTGGCTGGCGGCCGAGGCCGAGGCGCTGGGGGTCGAGGTCTATCCCGGCTTCGCCGCCGCCGAGGTGCTGTTCGGCGAGGACGGAGCGGTTGCCGGCATCGCCACCGGCGACCTCGGTGTCAATCGCGACGGCACGCCCGGCCCCAATTTCCAACGCGGCGTCGAATTGCACGCCCGCCAGACTCTGTTCGGGGAGGGGTGCCGGGGGTCCCTGACCAAGGAGCTTTCCGCTCGGTTCGACCTCGCCGGGGACTCCGAGCCCCAGACCTACGGCCTCGGCATCAAGGAGCTGTGGGAGGTCGACCCCGCCGTCCATCGCCGCGGCAGCGTCCTGCATACGGTGGGCTGGCCGCTGGATTCCGCGACCTACGGCGGCTCCTTCCTCTACCACCTGGAAGACAACCAGGTCGCGGTGGGTTTGGTGGTCGGCCTCGATTACCACAATCCATACTTCAGCCCGTTCGAGGAGTTCCAACGCTTCAAGACCCATCCCGCCATCGCGCCGGTTTTCGAGGGCGGGCGCCGTATTGCCTACGGCGCGCGCGCGCTGACCGAGGGCGGCTATCAATCGGTGCCCCGCCTGACCTTTCCGGGCGGTGCCCTGATCGGCTGCGGCGCCGGGTTCATGGACGTCCCCAAGATCAAGGGCATCCACAATGCCATGGCCTCGGGCATGGCCGCGGCGGAAGCGGTGAGCGACCTGTTGGCCGCGGACGGCGGCGCGACGGAGGCGGCCGGATACCGCGCCCGCTTGGAGGCAAGCTGGGTGCTGCCCGAGCTGCGCGCGGCGCGCAATATCCGCCCCGGGTTCCGGTTCGGGCTGTGGGCCGGCCTGCTGCATGCCGCGGTGGACACCTATATCCTGCGCGGGCGGGCGCCGTGGACCCTGAAGCATCACCGCGACCACGAGGAGACCTTCCCGGCCAAGCGCTGCCATGCCATCGACTATCCCAAGCCCGATGGCAAGCTGACTTTCGACCGGTTGTCCTCAGTCTTTATTTCCAACACCAATCACGAGGAAAACCAGCCCGGCCACCTGCGTCTCGGGGACGAAGGCCGGGCGATTAGCGTCAATTATGCCCAGTTCGCCGCGCCCGAGACCCGCTATTGCCCGGCGGGCGTCTATGAGGTCGGCGAGGAAGAAGGCGCGGATGGACCCCGGCTGCAGATCAATGCCCAGAACTGTGTCCACTGCAAGACCTGCGATATCAAGGACCCGACCCAGAACATCACCTGGGTGGTGCCCGAGGGCGGGGGCGGCCCCAACTATCCCAACATGTAGGTAATCAAGGCATGTTATACTTCAGCCGTCCTGAGGTTTAGGAGACGTTCGATTATGGGTACCTCGATCAAGGGATCTGGCTCGGCTGCCTCGGCTGTCCGAAGCGCGCTGAGAGGCGCGTTGATCCTCGTCCTTGCAGTGTCCGCGGGCCAGGCCTGTGCCGTCGCTCAGGACCGGCAAACGGCGAAGGCGGAGAACGCGTGGGATCCCGGTCCGCTTTCAACCCCCTATGGCGATTACCTGGCGGCCCGCCATGCCGAGGCGATCAACGATTCGCCCCTGGCGGCCCGCCTGCTGGAGCGCACCCTGAAGCATGCCCCGGACGATCCGGAGATCTTGCGGATGGCCCTGCATCAGATGCTGGCCGCCGGATACATGGGCCGGGCGGTGGCTATCGCCAAGCGCTATCTGGCCCTGCGACCGCAGAGCGTTTTCGCCGGCTTGACGGTCGCCGTCGATGATGTCGCGGCGGGGCGTCTCGACGACGGGGTGAAGGCCCTGAAGGCGATCCCCAACCGCGGGCTGGGCGGCTACGTGGTGCCCATGACGCTGGCCTGGACCCTGGCCGGCAAGAAAGAGGTCAGCGAGGCGTTCGATACCCTCGAGCCGTTCGGCAAGCGCCGGGGCCTCCAGTTCATCCACGATCTCCACGCCGCCCTCATCCATGACTTCGTCGGCAACACCGAAGAGGCCGGGCGGCTGTTCGAGAAGGTCGCCGGCGGAGAAAATCCCCATCTCCGGCTGGTCGAGCTCGCGGGTTCGTTTTACGAGCGCCACGGCCAGGCCGA
>JAOTVC010000069.1 GCA_029863585.1 Alphaproteobacteria bacterium | reverse complement strand
ACGACGGTGCGTCTCTACCTGCCCATCACGGCCCGTGAGGCGGAAGACGTTGTGGATGAAGGCGCCCAATCCGGGGTCGAGGCCGGTGCTTGAGGCCTTTGCGCGGCCGTGAAATCCGTTATGATGTCGTTCCTCTAATCCTCACCTTCAAGGCAACGGCGGATGGCGGCGGCCGGCGGCGCAAGGGTTCCTTTACGCACACAATGGGCGGTCTACGGCATCGGTGGTTTCTCGACCACCATGCACTTCATGGCCATGACCATCGTGCCGCTGTGGGTGGTGAAGTTGGACCTCTCGCCCTTCTGGCTGGGCGTCGTGCTGGGATGCCGGCCTCTGCTGCCCCTGTTCCTGTCGATCCATGTCGGGTCCATGCTGGACCGGGCCGGGGCCAGGCGCGTGATGTTGTTCTTCGCGGTCCTCGGCATGATGGCGCCGATCCTCTATCCCTTCATGCCCTGGGTCTGGGCCATCATCCTGGCCCAGCTCATCTGGGGTCTTGCCGACAACACCTCCTGGATCGGCGCCCAGGCCCTGGTCGGCAAGCTGATGGAGGGACGCACGCTGTATGCCGGCCGCCTGTCGTTCATCAGCCGCATCGCCAATGTGTTGGGGCCGCCCCTGGTGGGCACCGCCTGGGACCTGCTGGGCCCGCCCGGGGCCTTTCTGCTGTGCACCGTCTGGGGCGTGGGCGGCCTGATCTCCGTTCTGTTCCTGCCGGACATGCCCGCCGCGGAATCCGCCCGGAAGGCCGATCCGGACGGCGCCACCCTGCCCGTCAAGGGTGGGCTCCGCGCCCTGCTGCCCGATGTCTCCGATTATCTCGACGCCTTCCGCCTGGTTGCTCTGCCGACCGTGGCCATCACCCTGGCCATCGGCATGATGACCCATGTCGGCGGCAATATTCAGGGTACTTTCTACATCGTTTGGCTCAACGAGGTCGGCATCCCCGGGACCTTAATCGGTCTCCTCATTTCCATCGCCAACCTGGCCGCCGGGTTTGGATCTCTCCTGGCGGCGCCGCTGATCCGGGTGTTCCGCGCCTACTGGCTGCTGTGGTTCGTGGTCTGGTGCGGCATCGTCCTGATCTGCATCACGCCGATATTGGGCACCTTCGTGGTGTTCGCGATCGTGCTGGCCTTGCGGTCGTTGCTGTCGGGTGTCCACCAGCCCCTGGTGATCTCCCTGATGCTGAAAACCTGCGGCGGCGATGCCCATGGCCGGGCGATCGGCTTGCGGGCGACGGCCAACCGCATCACTTCCATCGGGGCGCCGATTCTGATGGGGGCGATCGCCGAGGTGATCGGCATCGAGGCAAGCTTCTACGTCATGGGCGTCGTCGCCAGCGCCGGCATGGTGGCGATCGCCTGGTGGATGACACGCCATCCGGAAATCCACCGCGCCGCGCGCGACGTCTAGATCCCCCGCTCAGGCTTCCGCCGCCGGTCCCGAGACCCCGTGCGGGCGCGGCCGGCCGTCCGGGCCGACATTGACGAAGACGATCTCGCCGACCTCGGTGATCAAGGTGCCGCTGGTCATGTCGCGCACCTGGCAGGTCACGGTGATCGAGGTGGTGCCGAATTTCAATGCGGCGCAGCCGATCTCGAGGATGTCGCCAAGCCGGGCGGCGGACACGAAGTCGACCGTCGACATCAGTTTGGTCAACAAGTTGGTGGAGCCCAATTGGCACGAGGCGAAGATGAAAGCTTCTTCGTCGATCCATTCCAGTGCCCGGCCGCCGAACAGGCTGCCGTGGGGGTTGAGGTCCCGTGGGGTGACGACTTTGCGGGTCTTGAATTCCATATCCGGTCCAGGGGTCGTTGGTGAGGGCGGGGCTGCCGAGTCCCGCCATGATGGGATAAAGGACGCGAAAGGGAAATGCCGTCGCGCCCGGCGGCTTCAACCGCCCGGCCAGTTTTCTCCCAGCAGCGCGCGATAGACGCCGAGGGTCTTGGCGTTGATGACCTCGGCGCCGAAGCGTTCCTCGGCAAGACGGCGGCCGGCCTCGCCTAGGCGCCGGCGCAAGGCCGGATCCCGCGCCAGCCGTTCGATGGCATCGGCGAGTGCGGAGGCGTCCCGGGCCGGGACCAGAAGGCCGGTTTCGCCGTCGCGCACGATATCGCGCAGGCCCGGACCGTCGGCGGCGATCAGCGGCCGGGTGCAGGCCGCGGCCTCGATCAGGGAATGGGGCACGCCCTCGCGGTAGTAGGACGGCAGCAGGGCGATGTGGCTCTCGGCCCAAAGGCCGGGGACATCGTCCACATGACCGAGGATCTCGACATCGCCTTCCCGCGCCCAGCTATCCAGCGTTTCCTGCGGGATGGCCGATGGGCTCTCCGGATCAGGCCCGCCGGCCAAGGCGATGCGAACGTCGATCCCCCGATTTTTCAGCAGCCGCGCCGCTTGTACCGTCTCGAACATGCCCTTTTCCCGAATCATGCGCGACACCAGGACCGCCCGGGGCGGGCCGGGCGGTTCCGGCATCGGGTGGAAGCGCACGAGGTCGACGCCGACGCCTGGCAACACGAGGAGCCGCTCCGGCGCCACGATCCCGCCTTCGGCCAGCGCCCGGCGGTCGTCGTCGTTCTGGACGATGGTGCGCGCCTCCGCGCGGTCCAGCAGCGCCCGCATGGCGGCCAACACCAGGGGCCGCAGCAGGCGCGCGCGCAGGGCGGAGGAGGCAAAGACATAGCCCATCCCGGCGATCGCCTGGATGATCCGGCGGACCCCGGTCAGCCGCGCGGCTAGGCTGCCTAGAAGCGCGGTCTTGAGCGCGACGTGATGGACCACGTCGGGGCGAAAGGCGCGGTAGGCGCGGGCGATGCGCAAGACCACGGCCGCCAGGTGAAAGGGGTTGAGGCTGCGCCGGTCCATGTCGAGCGGGATCAGGGTCAGGCCCGCCGCGGTGATCTCCTCGGCCCCGTCGGATACCCGGCAGGCGACGCCCACTTCACATCCCGCGTCCTTGAGTGCCCGCGCCAGGCCGATCCAGTGCCCGGTGAAGTACCAACTCTCGGTGATGAGAAAAAGGACCCGCGGCTTCGATCCGGTCATCGTTTCCCGTTGCTTCCAGGGCGGCGGATGCCGGCCGCCCGCGGCGCGACGATCCTAGTGTGGAACGCGCGACAATAGAACCGCGGTGGCGCACAGCCAAGCGCCGCCTGGGGTTTTTCCGGGCGGGGCGGTCGGGATTGCGGGAAAGGCGGTGCTAGATGCGGATGTCGAGGCCCGCGCCTTGCGGCAGCAGGTCTGCGTTGAAGTCGCGCGCGCCGATATAGGCGATGGAAGCGGAGCCGTGGCGATCCGGACCGGCAATCTCGGGAACGACCTCCTGCGCGATATGCTGAGCCAGGAAGGAGAGCATCATGCCGCCGCGCGGCGGGTTGAAGGAGGCAGGGGCGTCCGCCTGGGCCACCAGATCCGTGCCGATCGCGGCGGCACCGGCGGTTTCCCGGTCGCCCAGGAGATCGCGGATATGGCGACGATTTTCGGCCTGGACCGCGCTGATGCGTTGGGTCTCGGCCGCCGGCCTGAGCGGCGCCGGGGGTTGGGTGGAAAACCCGCTCCGCCCTACCGCCATTCCGGAGTAGGAAACAATTCCAGGATAATGCACGCGCCTGTTTCCCTGCCTAAGGTCCCGAGAAATTAGATCAAATTTGTTTAAATTGTACTGACAATCCTGTCAACTAAAATTTAAGGACTCATTAATAAAATTTTAACTAATATTTAACCATTCCGAATCGGTAAATGTACTGTTTTCAATGTATTGCAATTTTACGAAGATTTAACCTTAATGTTTATTTAAAGAAAAATTCCCGAGGGACCGTTTCGGCGGGCCGATGTGGGGTGGTACCCTCGGCGCCGCGCGCCTCCCGCGCCGCGCCACAGCAGGAAAGGACGAGACGTGACCAGCCAAGCCGGATCCCCGCTTCCCAACGACCTCGATGCCTATTGGATGCCGTTCACCGCGAACCGCCAGTTCAAGGCGGCGCCTCGCATCCTCGCCCGCGCCAAAGGCATGCACTATTTCATGGCCGATGGGCGGCAGATCCTGGACGGAACCGCAGGCCTTTGGTGCGTCAATGCCGGCCATTGCCGGGACGAGATCGCGGCCGCCATCGCCGCCCAGGCGGCGGAGCTCGACTATGCCACCGCCTTTCAGATGGGCCATCCGGGCGCTTTCGAGCTGGCGGCGCGATTGGCGGCGCTGGCCCCCGGCGACCTCGATCACGTGTTTTTCGTGAATTCCGGCTCCGAGGCGGTGGAAACCGCACTCAAGATGGCCCTGGCGTATCACGCGGCCCGCGGCGAAAGCGGCCGGACCCGTCTGATCGGCCGGGAGAGGGGCTATCACGGGGTCAATTTCGGCGGCATGTCGGTGGGGGGCATCGGCAACAACCGCAAGCAATTCGGCGCCGGCCTGGCGGGCGTCGATCACCTGCCCCATACCCACGATCTGGAACACAACGCCTTTTCCCGGGGCCAGCCCGATTGGGGCGCCCATCTGGCCGAGGATCTCAACCGCCTGATCGCCCTGCACGATGCGTCCACCATTGCCGCCGTGATCGTCGAACCGATGGCGGGGTCCACCGGCGCCCTGGTGCCGCCCAAGGGCTATCTGGAGCGGTTGCGCGAGATCTGCGACGCCCACGGCATTCTGTTGATCTTCGACGAGGTGATCACCGGCTATGGCCGCCTCGGCGCATCGTTCGCCGCCGAGCGCTTCGACGTCCTGCCGGACCTCATGACCACAGCCAAGGGGCTGACCAACGCGGCCATCCCGATGGGCGCCGTGTTCGCCCGCAAGGGGATATTCGAGACCTTCATGGCCGGGCCCGAAGCGGTGATCGAGCTGTTCCACGGCTACACCTACTCCGGCCACCCGATGGCCTGCGCGGCGGCGCTGGCGACGTTGGACATCTATGAAAAGGAAGATCTGTTCGCCCGGGCGGCGGGGCTCGAGCCCTATTGGCAGGAGGCGGTCCACCGTCTCGACGGCGCCGACAACGTCATCGACGTGCGCGATATCGGGATCGTCGCCGGGATCGAATTCGCCCCCCGGGAGGGCAAGCCGGGGGCGCGGGCCTACGACGTCTTTACGAAATGCCTGGAACTGGGCGCCTTGACCCGCCAGGCCGGGGACGTCATCGCGCTGTCGCCGCCTTTGATCATTTCCGAAAACGAGATCGACCGGCTGGTCGAGATCCTGGCCGAGGCCATCGCCGCCACCGCCTGACGCCACCGCCTGAAAAGGGCGGCCTCCCCGGACAGCGGGCTATCCGCCCTTGCGCTCGGTATCCTCGATCAGGCGGCGCAGGCGCTCCTGCAGGGCGTCGATCCGGGCATGGGCCCGGTCGGTTTCCAGATCGTCATGGACCCGCCGCGGCGTGATCTTGGGGCCTTCCCGGTTGGCGAAAGCGTCGAGCGCCCCTGCGATGTGGCGCGACAACACGCCGCGTTCCGGGTGGCGGCGCAGGCGGATCAGGCGATGAAGGACGGTTTCGTCGAGAAGGCCTTCGGTGCTTTCGCGCTCGAAGATGATCTGGGCCAGGACCTGACGGGTCAAATCGGTGCCTTTCCCGGCCGCCAGCACGCGGACGCGGGTCCCCTCGCCAACCATGCGCGCGACGTCCTCCAAGGTGACGTAGCGGGATCGGCTTGTATCGTATAGGCGCCGATTCGCGTATTTGCGAATGACGACCGAGGGCCTGCCGGCCTCCCCAAGTTCGGCCATTCCCAGTCGTATGCTCCCTGCCGGCGGCGCGTCTCCCCCGTGCCGCCTAAGTCCCAGCCATTGCACCGGATTTGGGCCCCTAGCGCAACCCTCTTCTTGGGCCGTGGTTAACCTTGACGGGGCTCAGTCCGGCGGGCCGTCGCCGGGAGCCAGTTCGAAACCGGAGAATTCGAAGGCCGGCGAGACGGTGCAGCCGACCAGCGTCCAGGCGCCGAGGCTCTTTGCCGTCTGCCAGGCCCGGGCGGGGACGATGGCCTGGGGCCGTTCCCCGGCCGCGACATCGGGGCCGAGGATGATCCGCCGCTCCGTGCCGTCCCGGCGCAGGGTGAGGGCCAGGGGCGCGCCCGCGTAATGGTGCCAGATCTCGGTCGCATCGATGCGGTGCCAGGCCGAGACCTCGCCTTCCTGCAACAGGTAATAGATGGCGGTGCCCGATCCGCGGGCCCCCGCCGCCTGGTCCCGCCAGGTTTCGCGAAAACGGCCGCCCTCCGGATGGGGCTCAAGCCCGAGCGCGGCGATCAGGGCGTCCGGCCCCCCGGATTCCGTCATGGCAGTCCCTTCCGGCCCGGCCGGCGGGGCTCAATCCGCCGGTGCGGTCGCCCGCATGTGGGGCGTCTGGTCGTATTCCGCGAACCAGGCCGCGAGCTTGGGATGATCGGCGCGCCAGTCGGTATCGGGCAGGATGCGATCCATGAAGGAGAGCGTGCAGCCCAGGGTAATCGGCACGATGGTCGGCGCCGCGACCATGGCGTCGAGATCCCGTTCGATCTGGGCGAGGCCGAGGGTGATCTTGCGCTTCTGGCGCTCGTCCCACCAGGGCGAGAACTTGCCCTCCTCGCGCCGGGTTTCCATGCGGCGCAGCACGGCGGCGTCCATCACCCCATGGATGAGGGCCTCGTGCTGTAGCACGCGGCGCCTTGCGGCTTCGTCCTTGGGGTAGAGTTCGGGCCCGCCCGCCAGGCCGTCGACATACTGGCAGATCAATTTGGATTCGATCAGCACCTCGCCGTCGTCGGTCACGAACGCCGGAACCTTGTTGAGCGGGTTCCTGTCTTCGGTGTCGTTGCCTTCGGCCCTGGCATCGACCAGCTCGATCCGGCCGTCGACCCCCTTTTCCAGGGCGGCGACCCGGACCATGCGGACATAGGGCGAGGTCGGTGCGTAGTAAAGCTTCATGTCATGTCCTCCCTGGCGGCCCCAGGCCGGCCGGCCCGGGCCCAATGGCCTCGGAACGGCCGCTAGAATTTATCCTTGCGTCGCCGGGTTTCGGCAAAGACCTCCACCGGCGCGGCCCCGGTCATGCCGATGGCGGCCATCAGTTCCGGCTCGCCCGCCCGCAGGAAGGGGTTGGTGGCCCGTTCCTCGCCCAGCAGCGAGGGCACCGTGGCGATGTCTTCGGCACGCATGCGGTCGACCTCCGCCGCACGGGCCTGAAGCGCCGCGTTGTCGGGCTCGATGGTCAGCGCGAAGCGGGCATTGGTCTGGGTGTATTCGTGGGCGCAGTAGACCTGGGTGTCGTCGGGCAGCGCCCGGAACTTGGAAAGCGCCTTCCACATCTGGTCCGCGGTGCCTTCGGACAGGCGCCCGCAGCCCATGGCGAACAGCGTGTCGCCGCAGAACAGCGCCCTGGAATCGGCGAACCAATACATGATGTGGCCGAGGGTGTGACCGGTCACGTCGAAGACCTGCGCGCGCTCGGTGCCGAGGTCGTAAGTGTCGCCGTCGGCAACTTGGACGTCGATGCCGGGGATTCGGTGCGCGTCGGCAGCGGACCCCACGACGGTACAGCCGTATTTTTCCTTGAGCTCCAGGTTGCCGCCGGTGTGGTCGCCGTGATGGTGGGTGTTGAGGATGTGGGTGAGCTTCAGGCCCAGCGCCTCCAGCTTGTCGATCACCGGTTGGGCATCGGCGGGATCGACGACGGTGGTGGCGCCGGAGTCCGGCTCGTGGGCGAGCCACAGGTAGTTGTCGGTGCGCGCGGGAATACGGTGAATTTGAAGCTTGGCCATGGCGCCGGGGTCTCCATCGGTTGTGCCGAGATGGTTGAAGATACCACCGACCGGGGCCCGGCGCCAACGGGGGCGGGGACGCAAATCCCGCGCAGGTCCGCGTTGGGCTGTGATAATCTTTCGCCCATGTGGATGGACGTGGTCGATCTCAGGGATTTCTATGCCACCAGCCTGGGCCAGGTGGCGGCCCGGGCGGTGCGGCGGCGCATCCGCGAGATCTGGCCCGATCTGACCGGCCGTCGGGTGCTGGGGCTGGGCTACGGGCCGCCCTATCTGCGGCCGTTCCTGGACGATGCCGAGCGCATCATCGCCGCCATGCCGGCGGGCCAGGGCATCATCCATTGGCCGCGCGGCGGTCCCGGCCGGACGGTGCTGGTGGACGAGGCCGACCTGCCCTTCCCGGACAATTCCATGGACCGGATCCTGCTGGTTCATGGGCTCGAGCATACCGAGCAGCTGCGCGCCATGCTGCGCGAGGTGTGGCGGGTGTTGGACGAATCCGGGCGCATTCTGGTGGTGGTGCCCAACCGGCGGGGCATCTGGGCGAGGCTGGAGCGCACGCCCTTCGGCCATGGCCATCCCTATACCCCGGGCCAGCTCTCGCGCCTGTTGCGCGATTGCCTGTTTACGCCGACGGCGGAGGCCGCCGCCTTGTTCATGCCGCCCTTGCGCTCGCGCATGGTGCTGGGCGCGGCCCGGGCGTGGGACAATGTCGGCAGCCGCTGGTTCCCCCGTTTTGCCGGCGCCGTGGTGATGGAGGCGGGAAAACAGATCTATGCCGCCAGCGCCGTGACCGCGCCCGCCCGCAGGCGCAGGGTCGAGGCCGAGGCCGATGTCGGCCTGCCGCGTCTCGACGGCGGCTGAGGCTAACCCAACAGGAAGACCGCCTGAACCGCGAACAGGTTGGCCGAGGCCGATGCGGGATCGACCTGGCGGCTGGTGCCGGACGCGCCGACCGCGTAGCAGCGTTCAATCGGGATGCCCATGTCGTCGGCCAGCGCCACGAAATCGCGGATCGTGCAGGGGTGGATGTTGGGCGTGTTGAACCAGCTTTCGCCGGGCGATTCCCGAACCGGCACCTGGCCCCTCAAGGCGAAATGCAGCCGGTTGCGCCAATATCCCGCATTGGTGATCGACACCACCGCCTGCTTGCCGATGCGCAACAGCGTTTCCAGGGTGCCGCGCGGGTCGCGTACGGCCTGGATGGTCTGGCTCAGCACGACGCAGTCGAAGGATCCGGTGGGATAGGTGCTGAGTTCGGTTTCCGCGTCCCCCTGGATCACCGACAGGCCCTGACCCAGGCAGGCGGCGACCCGTTCACGGCTGATCTCGATCCCCCTTGCGTCGGCCCCCTTGGCATGCGCGAGGTGGTAGAGCAGGGCGCCGTCGCCGCAGCCGACATCCAGCACCCGGGCGCCCGCCGGCACCAGATCGGCGATCAACTGCTGATCGACCCGGATGCCGTGGCCGGGCCGCGAGCCCGATGCCCCGGAGGCGGGACCCTGCGGCTGGGCGCTCATGGCCGGGCCAGGCCCCGGAGCTCCGCCGCACCGTCAAGGAAGCCGCGGACCACGTTGTGATAGTCGTCGATCTCCATCAGGAAGGAATCGTGGCCCTGGTCGGTGTCGATCTCGACGAAGCTGACATTGGCCCCCACCGCGTTCAGTGCGTTGACGATCTCGCGGTTTTCCGCGGTCGGGAACATCCAGTCGCTGGTGAAGCTGATGACCCCGAACCGGACGGTGGTGCCGGCGAAGATGTCTGCCATTACGCCGCCGTGTTCCTGGACCAGATCGAAATAGTCCATCGCCCGGGTGATGTAGAGGTAGGAGTTGGCGTCGAACCGGTCGACGAAGGTGATTCCCTGGTGGCGCAGGTAGCTTTCCACCTGGAAATCGGCTTCGAACCCGTAGGTGACCCGCTCCCGGCCCTGGAGGCTACGCCCGAACTTCCGCGTCAGTGCCGATTCCGAGAGATAGGTGATATGCGCGCCCATGCGTGCGACCGCCAGGCCCCGATGGGGCCGCTTGCCTTCTTCCTGGTAGCGCCCGCCGCACCAGTCGGGATCCGCCATCACCGCCTGGCGCCCGACCTCGTGATGGGCGATGTTCTGGGCCGAGGTCTTGAGCGCCGTGGCGATGGGCATGGCGGAAAACACGCGTCGGGGAAAGCGCACGGCCCAGTCGAGCACCTGCATGCCGCCCATGGAGCCGCCGATCACCGCGAACAGGGTGTCGATGCCGAGATGATCGACCAGCAGGTTCTGCACGTTGACCATGTCGCCGATGGTGATGACGGGAAAATCGAGTCCCCAGGGCTTGCCGGTGGCGGGATTGATCTCGCTGGGGCCGGTGCTGCCCATGCATCCGCCCAGGATGTTGGGACAGATCAGGAAGTAGCGCTCGGTATCCAGCGGCCGGCCCGGGCCCACCATGGTTTCCCACCAGCCGGGGCGGCCCGATACCGGATGGGTGCCGCAAACGAACTGGTCGCCGGTCAGCGCGTGGCAGATCAGGATGGCGTTGGACTTATCGGCATTCAGGCGGCCCTGGGTGGTATAGGCCACGGTGATGGGACAGAGGGTGGCACCGGATTCCAGGCGCAGCGGCTCGCCATCGGCGAGCACCACGGATTCGCCGGCCGCGATCGCGGCGCTCGGGGCGCCGTTTGGGGTTTCCTGGGTGTTTGTTCCGCTCACTTTAACCTCTGCCGCCCAAATCTCGCCTTCGGCCGGTCTGCGCCTCAAGTCCCGTGCGGGGGTCGATAACGACCGGGCCCAAGGGAAGGGATTGCTAGGGGCCATAGGGCGACCTGTCAACGTTTTCTTTGATTTTACAGTCTCTTGCCATTATGACTAGCGACCTGAATCGAGGTCCCCGCCGCGGATACCGGCGGGGTTCCGTTTTTGGGCACAGGATGAAATGACGGAACCGCAGCCGACCCTATCCCAACTTAGGGACGAAATCGATCGCCTGGACGACCAGTTGATGGATCTGCTGTTGAGCCGCGCCCGGCTGGTCGACCGGATCGGCCCGCTCAAGGGGGCCAGCGGCGATCCGGTGCTGCGGCCGGGGCGCGAGGCGATGATCCTCCGCCGCCTTCTGGCCCGCGCCGGAGCGACCTTCGATCGCGCCGCCGTCACCCGCATTTGGCGCGAAATCGTCTCCGCCGCGGTCCGCCAGCAGGGCCCCTTCCCGGTCGCCGCCTCGATGCCCGATGACGGGTCTTCGTGCTGGGCGCTCACGCGCGACCACTTCGGTGCGTCGGCACCGATCACCGCGCTTCCCGGACCGGCGCAGGTCGTCGGCGCCGTGTCGCGGGGCGAGGTCGCGGCCGGCGTCGTGCCCTATCCCGTGAGCGACGATCCCGAGCCCTGGTGGACCCGCCTGATCAGCGATGCCGCGCCCCGGGTCGTCGCCCACCTGCCCGCCGCCATCGGCCTTTCGCCCGCCCGGGGCTGCCCTCAGGGCGTGGTCTTGGCGATGATGGCGCCGGAACCGTCGGGCGAGGACCGCACCCTGATCGCCTTCGAAAGCACGGGCGGTCTCGGGCGCTCCCGCCTGCGCGGCATCCTCGAAGCGCGGGGCCTACCGGTCTGTGCCACCTGGTCGCACCGTTGGGCCGGGCCCGAGCAGAACGAGGCCATCCTTGCCGAGGTCGCGGCGTTCGTGCCCGCCGACGCCGACGTCCTGACCGATCTGGCAGGGGATTGCGGCGAGGGATTCCTGCGCCTCGCGGTGATCGGGGCCTACGCGGTGCCCTGTCGGTTGGGTGACGGGGAAGACGGACCTTCGGGGGCGGAGCGGGGGGCCGGGTCGTGACCGGCGCATTTCCCATCGCGCCGCGCCCCGGGGTGCTGGAGATCGAGCCTTACAAGGGCGGCGAATCCACCCTGGAGGGGCGCGACGACGTCATCAAGCTGTCCTCCAACGAAGGCGCCCTTGGACCTTCTCCCCAGGCGGTTGCCGCGATCAAGGCCGCGACGGCCAATGCCGGTCGCTATCCCGACGGTCATTGCACGGCCCTGCGCGCCGCCATCGGGGCGCGCTTCGGCCTGGATCCGGCGCGCATCGTCTGCGGTGCCGGGTCGGATGAGATCCTGGGCTTGCTGGCCCGGGCCTATGCCGGCGAGGGGGACGAGGTGCTCTACTCGGCCCACGGCTTCGCCATGTATCCGATCTGTGCCCAGGCGGTGGGCGCCAAGCCGGTCAAGGTGCCGGAAACCGACCTGACGGCGGACGTGGATGCCCTGATCGCCCGCGCCGGAAACCGCACGCGCCTGCTTTATATCGCCAACCCCAACAACCCGACCGGCACCTATCTCGACAAGGATGCGCTCAGGTGCCTGCGCGCCGGCCTGCCCGAGGGCGTCGTCCTGGTGATCGACGCGGCCTATGCCGAGTTCGTCACCGAGGCGGATTACGAGGCCGGCGCCGCCCTGGTGGACGAGACCGCCAACACCATCATGACCCGGACCTTCTCGAAGATCTTCGGGCTCGGCAACCTGCGGCTCGGCTGGGCCTACGGCCCGCCCCACATGATCGACGTGCTCAACCGGCTGAGGATGCCGTTCAACGTCTCGGGCATCGCCCAGGCGGCGGGGATCGCGGCGCTGGCCGATACCGGCCACATGGAAATCGCCATCGCCCATAATAGCCGCGAGCGCGCGCGCCTGGCCGCGGGCCTGGCGGCGGCGGGTGTCGTGGTGCCGGCCGGAGTTGGAAATTTCGTGCTCGCCCGCCTCCCGGAGGGCGCCGACCAGGCGCAGGCGGCGGACGCCTACCTGCGCGGGCGCGGCATCATCGTTCGCCGCATGGGTGGCTACGGACTGCCCGACAGCCTGCGCATCACGGTGGGATTGGGGCCGGAGATGGACGCGGTCATCGCCGCGATGTCGGATTTCATGGCGGAACAAGGGGTTGGGAATGGCTGATAACGGGCCCGACATTTCTTTTGAGAGGGTGGCCCTGATCGGCCTCGGCCTGATCGGCTCGTCCCTGGCCTGGGCCATGCGGGCCCGGGGCCTGGCCCGGGACTATGTCGGCTTTTCCCGCAGCGAGGCGACCCGGTCCAAGGCGCTGGAGCTCGGTTTCATCGACCGCGCCGCGGCCAGCGCGGCGGAAGCGGTGGCGGGCGCCGACCTGGTGGTGGTCGCCGTGCCGGTGGGGGCCTCCGGTTCGATCGCCGAGGAAATCGGCCCCCATCTCGCGCCGGGTTCAATCGTCACCGATGTCGGTTCGGTCAAGCAGGCGGTGGTGGACGCCATCGCCCCGCATATTCCCCAAGGCGTGCATTTCGTCCCCGGCCATCCGGTGGCGGGGACCGAGCATTCCGGTCCCGAGGCCGGCTTCGCGGAGTTGTTCGAGGGGCGCTGGTGCATCCTGACCCCGGTCCAAGGCACCGATCCCGGCGCGGTGGCGCGCATAACGGCGCTGTGGCGCGCCCTCGGCAGCGAGGTCGACACCATGGATGCCCGGCATCACGACATGGTGCTGGCGATCACCTCCCATCTGCCCCATCTGATCGCCTATACCATCGTCGGCACGGCGACCGACCTGGAAAGCAGCCTGAAGCAGGAGGTGATCAAGTTCGCCGCCGGCGGTTTCCGCGATTTCACCCGTATCGCCGCCTCCGATCCCGTCATGTGGCGGGACGTGTTCCTCGCCAACAGGGAGGCGGTGCTGGAGATGCTGGGCCGCTTCGATGAGGATCTCACCGCGCTGCAACGGGCCATCCGCTACGGCGACGGGGACAAGCTGGAAGAGATCTTCGCCGCCAGCCGCGCGGTGCGCCGGTCCATCCTGGAGGCCGGCCAGGCCTGACCGCATCCGTGAGTTTGGATCAGGCCACCGCTCGCCGGGCGGTTTGATCCGCCTCATGCCTCGACGGGCTCCCCATGAGGGGGCGACAAGAAGGCCTCACCCTAAGCTTGTCGAAGGGTGATCTTGCCGAGGGTTGGAAATCCCAGGGAATCCTACCAGCGGATTTGCGGCAGCCGGGCGAGACGCGCCGGGCCGACATAGATCACCCGGCTCTGGATCGAAAGGGGCAGCTGGATCACCGCCTCCGATCCGGGGCTGGTGCGCCGGGCCATCATGTCGAGGACCAGCTTCACGCCGCGGGCGACGTTCTCGCGCACCATGCCGGCGGCCACCAGGGCGTCGACGGTTTTTTCATGGCCGGTGATGCGGGCGGCCAGGGATGCCTCGGGCTGAAGGCTGTCATCCAGGCTGAGGGTGCCGTTCCCCGACAGCTTGGCCGGACCCCAGGCCAAGTCGATCTTCTTGATCTCCAGCACGCCGCCGTCCCGGCGCCAGCGGGCGAGGCGGGGCCGCTCCAGGGGCAGGGGTGTGTCACCCATCACCTGGGCTTCCAACTGGAAGTGCGCGAGCTTGCTGCCCAGCACCTTGTCGGCTTCCTTGGGCAGGGTCACGTCGTTGAGTTCCAGGATGATGCCGGCCGATGTCTCGCTGGCGGCGGTCTTGGCCCGGAGAAAGCGGAACAGCTGGACGCTCGCCTTCTCGGCATCGAAGCGCTGGCCGGTCACGGTCTCGCGGATCACCAGCTTTTGCGGCGCCACCTTGAAGATGCGCGGCGCCTCGTTCTGCGCGGCGATGAATTCTCCGGGGGCGGTCCCCGCCGTGATGTCGAGGTCCAGCGGCTGGCGCCCCACGGTGAAGCGCAGCTTGTGGTTCCCGGCGAGATCGAAGGTTGCCCCGCCGGCCCGCCACGGCGCCAGGCGGGCCTGGATCCGGTCGGCCTGCCATTCCCACACGCCCCGCGGCGTGCGCCCGGTGATACGGACCTTGGACACCTCGGCGTTGAAGGTGAGGGGGAAGCCGGTCACCTTGACCGCCGACGTCGAGAAGCTGCCGCCGCCGGCCGCCGCCTCGGATGCGATCTTGGCGATCCGGTCGCGCACCAGATCGGCGCCGACGAACCAGCTGGCGGTGGCCGCGGAGACGGCGGCAAGGAACAACGCGAACAGCCAGAACGAAATGCGGGCGCGCCGCCGTTCGGCCCGGCGGGCAATGATGTCGGTGCTTACGGTCGTAGACATGGTCTCTGTGCCGCCGGGTTGGGAAACCGTTACACTGTGGGTCCAAAGGCAGGCTTGCCAGCGGGCGACTGTAGCCGCAACGGCGCGCCGGATAAAGGGTTCTGGTGAAGAGATTTCAAGGTTTTCCAGGGGACTCCGTCTTCATGGTCGAACGGGAATTTTGGGTGTTTGCCTACGGCTCTCTGATGTGGAATCCGGGATTCGCCTGGGAACAGCGCGTGCCGGCGCGGCTGCACGGCTTTCACCGGGCCATGTGCATCTATTCCCATGTCTGGCGCGGCACGCCAGAGCGCCCGGGCCTGGTGCTGGGGCTGGATCGGGGCGGTTCCTGCCGGGGCCTCGCCTATCGTATCGACCCGCGCCTGGAACCGGAGGTCACGGATTACCTGGAGGCGCGGGAACGGGTGACGGCGGTCTATCTCGGGAAAAGGCTCGCGGTCACCTTGGAAGGCGCGGGCGCGGCAGCGGCCAAGGAGCCGCCCCGGCGGGCCCTGGCGCTGACCTACGTCGCCGACCGGGGCCATCATCAATATGCCGGCCGGTTGCCGGAAGCCGAGGCCGCCCGCCTGATCCGCCAGGGCCGCGGCCGGGGCGGGCTCAATACCGATTACCTGGAAAGCGCGGTGCGCCACCTGGCCGCGCTCGACATGCCCGACGGGCCGCTGACCAGGCTGCATCGACTGGTGCGGGAAGAAAAGCGCTAGGGGCGCCTCAGGCGCACTTGGAATAGCCGCAGGACAGGCACAGGTCGCAGCCTTCCTGGTGGATCATGTCGGCGGTGGCGCATTTGGGGCATTGGGCGCGGCCCGACCCGGCAAGGCCGCCGCCGCGCCGCCCCGAACCACCGCCTTCGGCCCCCTCGGCGGCGGCCTTGGCCGCCTTGGCGGCGAAGTTCTCGCGCGCCGCCATGAAGCCGATGTCGACCAGGTGGCTCTCGATCACGTCGCCGATGGCGGCGAGCAGCGAAGGCACGTAACGGCCCTCCATCCACTGGCCGCCGCGCGGGTCGAACACCGCCTTGAGCTCCTCGACCACGAAGCTGACGTCGCCGCCGCGCCGGAACACCGCGGAAATCATGCGGGTCAGCGCCACGGTCCAGGCGTAGTGGTCCATGTTCTTGGAATTGATGAAGATCTCGAACGGGCGACGGCGGCCGTCGCGGATCACGTCGTTGATGGTGATGTAGATGGCGTGATCGGATTCCGGCCATTTCAGCTTGTAGGTCTTGCCCGGCAGCTCGCCCGGGCGGTCGAGCGGCTGGGTCATGTAGACGACGCCGCCCGCCTCGAACTGGTCTTCGGCCCGGGCCGGCGGCGCGCCGAGGGGCAGCTCTTCCTGCTGGCCGTCTTCGGCCTCGGCCCTGGGCGCTTCCAGCACGGCGCCGGTGACCGCGTTGGGCCGGTAGGTGGTGCAGCCCTTGCATCCCGAATCATAGGCCTTGAGGTAGACGTCCTTGAAGGCGTCGAAGCCGATATCGGCGGGCAGGTTGATGGTCTTGGAGATCGAACTGTCGACGAATTTCTGCACCGCCGCCTGCATGGCGATGTGGGCGCCGGGGCTGAGCCGCTGGGCATCGGTGAAGTAGGAGGGCAGCTCGGCATTGTCGCCGTGGATCCTGCGATATTCGCGGTAGGCGTAGTCGGTCACCTCCTCGTCCCGGCGGCTGCCGTCGGGTTGCAGGACGTGGCGGGTATAGGTGAAGCTGAAGACCGGCTCGAGGCCCGAGGAGACGTTGTCGGCGAACAGCGAGATGGTGCCCGTCGGTGCGATCGAGGTCAGCAGCGCGTTGCGTATGCCGTGACGTTCGATAGCCGCGCGCACGTCCGCATCGAGGCCCGTGACATGGGCGCCGGCGAGGTAGGGTTCCGCCTCATAAGCGGGGCAGGGTCCCTTTTCCCGGGCGAGCTCCGCCGAGGCGAGATAGGCCGCGCGCTCGATTTCCCCCATCCAGGTTTCGGCCAGGGCCACCGCCTCGGCCCCGCCGTAGCGCGCCCGGCACATGATCAGGGCGTCGGCCAGGCCGGTGACGCCGAGGCCCATGCGGCGCTTGGCGCGCGCCTCGGCGGCCTGGGGTTCCAGGGGGAAGCGCGATATGTCGATGGCGTTGTCCAGCATGCGCACGGCGATCGGCACGATCTCGCGCAGGCGCTCGAGGTCCAGCGCCGCCGTTTCGGTGAACGGGTCGCGCACCAGCCGCGCCAGGTTGACGGAACCGAGCAGGCAGGCGCCATAGGGCGGCAGGGGCTGTTCGCCGCAGGGATTGGTGGCGCTGATCTCTTCCGCGTAATACAGGTTGTTCAGGCGGTTGATGCGGTCGATGAAGATGACGCCGGGTTCCGCGCAGTCATATGTGGCGGCCATGATTTTGTCCCACAACTGCCGCGCCTCCACCGTGCGGTAGCTCGTGCCGCCGAAGGTGAGCTCCCAGGGCGCGTCCGCCTTGACCGCTGCCATGAAGGCGTCGGTGACCAGGACCGAAAGGTTGAACATGCGCAGCCGCCCGGGTTCGCGCTTGGCGTCGATGAACGCCTCGATATCCGGATGATCGCACCTGAGGGTGCCCATCATGGCGCCCCGGCGCGAGCCCGCGCTCATGATGGTGCGGCACATGGCGTCCCACACGTCCATGAAGGAGAGCGGCCCCGAGGCATCGGCGCCGACGCCCTTGACCGGCGCTCCCTTGGGCCGGAGCGTCGAGAAATCGTAGCCGATGCCGCCGCCCTGCTGCATGGTGAGCGCGGCTTCCTTGAGATGCTCGAAGATGCCGGCCATGTCGTCAGGCACGGTGCCCATCACGAAGCAGTTGAACAGGGTCACGTTGCGTCCCGAACCGGCGCCCGCGATGATGCGTCCGGCGGGCAGGAATTCGAACCCTTGCAGAACCCCGAAGAACCGTTCGGCCCAGTCGGCGCGGGCTTCCGGTGCCTCGGCTTCGGCCAAAGCCCGGGCGACACGGCGCCAGGTATCGTCGATGGTTTTGTCCACAGCACCGCCGGAGGGGTCCTTCAAGCGGTACTTCATGTCCCAGATTTGTTGGGATATCGCCGAGACGCCGGCCATAGCGGGCTCCGTTCCTGGGGGGTTGGGGGGAACCGGGCGGGGCGGTCGCCGGAACCATCGCCGGCACCCCGGCCTTTCCCAATTAACCCCTTGAAATAAAAAATATTTTTTGACTTTCTCCCGGGCAGGGGCCGTCCATTCTAGGGGGCC
>JAOTVC010000067.1 GCA_029863585.1 Alphaproteobacteria bacterium | reverse complement strand
GGCGCTCGACGCCCAGGATGAAACCGACGGCAGCCCCTATGACGGCATCGCCCTGGAATACGTCAATCCCATCGACAACGGACCGGCGCTGCCGACCATCGGCTGCTGGATCCAGAAATTGCCCCCCGGGTTCGAAGGGGCCCGCCACCGCCACACCACTTCGGCCGTGTGTTTCGTGGTCGGCGGCGAGGGCCGGACCGAATTCGATGATGTCGCGCTGGATTGGCTGCCCCACGATAGCTTCGCCGTCCCCAATTGGACCTGGCACCGCCATGTCAACGGTTCCAAAACCGGGCCCGCCTATCTCTTTTCCGTCAACGACATCCCGGTGCTGAGCGCCTTTGGCCTTTACCGGGAAGAACCCGAAATCTCACTTGGGAACCTCGCCCATCTGGGGCATGCTCCCTGACCCGACACCGAGACGCGGTCCGATAGACCACCGAGGAGTAGATCATGGCCACACAGGTTGTAGACGTCGATGAACGAGCGCTCAAAGAGCTTGAGGAAGAGCTGACGGAGCTCGCCAACGCACAGTTCGAGTCGGACGCATACAAGCACATGTTGTCCGTCCCCTTCTCGCTGAAGGGCTGCCAGGAATTCTTCAAGCAGCATGCGCTGTTCAACCTCAATCGGCGCGACTGTTGGGGCTACGTGCAGGCCAAGGCGCCGATGCCCGCCAAGCAGTTCGTCTGGGATCACGAGACCGAGGAGCTCGACGGCGTGCCGTCCCGCGGCGGCCTCAACCATTACGAGCTGGCCGTCAAGCAGGGCGAGGCCTGGGGCCTGACGCCCGAGGACTACTACAATACCGAGCCGCTCGACGGCACCTTTACCTGTTGCCAGGCCTGGATCTCGCTGGCCCAGAACGAGCCCTGGCGCGTGGCCTTCGCCTCATCCTCGGCCCTTGAGTATTCCAATTCCGACGACATCATCCGCGGCGGCGGAATCTCGCGCCGCATCGGCCAAAAGCTCGAGCGCGAGCTTGGCATCCCCATGAGGAAACAGGTCTCGAACGAAGAGCACACGGTGGCGGAGATCGAACATGCCCAGATGTTGATGCGCGCCGCCAGACAATTCGGGCAGACGCCGGAAGACCGTGCCCAGTTGCTCGACGGCGCAAAGAAAACCTGGCAGATCGATCGCATCTTCAGGGGATTTCTGGGCGACCTCATGGAGAATTACGCCGACTGAGAGACCGGGACCGGCACCGTCTCATGCCGGGCGCGGCCCGGATCGAGGTATAGGCCACAGCCGCGCCCCGGGCTTCGGGCTTCGGGTTAACCGTCGGCGCCTTCGCCCGCGCCCAGTTTGTGGGAAACCTCCCGCGCCGCCGCCAGCAAGGTTTTCGCGGGCGGACCCGAGAAGGCCGTATTGAAGGTTCCCTTCACGCCGATCACGGTAATCGCCAATTCCAGTTTCCCGTCATGACCGAATACGGGGGCGGCGAGGTTGGCATGGATCGGCGTGCGCAGGCCAATGGTCCGGGCCATGTCCCGTTTGACCACGCCCGACTTGATCTCTTCGATCTTCTCGGGCGTCATGCGGTTCTTGCCTTTGTGCAAGGCATTCCACTCCTCGACTTCGCGCGCCAATAGTTCCGCCGTCATTGCCGGGGTCTCATGGGTCAGGAACAGGTTGCCCGCCGCCGTCTGCAGCAGCGGCAGGACCAGCCCCTCGCGGATGCGGATCGGGGCCATCAGGTTGGCATGCTCGCACCGGATCACGGTCGGGCCATGGGATCCCCAGACGCTGATCAGGGCGGCGAGCCCGGTTTCTTCCGCGAGCCGCGGCAGCACCGCAAGCGCCTGACGAACGGGATCGATGCGGCTGATGGCGGCAAGGCCCAGGTTGAGCATCTCGGGCCCAAGGTCGTAACGGCCCGAGGCACTCTCCTGCTCCAAGAGCCCGGCATCGCACAAGCCCCTCAGGTAGCGATACGCGCGACTCGGCAACATGCCGGATTCGGCGGCGATACGAGTGAGGGTCGTGGGCCCGTCGAATCCCGCGACCACGCCCAGCAGCCGGGCACCGGTGGCGATGGTGCTGTTGCCCGGCGAGCGCGCGCGCGCGGATTTTTTCTTCGATGCCTTCCCGCTGGAAGCCATGTCCATTTTGTCCGTGGTGCCTCTGTCCATGCTTATGTCTAACAGAACCCGACGCGCCGCACCCCAATTTATTGTCCGAAAATACGCCGGCTTTGATACCGGGTATTACCCATTGCTAATGGCGGAAACCCGCACCCGTCGCATGCATCAAGGGGCACCGCTGAAATAGACAGGAGTCCGCCGATGTGGCAGCATAAGCAGATCAAATAGCGCAAAGACTTTTTGCATTTCGTAACCAGGGCGGGGGCATCATGGACCACATCAATTTTCCCTACAGATCGGACAGTCACCTACCGTTTCTCCATGTCGTGTCCGAATCCGGGTCATGGGAAAAGCATGGTCTGGACGTCAATTACAATTACAAGATCAGTTCCACCGACGCCCATATCGAAGTACCCAACGAAGACACCGAATTCGTCGGCGGCAATCACGTTTCCACATATGCCCACCGCGCCCGCGGCGATACCTGGGTCTATCTCGGCCAGACCCTCAACTACACCAACTGCAAGCTCGTCGTCCGGCCCGAATCCGGGATCCGCGGTATCCCGGATTTGAAAAACAAGGTGGTCGGTTCGCTCGGCATGCACCCGGGCCTGAACGACTGGCTCTATCTCAAGCAGCGCGGCCTCGATGTCGACCGCGACGATGTCCAGATCGTCAACCAGTATGGTGGGCACATGGACCCGACGGCCCAAGCCAAACCGGCGCCCTTGTGGCAATGGGTCAGGGACGGGGAAGTCGACGCTGCCCTGATCTGGCCCCCCGGCACCACCTTTGCCGAACGCGAGGGCCTCAAGGCGATCGATATCGACCCCCTGCCGATGATCTGGTTCACCACCATCTCCAGTTCCTCAACTTTCGTCGCCAAGCACCCCGATCTGGTCGAGCGATTCCTCATGGGGATCATGGAAGGGGTCCACTATTTCAAGACTCATCCCCGGGAATCGACCAAGATCATCAAGGAACTCTACGACGACGAAGGCCAACTCGACGACGAAGCGGCGGCCATCGTCTACGAAGAGATCGCCCGGCTGCTGGAACCGAAGCTTTATCCCTCCATGCAGGCCATCGCCAACGTCTATGAAGAGGCCATCCGCCAGGACAAGGACGCGGCTAAGGTCAACCCCATGGAACTTTGGGACCTGCATCACGTGCGCCAGATCGACGATTCAGGTTTCGTGGATGCACTCTATTCCGGCACCAATCAAATACCGTAGGCATCAAGGCGGCGGGTCCGGACCGGACATCGAAGCCTTCGTCTTCATGGCCCGCGCAAAGGGCAACACACGGGAGGTAAAGACATGAACAAATCGACGTTGCGCCAGACGGTCTCTGGCTTGGCGGTAGCGGCTGCGGCAATCGGCGCGCTGGCCGCTACGGGCCCCGCCGCCGCGGAGACCTCGTTCAAGGGCAAAACCGTTACCATGATCATCGGCTACAGGCCGGGCGGCGGGACCGACGCGGTAGGACGGCTGGCGGGCAAATATCTTGCCCAGTATCTGCCGGGCTCGCCTCAGATCATCTTTCGCAACATGCCGGGCGGCGGCGGCATTACGGCGATGAACCATATGGCCAACCAGGCGAAGCGCGACGGCTCGACCATCACCGCCGGCTCAAGCACCCAGCCCGATCCGCTCCGCTTTCGGCGCAAGAGCGCGAAATACGATCCCCTCACTTTCCATTACATCGGCGGCATCGCGCGCGGCTCCACCGTGATGATGATCAATCCGGCGGCCAAGGAACGCCTCTACGACAAATCCAAGAAGCCGGTCATCATGGGCGCCGTTGACGGCACCCGATCCAGCATGCAGGTCGCGCTCTGGGGCGGGGAATATCTCGGCTGGAACCTCAAATGGGTCATCGGCTACCCAGGCACCTCGGAAATAGCCCTGGCGCTGCAGCGCGGCGAGGTCGACATGTCGTCGACCGGCAACCTGTTCCTCATCAAGGAACTGATCGAGGCCAAGAAGGCCGAGACCTTGGTTCAGTCCGGCACCCTGGCCGGAGGCAAGATGGTGGCACGGCCCGAATTTCCCAAGGTGCCAATCTTCACGGCGTTGATGCAGGGCAAGATCAAGGACCCGGTCGCACAGAAGGCCTTCGCCTATTGGGAGGGCCTCAACCAGTTGGACAAGTGGCTGGCGCTGCCGCCCAAGACGCCGGCGGATGTGGTCCAGACCTACCGCGCGGCCTTCGTCAAAGCGGTCAAGGACAGGGACTTCCTGGCCCAGGGGCGGAAGGTCATCAGCCAGGATTTCGAGGCGGTCCTGCCCGACGACCAGACCACCATGATCGAGAAGATCGCGAGCACGCCGCCTGAGGCGCTCGCCTTCATCCAGGCGCTCAAGAAGAAGAACGGCCTGCCGGTCGACAAGGGCAAGAAGCCTGCGTTGCTCAAGGCGACCGCCAATCTCGACGAGGTCAAGCGCGGCGGCCGGGTGTTGATATTCAAGGCCAAAGGCAAGAAGCAATGGACCCGGGTTAGTTCGTCCGAGACCAAGGTCCGGATCAACGGCAAGGAGTCGCGCCGCAAGAACCTCAAGGCGGGGATGACCTGCAAGTTGGAATACGTACAGGGTAAGAACGCCAAGTCGGTCGACTGCAAGTAACACGGAAATCGCAACCGCCCCCAAGAAAGGGCTCAGCAGCGTGAGGGGAAG
The DNA here is from genome assembly GCA_029863585.1 of Alphaproteobacteria bacterium. Lineage (GTDB taxonomy): Bacteria > Pseudomonadota > Alphaproteobacteria > SMXQ01 > SMXQ01 > SMXQ01. Next base: position 13,410 of record JAOTVC010000067.1, on the reverse strand, counting down.
GCGCCGTTTGGCGCCTTCCCTGATCGGACCAGCCTTCCGCAACTCCATCTCATGAGGGGCGGCCGGACGCCCAAACCATGAGGAAATGAGCGCATGTACGATATCAGCATCGTACTTGAAGGCCTTTCAGGCATCCTGCAGCCTAAGCCGTTTCTCCTCATGGTGATGGGCATGGCCATCAGCAGTGTATTCGCCGCCGTTCCTGGTGTCGGCTCGCTGCTGTTCCTCTCCATGATGGTGCCCTACGCCATGACGCTCACTCCCTATGAGTGCATCGCGCTGGTGCTCGGCATCGCCACCGTTTCAAACACCGCCAACACTTTTTCATCCGTCCTTATCGCCGTGCCCGGGAGCTCCGGGTCTCAGGCGACCATCGTCGACGGCTACCCCATGGCACGCAACGGGGAAGCCCGGCGCGCGTTCGGCGCCGCCTACACCGCCTCGGCGATCGGTGCGATTTTCGGCGCAATGGTGTTCGTGCTCTGCCTGCCGGTGGTTCGTCCCCTGGTACTTGCCGTCGGTTCGCCCGAGCTGATGATGCTGGTTCTCTGGGGCCTTTGCGCGGTTGCGCTGCTGGGCGGCAACGCACCCTTAAAGGGCCTGTTGGCCGCGGTGATCGGGCTCGCCATTGCCTTGATCGGCGCCGATGAGCGGAGCGCGATTGAGCGTTTCACCTTCGACAGCCTCTACCTGGTCCAGGGCGTGCCTCTCATCATCGTGGCGCTAGGCATCTTTGCGGTGCCCGAACTGATCGGCCTGGCGGGACGCGGCACCTCGGTCTCTACCACCGGAACTCTGGGCAGCGGAACCCTGCAGGGCGTCAAGGACGTGTTCAAGAACTTCTGGCTGGTCATCCGCTGTTCGACCATCGGCGTCTGGGTCGGTGCCATGCCGGGGTTGGGTTCCTCGGTCGCCGACTGGTTCGCCTATGCCCATACCGTGCAGTCTTCGCGGGACAAGAAAATGTTCGGCAAGGGCGACGTGCGCGGCGTGATCGGCCCGGAAAGCTCGAACAACGCCAAGGAAGGCGGCGCGCTGATCCCCACCACCCTGTTCGGGATTCCGGGATCCACGTCCTTCGCCATCATTCTCTACGTGTTCATCGCCGTCGGCATCCAGCCCGGCCAGAGCATGCTGACGACGCAGCTGCCCTATCTCTACGCCATGGTGGGCGTGCTGGTGATCGCCAATCTGATGGCAACGGCGCTGGCCATCGGCTTCTCCGGAACCTTCGCCAAGCTGTCCCTGCTGGAGCCTCGACTTATCTTCCCCATGATCGTGGTACTGTGCTTCATCGGCGCGTTCAGCGTGAGCTATTCGCCGGACGACCTGATCGCCCTGGTGGTCTTTTCCACCATCGGCACGGTGATGAAACGCTACGACTGGCCGCGTCCGCCGCTGCTGCTTGCCGTGGTTCTGGGGCCCCAGTTCGAAACCTACCTGTGGCTCAGCGCCGATCGCTACGATTTCGACTGGATCACCCGGCCCGGCGTGCTGATTGTCCTGGCCCTAATCGCGGTGACAATCTTCCTGCCCATGGTCTGGCGCAATTTCAAACGCCTGCAGACGCGGAACAGGAACGCCGCGACACCCAAGGTCGAACGCCCCGCTCCGGGGGACACGATCACCCTTCTCGCCGTGATCGGCGTGCTTGCCTTCGGCTGCTGGATCGCCTCGGAGTGGCCTGAGAGGGCCTCATTCGCGGTCTTTACGATTGCCGGTGCGGGCATTTTCCTGGCCGCGGTGCAGATCGGCCTCAACCTCTATCACCTTTGGACGGCAACACCGGACGCCGCGGTGCCGTCCGATGCCGCGGTTCAGAGGCGCGAAGTGGAGGCCGTAGGCTGGATCCTCGGATTTTTCGCGGCGTGTTTTCTGATCGGCTTTCACGCCGCCTTTTTGCTGTTCCCAATTCTCTACATCCGGCTCAAAGGGGGAAGCTGGGTCCTGGCGCTGTTTTGCGGCGGTCTGTCGCTTGGAATGCTTCTCGCCGTGTTCGAAGGGTTGATCAAAGTGGTCTGGCCGGCCCCTCTGATCTACACTTGGTTTGCCGGAGAACCATGATCCGCCAGGGTACAGCAACGACAAGAACCGAGAACGGGGTTGGAGCGCGCATGACCGATGACCAGGAGCGATGGAACGCCCGGCGCAAGGAAGCCATGGGCGATTTGCGGGCCTATTTGCGCATCGTCGAAGAGAACGGCGAACTCGAGATCGTCGACGGGGCCGATGCCCATCTCGAGATGGGCGCCCTTTACGAGTTGAGCCTTCGCAAGCGCCACCCTCCGGTGCTGCTGTTCAAGAACATCAAGGGTTATTCCCCCGATTACCGTGTGCTGACCAACGTGCGCTTCGCGCGCACCATGGTGGGGGATCTCGATCTCGACAGCGTGCGCGCCCATAAGAACGAAAACCGCTGGGCCTCGGACCCCGTCCCGCCGCGCGAGGTCAACACCGGGCCGGTCATGGACAACGTCATCACCGGAGAGGACGTCGACATCAACGTGTTCCCGGCGGCCCAATGGAAGGAAGGCGACGGCGGACGCTATATCGGCACGGAATGCCTCGTCATCAACCGGGATCCCGATACCGGCTGGGTCAATGTCGGCACTTACCGCTCGATGATCCACGACGGCAAGACGCTGGCGGTCTTCATCGAGCCCGGCAAGCACGGCGACCTGATCCGCAAGAAGTACTGGGCCCGGGGCGAGGCCTGCCCGATGGTGATCTGCGTCGGCCAGGCGCCGGTGCTGGGCAACGTCGCAGGGACCCCGTCGCGTTACGGGTTGTCCGAGTTCGAAACCGCGGGCGGCAACATCGGCCGCCCGATCGAGACCGTGCGCGGGCCGCTCACCGACCTGCCGATCCCCGCCGACGCGGAGGTGGCGTTCGAAGGCTTCATGCCGCCGATCGAGGAGGAAAGCGTGCCCGAGGGCCCGTTCGGCGAATGGCCTGGCTATTACGCCTCCGCCGTGCGCACCGAAACGGTATTGAAGATCGGCGCGGTCTATCACCGCGACCAGCCGATTCTGATCGGCCAGCCCCCGGCCTTGCCCACCTATCCCGGGCGCCAGCCGTCGATCCGCGCCATGGCGGCGCTGTGGGATGCGCTCGAGGCCGCCGGCGTTCCCGGCATCCAGGGGGTGTGGAAGCCCTTGGGCGGCGGGGTCAGCTTCATCAACGTGATCTCGGTCAGCCAGCTGCATGCGGGACACGCCAAGATGGCCGGACTGGTGGCGGCCGGCTGCGGGCCCGGCGCCTACATGACCCGCATCATCATCGTCGTCGACGACGACATCGACATCACCGACCCGGCGGAGGTGATGTGGGCGCTGGCGACCCGTTGGGATCCCAAGACCCAGACCGACATCATCGACGATTGCTGGACCGGCTATATCGACCCGCACCTTCCCCCCGACAAGCGCGCGGCAGACAACCTGACGACGACGCGCGCCATCATCTACGCCGTCCGCCCCTATCACTGGAAGGACGAATTCCCGGTGGTCAACGCGGTGGACAAGGGCTACGCCGAGGAGATCCGCGCCAAATGGGGGGACCGGCTGCCGTTCCTCGCCGGGAAGACCGAATAGAGGCCGGGCCGTGAACGACGACGTCCTCAAAGCGTTCGACGCGAAGCTGGCCGAGGCCAATATCTACGGCCAATGGACGTCGGACCGCATGCTCCAGAACGTCATGGACGGTCCGCGCCCGGCGGGCGAACCGCACCTGTGGAAATGGGACACCATGCGGGCCCTTTTGGACGAGGCCTGCACGGTCATGCCCGAGAGCTTCACCGCCCGCCGCTCATTGATGTTCAACAACCCCGGCCTGCCGCGCGGCACCACCCACACCATGGCGATGGGCATGCAGCTGATCCAGCCGGGTGAGATCGCCTGGGCGCATCGCCATTCGATATCGGCGCTGCGCTTCACCATCAAGGGCTCCCCCGGCCTGTTCACCGTGGTCGACGGCGAGGCCTACCCGATGGAGGATTTCGATCTCGTCCTGACCCCGGGCTGGACCTGGCACGACCACCACAACGAATCGGAGGCGTCCGCGATCTGGCTCGACGTGCTCGACGTGCCCCTGATCGGCGCCCTCAATCAGGCGTTCTACGAACCCTATGGCGAGGACCGCCAGCCGTTGGCCGAAGCGGCGGAAACCATGACCGCACGCACCGGTCCGTTGCGGCCCACCTGGGAAGCCCGGCCCGACGGCCGCACGCCGGTGCGCTATCCCTGGAAGGACGCCGAAGCCGCGCTCAGAAGGATGGCGGGCGCGGAAGGCAGTCCCTATGACGGGATCGCCTTGGAATACGTCAATCCGCTGAACGGCGGCCCCACCCTGCCGACACTGACCTGCTGGCTGCAATGGCTCAAGCCGGGCCAGGAGACCAAGCCCCACCGGCGGACGTCGAGCGCCGTCTGTTTCGTCGTCCGGGGCGAAGGCCGCACCATTGTCGACGGGGTCGAGCTCGACTGGGCCGCCGGCGACGGGTTCTGCATTCCCAATTGGGCGCGGCATCATCACGTGAATGCGCGGGCCAGCGACGAGGCCGTCCTGTTCTCGGTCCACGACATGCCGCTCTTGCAGGCCGTCGGCCTCTACCGGGAAGAGCCGGAAAACCGGCTGCGGGCCGCACCCCTGCCCCCGGTCGCGGGCGACAAGGCAAGACACCCGTGAGGAACGGAAGAACCAGGGAGGATTTCACCGCATGACGCGTTCGCATAAGGATCTCAGGGCCTATATCGACGTCCTGGACAAGGCCGGCAAGCTGCGCCGCATCACCACGCCGATCAACAAGGACACCGAACTGCATCCCCTGGTGCGGTTGCAGTTCCGCGGGCTCGAGGAAAAGGACCGCAAGGCCTTCCTGTTCGAAAACGTCCATGACGCCAATGGCAAGAAATACGATATCCCGGTGCTGGTCGCGGCCATGGCCGGGTCGGCGGATATCTACGCCCTCGGCATGGGATGCCCGATCGAGGAGATTCCCGACGTCTGGAACGAGGCGCTGGACCATCCCCTCGATCCGGTGGTGGTGGACACCGGCCCCTGCCAGGAGGTGGTGATCGAGGGCGAACGGTTGGAAAAGGAAGGCCTCGGCCTTCTGCCCGTGCCCATCTCCACCCCGGGATTCGACAACGCGCCCTATACCTCGGGCTCCCACTGGGTGACCAAGGATCCGCATACCGGCATGCACAACCTCGGCAACTACCGCGGCATGGTCAAGGCGCCCAATCGGATCGGCGCGCTGCCGGGCATGCTGGGGGTCGGCATGCGCAGGCACATCGACATGTGGCGCGAGGCCGGCCATGACAAACTGCCCGCCGCCATCGTCATCGGCGCACCGCCCCACGTGACCTACACCGCCGTGACCCGCATCCCCAACGACATGTGCGAATACGACGTGGCCGGCGCCATCGCCGGCAAGCCGCTGGAGCTGGTGAAATGCAAGACCCATGACCTCATGGTCCCGGCCGAGGCCGAATTCGTGATCGAGGGCTGGGTCCCGAGCGCGGAACTCGAGGTCGAGGGCGCCTTCGGCGAGTTCCCGGGCTACATGGCGAAACGCGATTACAGCTTCTTCATGGATGTCGAGCGCATCACCATGCGCAAGACGCCGGTCTATCTCTCCCTGATCAGCCAGATGCCTCCCAGCGAAAGCTCCAAGTTGCGCCATATCGGCCGCGCAGCCGCGGCCAAGCGGCTTCTGGAGACCAGTGGCTTCGACAACGTGGTCGAGGTCAATTACCTGGAATGCACCGGCTCCAACGCCACGGTCGTGGTCAAGCTGAAGGACCCGAAAGCCGGCCAGGGGCTTGAGGCGCTCAAGATGATCGCCGAGCGTTTCATCGGCAAGATCGCCGTGGCGGTGGACGAGGATATCGACATCCACAGCCTGGAACACGTGCTCTGGGCCATCGCCTGGCGCGCCCAGCCCCATCGGGACATCTCGATCATTGACGTGCCGCTGCTGGCGCTCGACCCGTCCATCGCGCCGCCCGACCAATCGCGCGGCCTGACTGACGCCGCCAACCGGCCGCGCAATTCGGGGCTCTTGATCGACGCCACCATGAAATGGCCCTACCCACCCCTCTCGCTGCCCAAGAAGCAGTTCATGGACCGGGCGGTGGAACTGTGGAAGGAGCTCCAGCTCCCGGCGCTCGAACTCAAGAACCCGTGGTACGGCTATTCGCTGGGCCATTGGACCGAAGAAGAGGACCACGAGGCCGAGCTCGCCGTCACCGGACGCCACTACGAGACCGGCGAGAAGCTCAGAGCCATGCGCAAGATGATGGAGGACTAGCGCCGCCATGACCGAATACGTGGTCGGAAGGCTCGACGACATCCCACAGGACGGCGCCGTCGCGGTCCAGGCCGGGCGCCACCTGGTGGCTGTCTTCCGGGTGGGCGACGCGGTCTATGCGCTGCACAACACCTGCCCGCACAAGGGCGGATTCCTCTGTCAGGGACAGGTCGTGGCCGACAAGAAGATGGTGCGCTGCCCCTGGCACTATTGGAACTGGAGCCTGGAAACCGGCGCCCTTGAGACCGATCCGCGCCAGAAGGTGCGGCGTTTCGAGGTCAAGGTGGTGGACGGCGAGGTGGTGCTGACGGCCTGAGCGGCGGAACCGCAACGCGGCATCCGTTAACCGGTCCCCTGTCCCGGATTATGCTAGAATGACCGAGGTTTGCACTCCATGAGGAGGTGAGCATGAGCGAAGTTGGTGCTAACAAGTCTCGCGCGCAGGCGGAGATCGTCTCTCCCGACCCCATCAACGAGAACGCATCGCGCTACGAGATCATCGATACAGACGTGCATTTCCTGCCCGATTGGGACGTGCTGCGCGGCTACATGCCCGAGCCCTTCAAATCGAAGCTGACGCGCTATCCGTTGGTGGGCGCGGATTTCTCCCCGCAGTACTCCACCGGCGTCATGGGCACCGGCCAGGACGTGATGGGCACGGCGCGCACCGCCGAAGACGTGCTCAAGATGATGGACGAATTGCACACCGACATGGTCATGCTGGTGCCGGGCTTCCAGCGACCCCAGAGCCTCTATCACAAGTCCTGGGTTTCGGTGCTCTCCGCCGCCTACAACGATTACCTCGCCGACAAGGTGCTGCCGGTGAGCGACCGCATCAAGGCCGAGATCATGATCAACCACCGCGACCCGGCGGCCGGGGCGGCGGAGGTGAAGCGGGTCGGCGACACGCCCGGCTTCATCAGCGTCTACACCGAATACGGCGGCAATTACGAACCCGTCGGCACCGCACCCCACGATCCCATCTTCGAGGCCGCGGCCGAGCGCGATCTCGCCGTTACCATCCATGCCGGGTGCTTCTGGCAGCAGATGTCGCCGATCCACCAGGGCACGCGCACCTGGACGGAGCTTCTCGGGATCGCCAGCGTCGGCATCACCATGGCATCGGTCGGCGCCATGATCATGCAGGGCCTGTTCGACAAGTTCCCGGACCTGCACATCACGGTGAAGGAAGGCGGCTTCTGGTGGCTGCCGGAATTCGCGCTCCGGGGCGACGACTTCTACCTCAGCCACCCGGGCGACGTCAGCCTGGTCGAGCGCAAGGTCGAGGCCGGTGAGGAATTCCTCACCAAGCTGCCCAGCGAATACCTGTTCGAGAATTTCCGCTTCTCATCCCAGCCCATGTGCCTGCCCAGCGACCCGAAGCATTTCCAGATGCTGTGGGAGCTCTGCCGGGGCGAGGACATGCTGCTCTATTCGTCGGATTGGCCCCATGCCACTTTCGATCCGCCCAACTGGATCTTCGAGAACGCGATGATCTCGGAGGAAGCCCGGGTCAAGATTCTGAGCGCCAACGCGCGCAACTGGTTCCCGCGCCTCCGCTGAGGCGGTGGGCCGGGCAAGAACAAGGGCCCAAGCGGCCAACAAGGGCGCGCCCGTGGGTGGCGCGTCCCATCAGGGAGAATGGCGTCGATGGACGCGACCGGGGAAAGCGAAACGCGCCTCCAGGATTTGCGGGCCCATATCTTGCGGCTGGAAGACGCCGGCCTGCTCACCCGCGTGACCCGGGAGATCGACAAGGACACCGAACTGATGCCGCTGGTTCGCTGGCAATTCCGCGGCCTGGCGGAAGATCAGCGGCGCGGCTTCCTGTTCGAAAGCGTCCATGACGCCAAGGGCCGCGCCTATTCCGGTTCGGTCGCAGCCGGCATTTATGCGGCCTCCCACGCGGTCTATGCCATCGGCATGGGCTGCCCCGCCGGTGAAATCCGAGCCCGTTGGCTGAAGGCCCAAGGATCACCGCTCAAGCCCGTCACCATCGGCCGGGCCCCGGTCCATGACGAGATCCATATCGGCGACGGCCTGTTGGAACACGGCGGGATCGAGGAATTCCCGATTCCAATCTCCACCCCCGGATTCGACGTCGGCCCCTACACCACCGCCTCCAACTGGATCACCCGGGATCCGGAGACCGGGTGGATCAACGTCGGGAACTACCGGGGGCAGGTCAAGGGGCCCGAGACCTTCGGCATGTTCATCAGCCCGCGCAATCACGGCTGGAAGCATTGGGACATGGCGCGCCGCCGGGACCGCGATCTGGAAGCCGCCCTGGTGATCGGCGGTCCCCCGGCGCTGACCTACGCATCGGGCTCGCGCATTCCCTACGGGTTGCAGGAATACGATGTCGCCGGCAGCCTGATCGGTGAACCCCTGGAGCTGGTCCAGTGCAAGACCGTGGACCTGACCGTGCCGGCCCATGCCGAGCTGGTGATCGAGGGCCGGATCTCGTCCGAATACGTCGAACCCGAGGCACCGTTCGGCGAATACACCGGCTATATGGGTGGACGCGTCTACAACGCCGTCTTCCACGTGACCGCCATCACCCACCGCCGGGACCCCATTTTCTGCGCCATCCTGAGCCAGATGCCGCCCAGCGAATCGAGTCTCCTGAAGAAGGTCGCCCAGGACGCCAACTACCTCCATCACCTGCGCAACGAGTGCAACCTGCCCGACGTGGTGAACATCTCGTTCCACGACATCGCCGTCGATTCCTTCGCCGTGGTGCAGATGCGCCGCTGCAACCCGGCCGTCGCCTGGCAGGCGCTCTACGCCATCGCCGGGCGCAACGCCATGGTCGGCAAGACCATCATCGCCGTCGACGAGGACATCGACATCGACGACATGGAGGCGGTGATCTGGGCGCTGAGCTACCGCATGCAGCCGGAAGCCGACATGCACGTGCTGCCCCATCGCAGTGTCGGTCTGGATCCCTCCGGCATTCCACCGGCGGCGGGCGCCACCGGCGACAACACGGTGCAGCGCCATTTCGGGTCCGCTGTCCTCATCAACGCCATGCGCAAATGGGACTACCCCCCGGTCTCCCTGCCGGCCAAGGAGTACATGGAAAAGGCGCGCAGGATCTGGGAGGAGCTGCAGCTGCCCGCCCTCAAACCGCGCACGCCCTGGTTCGGCTACGAGCTCGGCGACTGGTCGGAGCGCGACCGCGAAGAGGCGCGCTGGGCGGTCGACGGCGATCACGGCCGCACCGGCGAACGGGCGCGCACCGAACGGCGCCCGCCGGAGGACGACTAGGCAGGTTGAGGCCTCGAAAAACCTCAAGAATTGACATCAGGAACAATCGATAAGGTATTGGGAGGAAAAGATGAATAAGGCAGCAAAGTTCCTCGGCCTTGGACTTTTCGGGGGCGCTGTCGCTTGCGCCGCGAACGGCCCCGCAGCGGCCCAATCGGAGGCCGACTTCTTCCGCGGAAAGACCGTCAAGGTCGTCGTCGGTTTCCCGCCGGGCGGCGGTTACGACCGCTATGCCCGCCTGCTCGCGCGCCACTATGGGCGCCACCTGCCGGGGGGCAAGGCGAAAGCGATCGTCCAGAACATGCCGGGTGCATCGGGCATCAAGTCGGGCAACTACCTCTATTCGGTGGCGCCCAAGGACGGCTCCGTCATCGCCATCTTCAACAAGTCGATGCCGACCTATGAGATCCTGGGCCGCAAGGCCGTTCAGTTTAAATCGGCGGCGTTCGGCTGGATCGGCAGCATCGAGAATCCCAACAGCACCGTGGCCGTGTTGGCGTCGTCGGGCATCGCCAGCATGGAGGACGCGAAGAAGCGCGAGGTCCTGATGGGGGCGGCCAGCGTCAGCGGCACCCAGGCGATGTATCCGGCTCTGGTCAACGCGATGCTGGGAACCAAGTTCCGCGTCATCGCCGGTTACCGGGGATCAAAAACCATCACCCTGGCCATGGAGCGGGGCGAAGTGATGGGCATGAGCCTGCCGTGGTCGAGCTGGGTTTCGACCAAGCCCGACTGGGTCAAGGAAGGCAAGGTCAAGGTGCTGGCTCAACTCGGCCTCAAGAAGGATCCGGGGATTCCCGGGCCGTTCCTGCTCGACATCGTCAAGGACGCCGAAAGCCGGGCCATCGTCAAACTGATCTCCACCGACATCGCCATCGGGCGGACCTATGCCGCCCCCCCGGGCCTGACGCTGCGCCGCCTCGACAGCCTGCGGCGCGCCTTCGATGCCGCCGTCGCGGATCCCAAGCTGCTCAAGGACGCCAAGAAGGTCCGCGTCGACGTGATGCCCTCGACCGGGATCGAGGTCTCCCGACTTGTCGCCGACATGTTTGAAACGCCGCAGGACATCATCGAAAAAACCAAGGCGGCGATCAGCACCAAAGGCCTGATCGCCGGCCAGTGCAAGGGCTCATCCAAGATGTGCCGCACCAAGCGCAAGAAGAAGAAATCGAAGAAATAAGGTCCCCAACCCGGGACCGGCGACCGTCCTAGCCCAACCACGACAGAACCCACAAGACAGGAGGATCCAAGATGCCTAAACCCATTCAACGCATGGCGTTGGTCGGCGGCCTCGTTGCCGCCGCCCTGCCGGCGGCCTCGGACGAGGCCAAGGCCGACGCCCTCAGCGACATGTATGCCAAGAAGAACGTGACCATGATCGTCGGCACCCCGCCGGGCGGCTCTTACGATGTCCACGGCCGTACCGTGGCCCGGCATATCGGGCGCCACATTCCCGGCAAGCCGTCGATCATCGTCCAGAACAAGCAGGGCGCCGGCAGCCAGGTCGTTGCCGCCTACGTGCACAACATCGCGCCCCAGGACGGCACCGTGATCGCCGGTTTGCTGGCCACGCTGCCGATGCGCCAGGCCATCGGCCGCACCCGCAAGAGCTTCGACGTGCGCACCCTGCAATGGATCGGCAACGTCACCAACGACGTCTCGATCCTTCTGGTGTGGAATTCCGCCACCAAGGCGCGGACCGTCGAGGATCTGCGCAAGATGGAAGTGATTGCCGGCGCCACCACCTCCACCGGATCCAGCGCCACCCTGCCGCGGGCCATGAATTACGCGCTTGGCACCAAGCTGAAGATCGTGGTCGGCTACCAGGGCGGACTCGCCGTCGATCACGCGCTGGAGAAGGGCGAGGTCGCGGCCCGGGCGGGCGGCAACTGGTCGGTCCTCAAGAGCCAGTTCCCCCACTGGATCAGGGACAACAAGATCACCGTGGTGATGCAGATCGGCGGCCAGAAAGCCAAGGGGCTCGAGAACGTGCCGTTGATGCACGAACTGGCCAAAACCGACGAGCAGCGAAAGATCCTGGAGTTCTTCTCCACCGCCAATGACGTGGGCAAGCCCTACGCCGTCGGTCCCAAGGTCCCGAAGGCGACGGTCGCCGTGCTGCGCGCCGCCTTCGACGCCACCATGAAAGACCCCAAGTTCCTGGCCGATGCAAACAAGCAGGGCCTGGTGATCAGCCCGGTGAACGGCGTCGACCTGCAGGCGCTGATCACCAAGATCGCCGATTCGCCCAAGAACGTCACCGATGCGGCCAAGAAGATTTTCGGGAAAGCCAAGAAACGGAAGAAGAAAAAGAAGAAGTCGTGACCAGCCGTACCCTCGGGGCGGGCGATCATCCTTCGCCTGCCCCGACGACGGAAAAAGGAGGGACGAAATGAAAGACCTAGGAAAACCCATCATGCTGGGGACCTGCGTCCTGGTGGCCTCCGCATTCGGAACAGCCGCCGTTCAGGCGGATGCCATCAGCGACTTTTACGCGCAAAAGGATGTCCGCCTGATCATCGGCACGGCGGTCGGCGGCTCCTATGACGTCCACGGACGGACCGTCGGCCGGCACATTGGCCGTCATATCCCGGGCAAGCCCCGGATCGTGGTCCAGAACAAGCAGGGTGCGGGCAGCCAGATCGTCGCGGGCTATATCTATAACGTGGCCCCTCAGGACGGTACGGTCATGGCGGCGCTGTTGAACACCTTGCCCATCCGCCAGGCCGTCGGCCGCACCCGCAAGACGTTCGACGTCAACAAGCTGCAATGGATCGGCAACATCACGAATGACGTCACGGTGCTGACGGTATGGAACGCGTCGACCAAGGCGCGCACCGTGGACGACGCGCGCAAGATGGAGGTCGTCATCGGCGGCACCTCCCCAACCGGCCTCAGCAATCTCATCCCCAGGGCCATGAACTACGCGCTGGGCACCAAGTTCAGGGTGGTGAGCGGCTACAAGGGTGGTCTCGGCGTCGATCAGGCGTTGGAAAAGGGCGAGGTGGCTGCCCGGGCCGGCGCCAATTGGTCGGTCGTCAAGGCGGTCCATCCGCACTGGGTTAAGGACAACAAGCTCACCGTGATGGTGCAGATCGGCGGCCATAAGGCCAAGGACCTCCAGCACGTGCCGCTTCTTCACGAGCTCGCCCGCAACGACGAAGAACGCCTCATCCTGGAGTTCTTCTCGATCCCGATGGATGTCGGCAAGCCCCTCGCGGCCGGCCCCAAAGTGCCCGCCGACAAGGTCAAGGTCTTGCGGGCCGCCTTCGACGCCATGGTCAAGGATCCCAAGTTCCTGGCCGATGCAAACAAGCAGGGCCTGGTGATCAGCCCGGTCCGGGGGGGCGATCTGCAGAATCTGGTCGCCAAGATCGTCAATTCGCCCAAGCACACGATCGACGCGGCCAAGAAGATTTTCGGCAAGCCGAAGAAGCGCAAGAAGAAGAAAAAGAAGAAGGCGAGCTGAACCCTTTCGCCATCGGGGCGGGCATCACCGGGTGCCCGCCCTTTCCCTGTGCCCTCACCCGCCCGCGTTCAGGAACGGAAGCTGATCAGCCCATTTGCGGCGCACCTCTTCGGCGTAGTCCCGATCGACCATGTTCACCGCCGGGAATTCGTCCTTCCAGTGGTACGGCCGGACGGCGTAGATGATGATCCGGCTGCCGGTCAGGTTTCGGGCCCGGCGCTTTTCCGGCGGGACGCGCGGATCGATATTGCCCGACCGGCAATCGTCGATGATGTCGGTCTGGGTCTTGGGGTCCCAGCGGGTCGCCAGCGCCCACATCACCTCCGCGGTGCTGGTGATGTCGATATCGTCATCGACGATG
>JAOTVC010000068.1 GCA_029863585.1 Alphaproteobacteria bacterium | reverse complement strand
CATGATGGTGCGCATGAACGTCTGATCCAGAGGTCGCTGCCATGCCTTTCTTTCCCTCCATGCCCGGTGACGCCAATGTGCGGACCGTCTTCGCCCTGGCCGAGGAGCGCTACCACGGCTGGCACGACCTGTCGGAAAAATTGATGCGCGAAGACAGCCCCTTCACCTTGGCGGAGCGCGAATTGATCGCCGGGTACGTTTCCGGCGTCAACGCCTGTCAGTATTGCCATGGGGTTCATTCCGAGGTGGCCATCGCGCTGGGCTTCCCCGAGGACGGATTCGCGAAGCTGATGGACGATGTCGACAGCTCCGATGTGGACGAAAAGATGAAGCCTGTTCTCAAATACGTGCGCAAGCTGACATTGACGCCGTCGAAGATGGTTCAGGCCGATGCCGACGCGGTTTTCGCCGCCGGGTGGAGCGAACGCGCACTGCACGATGCCGTCACGGTTTGCGCCATGTTCAATTTCATGAACCGCATGCTGGAAGGCCACGGGATCAAGGGCGATCCCGCGACCTTCGCCGAGCGCGGGCGGATGAAGGCGAAGATCGGCTATGCCGACCGCTCGCCGCTCACCGCCGACGGCCAGCCGGAGCCGGCGCCTGCCAAATAAGCCCGCCACGCCCCAGACCACGCCCCAACTCCCGCTGCCGTCGGCGCCCACCAATTGGGCGGTGGTGATCGCCGCCTTCGGGGCCGGTGTCGTCGGTGCCGCCCATGTCGGCAAGGTGCCGGCGGCGCTGCCCGCGATCCGCGCCGAATTCGTCCTCGATCTGGTGACCGCGGGCTGGGTGGTATCGATCTTTTCCGCGACCGCCCTGCTGTTCGCCATGGCCGCGGGCTTGCTGTCGGACCGGGTGGGCCACCGGCGCATCGCCGTCGGCGGTCTGCTGCTGCTGGCGGCGGGTTCGGCCGCGGGGGCACTTGCCGCGAGCGGCACCATGATGCTGGCGACCCGCCTTGTGGAAGGGCTTGGCTACATCATCGCCGTGGTCGCCGCGCCATCCATCATCGCCCAGGCCGCAGCACCGAAAGACCGCCGCCTGGCCGTGGGCTTGTGGGGTGCCTTCATGCCGACCGGCATGGGGGCCATGCTGGTGGCGGCGCCATTCCTGCAATCAACAATCGGGTGGCGCGGATCGTGGGCGGTGACGGCGGCCCTCACCGTGATCTGGGCGGCCGTCATGGCCTATGCCTTCCATGGCTGGCATCGGGTGAGGGCGACCGCCGCCCCCGAGCGTCCCTGGCGAAATCTCTTGATTACGGTGCGCGCCCGGGGCCCCTGGCTGCTCTCGCTTTGCTTTGCCTTCTATGCCCTGCCGTGGATTGCCCTGATGGTGTGGCTGCCGACCTTCATCGTCGAACAGCGCGGCCTGCCGGTGCGCTACGCCGCGCTGCTGACCGTCGCGGCGGTGACCATCAACCTGCCGGGCAATATTCTGGGCGGCTGGCTCAGCCATAAATCGGTGCCCCGCGGCATCCTGGTGGCCGCGGCCGGGACCATGATCGTCGTGGCAGGGCCGTTGATCTATCTCGATCTCTTGCCCGATGGCGCGCGGTTCGCCGCGTGCCTCGTCTATTCCTTCGTTTGCGGCGTCGTTCCCGCCGCCCTGCTCGGCGCGGCGCCGTGGTTCGCGCCGGGGCCGGGGCAGATCGCCACCACCAACGGGCTGATCGTCCAGGGATCGCATCTCGGCCTGCTGTCGGGCCCGCCGCTGGTGGCGGCCCTGGTCGGACTGACCGGGGGCTGGCAGGGCGGCGCGCTCCTGTTCGCCGCCTGCGGGGCGGGCGTGCTGGTATTCGCCGCCCTCATCCATCGGGAAGAGGGCCGCCTAGCCACCGCTCAGGGCAGTTCGGAGAGCAGCACGCCGTAACCGTCCCGAGGTTCATGCACCTTGAGCCGCTTCTGGAACTCCCACACCCGGGCCGTCACCGGATGGACGACCGGGACCGACAGATCCTGCTCCAGCAGGTGGATGATATTGAGCGACCGCCAGCCCGATCCCAGCATGTAGATCGCGTCGGCGCCCTTCTGGGCGAGGAAGTTCTTCTTGATGTGTTCGTAGATTTGCTCGCCCGACAGTTCTTGGACCTTGTTGAAGGGCACGTCGATCCCGGCCATCGCCTTGACCTTGAAGCCCGCGTCCTTGAAATAGGCGGCGAAGGTCTTGTTGATGTTGCCGGAGAAATAGGTGGCACCGACGAAGTTCTTGATCTTGAGCGCCTTCATGGCCGCGACGTGGTTCTGGCCGGCGGTGAAGATCGGCACCTTGTACTTGCGCCGCCAGGCGCGGACGATCTTGGCCTCGCCCTCGTATCCGTGAACCATGAAGGGCGGCGCGCCGTTGGGATGGATCAGATCGCATTCCTGGGGAATCAGGCGCTCGATTTCCGCCTCGTAGGCGGCCATCATGGTCTTGAATTCTTCCGTCGTGCCCCGGGTGATGTTGAGGAACAGCGGGATCACGCCGATGCCTTCGGGCAGCAGGCGGATGACCTCTTCCGTCATGCCGGGACGCATGGTCGGGTTGATCATCCCGACCAACCCGCGCCAACTTGTGAATGCCATGGGACCCTCCCTTGAACCGGTTTTCGTTGAGCTGCCCCCAACTTAGCGCCCGCGACGCGCGCGGGAAAGGGGCCTGCGGCTAGGCGCTGGGCTTGCGTAGGATGACGGTGGGGTAACTCCAGAGCCGCAGGGCGATGCCGGGGTGGCGGTCTTCGAAGCGGGCAGCCCAGTTGAACAAGGCGCGGCCCAATCGATTGTCCGGAACCAGGGCGCGCTGTTGATTGACGGTCATCGCCAGCGCCGGTTCGAACGCGAGATCGCAGTCGCCGCCGAACCGCCGCCACCAGGAAAGCGGGTGGCCGTAGAAATACAGGATGTCCTTGCCGAGCAGCCGGTTGAGGCCGACCGCCTTCAGGGCCCGCTGGACCAGGTTGAGCGGCGCGCGCGGGTTGGTGTAGACGATCACCGCCCGACCGCCCGGCCTGAGGACCCGGATCATCTCCTCAACCGCACGGGCCTGGCGGTCCCTGTCGATGTGATAAAGCACGTGGGTGCAGAGGATCGCGTCGACCCGGTCGGATCCCAAGGGAATGTCGAGCAGCGAGCCGTTGACGAATTCCCCCCGGGCGCCGAGTTTCCTGGCGCTGACCGCAAGGGCGCGGACGGAGATATCGAGGCAAATGAATCGCTGGAATTGCCCGGCGATCTTGACATGGCTTTGCGGCGCATCGCCGCAGCCGGCGATCAGCAGGACGCCGTCCTGACCCCGGAAGCGGGCGATCAATTTTTCGTCCGCGGCTTCGTAATAGGCGCGGCTGCAGTCCTGGAACGGGCGAAAATCATGATCCTCGCCGGTCTTGCCGGTCTCGTCCTCCACCCAGCCCTGCGAATCGTAGTGCCTGCGAACTTCCCGTTCGACGTCGTTCATCGATTCGCTCCGCTCAGGGCAAGATGCTTCCGGCGCGATCGCCGGCTTCCATGTGAAGCATGCCGGCCCGTCCCTTATTTCTTCTTCTTGCTTTTCCTGCCGCCCTTTCGGCGTTCGGCATCCTTCGGCTTGATCGCCGCGCGGACGTCGTCGAGGACCGGTTGCGGCGCGTTGAGGAGGTCGGAAACATAGCCTGCCAGGGTCTCGCCGGAGGTCGGATTGACCTCGACCTTGAGACGATTGGCCTCGGCGATGAAGGCCGGGTCCTTCATGGTCGCGCCAAAGGCGGCGCGCAGCGCCTTGGCACGGTCGGCGGGAACCTTGGATGCCGCGGCAAACGGCCAGCCCAAGGCGATGTTCTTGGAAATGAATTCGAGGACCGCCTTCTTTTCCGGGCTGACCTTCTGCTCGCGGAGCAGCGGCACGTCGGGCAGATCCGCCTCTTTCTTCATGCCCACCTGGATCAGGATGTTGACCTTCTTCTCCTTCACGTATTGCGGGTTGGACGATTTCAGGCTGTTCCACGGCATGGTGCCCCGGCCCTCGGTCTCGCCGCGCTCCATGGCGAGGTCGATCTCACCGCTCTGATAGCCGAAGACGATCTTGAACTTGGTCCCCAGCGTGTTGTTGTAGACCGCCGGAAGCTGCAACGAGATCGAGCCGGCACCGGTGGCGCCGATCAAGGTTTCGCGCGTCTTGGCATCGGCCAGCGTCCTGGTCGGCGACTTGTGCCAGGTCATCAGGATCTGGTTGGACGAATTGACATTGCCCAGCCAGTGAAACTTGCGCAGGTCGACCTGCAGCTTGTTGCCGAGCTTGAGCGCCTGATAGAAGAACAGCCCGCCGCCCACCATGGTGATGACGGTGCCGTCCTGGGGCGCGACCGTGCCGACATAGTTGGTGGCGATCAGCCCCCCGCCGCCATCCTTGTTGAGCGCCGTCATGCGGCCCGCGGGCCCTGGCATGTGGCGGGTGAAGTGGCGCGCGACCAGGCGGCCGTAAAGATCGTAGCCGGTACCGGGGCCGGTGCGGATGACGATCTGCATCCGCTTGTTCTTGTAGAACCGTTCCAGGGACTGGGCGTTGACGGAGGGACCGCCGGCACCGGCGGCAAAGAGGAGGGCAAGGGCGGCGAGGGACGCGAAGGCGCGAAGCGGAATCATGGTCATCCTCCCGTATAGGTATGTTCTTGATATTCCTTTATCGGGACAGGACCGTGCCTTCGTCAACACATATTGCCGGGGCGGGGCGGATGGCGCGGGCCTGCGCCGCGCCGCATTCCCGGCCGCTTGATCGGCCCCGGCCTCCGCCCGGAACATATACGGCAGACGGGCCTCTCATTGTCCCGCCTGTGCTGGACTCGTTCCGGGGCTTGTGGAACACTCCGCAGCGAAAATGGCGCGCCTTTGCGCAGGAATGAATGACCCCGGAAATCTCAGGTTGGGGAGTAACTCATGACAGTCACATCAAAGATCATCGCCGCCGTCGTGGGCGGGCTCGGTGCGGCGGTCCTCACCTCCGATCCGGCCACGGCCAGTGACCTTTTCAAGGGCAAGACCATCAAATACATCGTCGCGACGGCGGCCGGCGGCGGCTATGACGGTTATGGACGTCTCACCGCGCGCTACATGGAGAAATATTTGCCCGGGTCCACGTTCGCCGTCATCAACCGGCCCGGGGCAGGCCACATCATCGGCACCAACCTGATCTACGCGGCGAGGCCCAATGGGCAGACCATCGGCACCTTCAATACCGGCGTGATCTACTCCCAGATCCTGAAGCTCAAGGCGGCGCGCTACGACCTCTCCAAGATGTCATGGATCGGCAAGGCGGCTTCGGCCAAGCGCACCATCGTCGTCTCCACCCTGACGCCCTACAAGACGTTCCTCGATTTCCAGAAAGCCAAGGCGCCGATCCCCATGGCGGTTTCGGGCGTCGGCAGCGCCGCCTATACCGAGCTGCGCCTGTTGGCCAACGTCTTCGATTTCAAGTTCAAGCTGCTGCCGGGATACAGCGGCGGTGACGACGATATGGCGATGATGCGCGGCGAGGTCGTGGGCAAGATGGGATCGATGAGCGGTCAAGGCGATTTCGTCCGCGCCGGCAAGGGCCGCTACGTGCTTCAGGTCGGCGGCGCGCGCGACACCCGTTATCCCGACATGGCCTTCGGCGACGACATCGCCAAGACGCCGGAGCAGAAAGCGGTGATCAAGCTGGTCGGCTCCCAGGCGGAGATGTTCCGCGTCACCGCGGGACCGCCCAACATCCCGAAGGATCGGCTTGCCGCCCTGCGCGAAGCCTATGGCAAGGCCTTCGACGACCCGCAGTTGCGCGCCGATGCCAAGAAACTGCGCTGGGATATCACCCCCCTGGTCGGCGCCAAGGTGGGCGAAGAAATCAGCGCGGGTCTCAAGCAACCGCCCGCCATCATCGCGATGCTGAAGGACCTGCAGAAATCGAAACCGTCAGCGATGAAGGTCTCCGTCAAGCTCACGGCGACCAAGCGCGGCGGCCGCGAGATCCAGTTCAAGACCGCCAAGGGTGAAGACGACAAGACCAAGATCAGCGGCTCGCGCACCACCGTGAAGATCGCCGGCAAGGCCAGCAAGCGCGGCAGTCTTAAGTCCGGCATGGCCTGCGAGGTGACCTACCGCGGGCCGGGGACGGAAGCGATCCTGGTCGATTGCAAGTAATCAGCCCGCGAACCATTCGGGCCGGAGGCTAGGCGCCCTCAGAGGTAGCCGCAACCGGCCCAGAACTTCTCGGCGGCCGGATGCAGCGGCACGTCGAGGGGCGCCTCGGGCGTATTGGTGCACATCCGGTCCAAAGGCAGCGGCCCGGAGCCTTCCCAAGGGATCATGTCCTTGCGTGCCTCAAGGCCCGCACAGATGCGCCGCACGGTATCGTCATCGGCGTCTTCGCGCACGAACACCGGCCACCCGCTGAAGTCCAACGTCGGGATGTCGTCGGGCAGACTGGGATAGAGCGATTTTTCCAAGAGATCGCGGCGGTAGCCCATATCCTCCAGTTTGGCGAGGGTCTCGTCCTCGAACCTGAGAACCGTCAAGCCCGCAGGCGTCGCAAAATCCGCCCAGCCGTGCACGCCTTCATCGAACACGCCGGTCAGCTTTCCGGCAACCAGATCCTTGAATTTCTGGGTATCGGGCCGCGGGATGTGGCCGGCCCGGCGCACCTCGCCGCCCCAGGACTGCAGTTCCTCGACCGAGAACCCGCAGGCCTTGAAGATGTCTTCCAGCATGATGTTGAGCCAGTGCTCCGCGCGGCCGCGCATGCCGATCTTGAGCGGATATTTTTGCCGCTCGATATCCTCCACATGGGTGAGGCCCGTGGAGCCGTGAACCGCGAACATGCATTGATCGCGCGACGGCAGCACCGTCACCGCCCGCAGCGGCAGGGGCTCGGTAAAATGGGTGCCCTTGCCCCGGCAGGCCACGGTCAATGCCGATGACGGGTTGAGAAAACACAGGTCGATCTCGCCGCTGATGACGCGGCCAACCCCATCCAGTGTGCTCGACGCGCTCAAACTGACGGGCTCCCCGGCATCCCCGTCGGTGCCGATGTAAAGTTCCGGCTCGCGGTAAACCTGATTTTCGTCGGCGACCATGGCCGCCGCCATTTCCATGATGAAGCGGGCACGCATATTGGCGGCGTTGACGGTACGGGGATTGGGGTCAGTGGCCATGGTTCAACTCCTCCCTAGTCCCGGATTTCATGATTGTGGATTGGCCGCCTGGGAAGCGGGCGTGCATCCGGGTGGCGGCCAGAATAGAAGGAATGCCCCTTCCGGCCAAGCGACGCTTTCCATCGGGGCCCCTCTTGCCGTCGCGGTCGTCCCGTGAAATCAAGCCGCCTTTTCGGCCATGCGGTCGGCGACATGTGCAAGCACTTCTTTGGGGTCTGGACGCAGCCTTTGCGCGGTGGCGACGATGCCGTGATCCGGCCTGCCGTCGGGCCAGACGATGAATAGCGCCGGCTCGGTGAACAGCGGCGGCTGGGGGACAACTCATTCAGTGACGTAGAGCCCCCATTCATCGGCCGATGCCAGGGGAAATCCGTAGGCAATTTTGAGCTCGGTCAACCCCCAGGAACTGGCGCTTTCCTCAGCCCGCGCCTGGTCGTCGGGCGCTCACGGCGATGACCTCGGCATCGAGCTCATGGAAGCGGGGCGGCAGCGACTGATAAATGTTGAGATAGGGGTTGCAGCTCCGGCAATGCAGGCCGCGGTAAAAGACGAGAACCAGAAAGCCGCCCGGCGGCGGTTGGGAAATGTCTCTTTCTCCGCCACCGACGAGCGGGAGTTTTCTCCGCCACCGACGAGCGGGAGTTCGAGCTTCGGTAACGGCAGGCCCGTCTTGATCGTCATCGCTTCCTCTCTTGTTATTTTGTCTGACATACCTGACGCGCAGGCCACCCGGCGCGGCCCGCGCCTGTGACGAATTGTTTAGGGCGCGAACAGCAGAAGGCAGATGACGACGGCGGCGGCGATGCCCGCGGCGTCGGCGGTGAGGCCGGCGGCGAGACCGTGGCGGATGCGCCGGACCTGCACCGCGCCGAAATAGACCGCCAGCACGTAGAAGGTGGTTTCCGTCGATCCCTGCAGGGTGGAAACTAAAAAGCCCGCATACGAATCCGGCCCCACCGCCGGATCGTTGATGATCGAAGCGAGGATTCCATAAGCGCCCGAGCCGGACAGCGGCCGCAACAACGCCATGGGGAGCGCCTCGGCCGGAAGGCCCACCTTGCCGGTGACCGGGCCCAAGAGGTTCACGAACATCTCGAGCGCGCCGGACGCGCGCAGCATGGCGACGGCGACCAGAATCGCCACCAGGTAAGGGATGATGCGCACGGCGACGTTGAAGCCGTCGCGCGCGCCGTCGACGAAGGATTCGTAGACCCGCACGCCGCGGGCGTAGCCGAAGCTCAGAAGCGCCACCATCAGCCCCGGAATGATCCAGGGCGATATGGTCCGGCCCCAGAGCACCGTGATCGGGATCAGCGCGACGATGAAGCCGAGGACACAGACCGAGACCCAGGTGGGATAGGCCCCGCTCTCTGCCTCCTGCCAGCCTTCCCCAAGTCCGCTCCCGTCAGGAACAGCGGCGGCGGAGGGATCGCCATCGCCCGTGGGCGTGGCTTCGGCCACGGTGGCCTCGGTCAGGTCGGCCGGTATCTCCGGAATGGGCGACAGGCGTTGGTAAAATTTGGCAGCGATGATCGCGACGGTGGTCGAGCAGATGGTGGCGAACAGGGTGGTGGGAACGATGGCCGCGGGGTCCGCCGATCCCGCCGCCGCCCTGAGCGCGATAACCCCGGTGGGCAGGATGGTGATGGAGGACGTGTTGATCGCCAGGAACAGCACCATGGCGTTGCTCGCCGTGCCTTTGGCCGGATTGAGGCTGTCGAGCTCCTGCATCGCGCGGATGCCGAAGGGCGTGGCGGCATTGCCGAGGCCCAGCACATTGGCCGAGAAGTTCATGATCATCGCCCCCATCGCCGGGTGATCGCCTGGAACGTCGGGGAACAGGCGGGTCATCAGGGGGCGAATCGTGCGGGCGATGATCACCAGAAGGCCGCCGCCCTCGGCCACCTTCATCAGACCCAAGAACAGCGCCATCACGCCGATGAGACCGATGGCGAGGGTCACCGAGGCGCCGGCCTGGTCGATCATCCCTTGGCCCAGGGCCGCCATTGGGGACAGCGCGGCGGTGCCCGTGGCACCGGTGGCAGGTCCGGTCCACATCACCTGGCGCACGGCAGTGACGCCGAAGGCGGCAAGGACGATCAGGAAAAACACCGCGTTCATGCCGGTTCCGCGAGCCCATAAGTGAAAAATATTTTTAAAAAGAACGAGTTGAAAATCATTCTAAATGTTATGAGTTAACGGTTTTCCAGTTGCAATCAAGGTGCAGGCTCTCGGCCGTATTGGCGACCGTGGCGAGACATGTCGCCGCTGTTTCCGCATTCAGCGCGACCGAAAATCGCGTCGCGTATTGGCCCCGCGGCCCGGGTCCTCGGTCGGGCCCCGCTTCAAGATGAACGATGTTGGCCCCGAACTGGCCGAAGACTTCGGCGAGACGGGCAATCAGACCGGGCTGATCGCCGCCCGACAGGGTAATGACGTGGGTCACGCGGCCCATGGGTCCGGGTGCCGCCGAGCGTTCGAACGGCGCGACGTCGATCCGGGCGCCGGGCGGCAAACCGAGCCCCTGGAGTTCGCCCCTGATATCGTCCGCGGAGAGGCCCTCGGGCATGTCGACCAGGGCGGCGAACTCGGCCTCGGTGCCGTATACGGCAAAGGTGGTATCGCCCAAATTGCCGCCTAGATCGAACAGCAGCCCGGTGACGACCGCGACCAGGCCGCTGCGGTCGCTACAGGTCAGGGTCAGGCGGTAGGTCGTGGCCATGGCGCGTCCCTCATGCGGCGGCGGGGGCAGGCAAGGATTGGTCCGGTGTCGGACGGATTTCCCGGATTGTCAGCGCCAGCACACCGGCGATCATGGCGACCGAAATCGCCGCGATCCAGACAAAATCATATTTCTGAAACGCATCATACAGGACGCCGCCCATGAACGCTCCGGCGGCGCCGCCCGCGGCATGGAACATGGCCAAAACCCCAAGCGACAACCCGATGGTCCTGAGCCCGATATGGGTGGCGACCAGGGAGGTGGTCACGGGAATGGTGGAATAGTCGAAGATGCCGAACACCACGGCGAACACCCAGATCAGGTTGAGGTCGTAGACCGGGACGAGCAGCAAGATAACGTAGGATAGCCCGCGCATGATGTAGATCACGGCGAGGAGCCGCGGCCGGTTGACGCGGTCGGACAAATACCCCGCCAACGCCATGCCACCCATGTTGAACCCGGCCAGCACGCCGTAGGCGGTGGCGCTGGCCACCAGGGGGATGCCGCAAGAGACGGCATAGGGCAGGAAGTGGGTATCGATCATGCCCGTGGCGGTAAAGCCGCAGATGGTGTAGCTGCCCAGCAGTGCAAGGAAAGTGCGGTTGCGGAACAGACGCATGAGCCGGCCGGCGAGGGTATCGGGCACTTCGTCTTCGATCATGGCTTCGCGCCCGGCCCGTTCGGTGCCGCGGCGCGGCGCGGCCACCACATCGGCGCCGGGCTTGATCAGGAACCAAACCACCGGCAGCAGAAGGATGCAAACCGCCGCCAGGAACAGATAGCCCCAGCGCCACCCGAACGCCGTCAGGATCATGGCCATGATCGGCAAGATGGCGATATGCCCGGCGGTGGATCCCGCGTTGGCGAAGCCCACCGCGAGGCCCCGGTCTTGATGGAAATGGCGGGAGATGGTTGCGCCCGCCACATTCTTGGACACGATGCCGAAGCCGATCCCGCCCAGCAGCGAATAGACCAGCAGGATCTGCCACACCGAATCGATCCTGGATGTGAGGCTCAGTGCCGCCGCGATGGTCAACAAGCCCACCATCAGAATATTACGCGCGCCGAACCGATCGAGCAGGTTGCCGACGAGGGGACTCGTGAATGCCATCGCGAGCAATGACCAGGAGACCACCGCGGTGATGAAGCTCTTCTGCCAGCCGAACTCGGCTTCCAGGCTCGGCATGGCGAGGCTGATCGAAGCCCGCGCGACAGACACCATGGAAAGCGCCAGGAACATCACGAAGACGACCAGCCAGCCGTAGGTGTTGCTCTTGAAGGAGGTGATCAGGAAACTTCCGCTGGCGCGATCGCTGGACAATTCGGGCTCTGCCTTTCGGGATTACAGGGAAGCCGGATCGGCGGTCCCGGGACGATTTCCGAGCATAGCCTTTTGGCCGGGCGGATCAACATGGGGGATCGTCCGATGGGAGGCCCGCCAACGCCTTGCCTGGCATTGCCGGGCTGCCGTCCAGGGTGTAGGGTTTTGAAAAACCAAAAGGAATAGCATTCCGAGGGGAGGACAACGAATGCGGCACGCCACACGTTTGACGATCCCTGCTTTGGCCGGCCTCGGTATCGCGATGGCGGGCTGCGTGAATCAGGCTTCCGCCCAAAGCGTCGCGGAATTCTACAAGGGCAAGACCATCAAGGTCATCCTCAGCGCCGGCCCCGGTGGCGGCTATGCCACCTTCGCCAACACGCTGATGAAGCACATGGGGAAATACATTCCCGGCAATCCCAACTTCATCCGCCAGCACCGTCAGGGTGCCGCGGGCCTGGTGGCCGCCAACTGGATCTATCACAAGGCCCCCAAGGACGGCACGGTCATCGCCCTGATCCACCGCGGCGCGGTTTCGACCCTGCCGATCTTCAGCCCCAAGAACGTGAAGTACGATCCCACCAAGTTCGGATGGATCGGATCCATGAACGCCTCGATCGGCTTCTGCGTCGCCTGGCACACCCAGCCGGTCAAGACCTTCAAGGATGTCTTCACCCAGCCCTTGATCGTTGGCGGCCTCGCCGCCGGGTCCGATACGGACATCTTTCCCAAGGTCTTCAACAACCTGTTCGGCACCAAGTTCAAGCTGATCACCGGCTATTCGTCCGGTACGGCCATCAACCTCGCGATGGAGCGGGGCGAGGTCCAGGGCCGCTGCGGCTGGTCCTGGTCGGCCATCACCTCGACCCGCGCCGACTGGCTGCGCGACAAGAAGATCACGCTTCTGACCCAGGTTTCCCTGCGCAAGCATCCCAAGCTGCCGGATGTGCCCCTGGTGACGGAATTCGCCTCCGAACAGTCCCAGCGCGAGGTCCTGGAGTTGGTGCTGTCGCCCCAGGCCATGGGCCGGCCTTTCCTGGCGCCGCCCAAGGTCCCGGCGGATCGCCTGAAAGCCCTCCAGGCGGCTTTCGACAAATCCATGCAGGACAAGGACCTGCAGGCCGATGCCAAGAAGATCCGGCTTGAAATCAACTCGATGTCCGGCAAGGAGATCGAGGCGCTGATCACAAAGATCTACTCCATGCCCAAGGACGTGGTTGCCGCCGCCCAGGACGCAACGAAACGCACCGACCGCCTTGAAGTGACCGTCAAGAAGACGCCGGCCGTCACCATCGACACGGCCCTGACGGAGATCAAGAGCGGCGGCCGGCAGCTCTACTTCGTGGTCAAGGGCAAGACCGAGATGGTGAGAATCTCGGGCAGTCGGACCAAGGTTTCCATCAAGGGGAAGAAAACCAAACGCAAGAACCTCAAGGTGGGGATGAAATGCAAGGTGTCCTATAAGGGTTCCGGGTCTACGGCAAGCGCCGTTGCCTGCAACTGATCACGGATCCAGAACACAAGAACACAAGGAGGAAACTTGATGGCAAACGCTTATGATCTCACCCCGGAACTGGAAGAACGAATCGTCGAAGCCGAGAAAGGCATCAAGGTCTACCGCTACAAGAAGCCCGAAGGCATCAAGAGCGGCAAGGCCCGCATCGAACTGGGGCGCGGCGGCAATGTCCGCGGCGTCGTCCAGATCGTCAAGGAGGGCGGCGAGAACAACCTGCATTACCACACCGATGCCGACAGCTTCTGGATGGTGCTGAAGGGGCGGGTGAAGTTCTATGGGGTCGACGACGAACTGTTGGGCGAATTCGGCCCGCACGAGGGCCTCATCACGCCGGCCTATACCCGCTACTGGTTCGAAAGCAGCAGCGACGAGGAGTTGGAACTGCTGCAGGTCGGCGCCTTCGGACCGGGTGCCAAGTCCAGCGGCCGCACCGACGTTTCCGACCAGCGCTACGAGATCACCTCCGGCGAGCGCTATGTCGACGAGGGCGGAGTCATCACCAAGGATCCCAAGCGCGGTTAGGGATCAAGATGGGGTGGGCCGACAGCGGCCCGGTCCAGCAATATAGTATGTTCCGAGCATTAGGTGGGCACCGATCGCGCCTTCCTGTATAAAATGCTTATGGAGGCCGATTGGGCCGCCGCGCATCAGAGGCGCCGGCCTTGACCAGTTTCACAGATGGGAGGAAGCGATGGCTTCGAAAATCAATCACGTCGCGATCATGAGCGCCAATTATGCAATCGAATCGAAATTCTACGAATCCTACTTCGGCATGAAGAATTCACCCAAGGCGCGTCCGACGCGGGCGGTCAGCATCGGCGACGGCTATGTCGGCATGAACATCAATCCCCGGCGCGCCGGACGCCCCGGGCGCTTCGATCATTACGGCATCCAGGTCGATGACCTGGAAGGGACCATCGAAAAGCTCAAGTCCCGCGGCGTCAAGGTCCTCAAGCGGCCCAGCACCCGCCCGTTCGCCAATTACTCCACCCACGATCCCGACGGCAACGTCTTCGATCTGACCGAAGCGGGCGGCGAAAACATCAAGGACGTCTATTCCCATAACAATTGGGAACAGCCGCGCACCATCAGCCATCTCGGTCTGCGCACCATGCACGCCGAGGAGATGGCCCAGTTCTACACCGAGATGTTCGACCTCAAGCCGACCAACGGGCCGGTTCCCGAAGGCGGCCACGGGGTGACCGACGGCCGCATGACCATGATGATCATGCAATGGGATCTCGACGACTATGCCGCCACCGGCATCGTCGGCCCCGGGCTCGACTATCTCGGCTTCAAGGTCGAAGACATGGACGCCTTCAAGAACGATGTGGAGGAGATTTCCGCCAACAATCCGCTGATCGCGCCTTCGCCGGTCGGCACCGGTCCGGAAGGGAAGGCGCGGCTCGAGATGTTGCGCCGTACCTCCATCGGCTCCTATCACCTGGCCGATGTCGACGGGATCCTGATCGACGTCACCGGATAGGACCGCCGCTAGATCTGGTTCAAGGGACGGCGCGCCTTCTTCGGAGTGTCGTCCCGGTCTCTGCCGTCCTCCAGCTAGGATCTCGAAGATGTTCGCAAAGCTCAATCACATCGCCATCGCCTCAGACCAATACGCCATCAACGCGCGTTTTTACGAAGCCCTGTTCGGATTGCGCAGCGCCAAGAACTACCGCCCGGCCCGCGCCGCCGTGGTCAGCGACGGCCGGGTCGGCATGAACATCATTCCGAGGCGCGAAGGGCGCGCCTCCGGCCTCGATCATTTCGGGCTGGAAGTCGAAGACATCGACGAGGCGATCGACCGCCTCCATAAGTTCGATCCCTCCCTCACCGCCATCAAGCGTCCGCCGGTCCGGCCCTTCGCCGCGTATTCGGGACACGATCCAGACGCCAACATCTTCGATATCTCGCAGAAGGATATCGGGTTCCAAAAGGACGTCTATGCCGAGGAGATGGAGACGACGGAACGCCACTTCAGCCATTTCGCGCTCCGGACCCTGCATGCCGAGCGCTGCGCCGAGTTCTATTCCGAGGTGTT
Organism: Alphaproteobacteria bacterium; assembly: GCA_029863585.1. GTDB lineage: Bacteria > Pseudomonadota > Alphaproteobacteria > SMXQ01 > SMXQ01 > SMXQ01. The sequence goes on along the minus strand of JAOTVC010000068.1, from coordinate 3,434 downwards.
CGAGCTCACCCCGCTTAACAAGAAGTTTGACGACGCCAATTACTACCTGACCGACGGCAACATGACCCTGGCCATCCTGCAGTGGCGCATGGCGGATTATGACGACATGGATCCCCAGCGCCTCGGCCCCGATCACATCGGTTTCCGGGTGGAAAGCATCGACAAGGTCAAGGAAGACATCGACGATCTCACGGGACAGAACCCGCTCATGCGGACCCGGGCGATGGGCTACGGCACCGAAGGCCAGGCGCGGCTCAATCTTTTCAAGAAATGCCCCCTCGGCCATCATCACATCACCGATATCGAAGGGGTCTATATCGACCTGACCGAAGAACCGGGATAAGCCGGCTCGGTCTGAAGCTTTCAACGGGAGAGGCCATCATGATGCTACGTTCGATCGCCGTCGCCGCCGCCGGGCTGGCGGCGCTGCTGGGGGCCGCGGATTCGGTCCGCGCCGATGCGGTATCCGATTTCTACAAGGGAAAGACGGTCACGATCATCGTCTCGACCGGTGGCGGCAGTTATGTCGCCATCGCCCGCACCATCGCCGACCACATGCGCAACCATATTCCCGGCAACCCGACCATCATCAGTAAGGCGATGCCCGGGGCGGGCCACGTGAAGGCCACCAACTTCATGTACAACAGCGCGCCCAAGGACGGCACCTACATCGCCTCGGTCGGCAACACGATACCTCAGCACCAGGTGGTCAGCGGCAAGGGCGCCCGTTACGACGCGGCCAAATTCAACTGGCTGGGCTCCACCGGGATTTCCAACCTGATGGCTGTGGCGTTCCATACCGCGGGCGTCAAATCCGTCGCCGACGTCAAGAAGAAGGAGATCATCGCCGGCGGCACCGGGGCGGGATCCGGCACAGTCCTGTACCCGACCATTCTCAACAACATGATCGGCACGAAGTTCAAGATCGTCATCGGTTACCGCTCCGCCAGCAGCATCGATCTGGCGATGGAGCGCGGCGAGGTGCATGCCCGAAACGGGTATTCCTACGGTTCCTTTGATCGCGCCCATCCCACCTGGATCAAGGAGGGCAAGGCCTATTTCCTCTATCAGGTCGGCCTCGACCCTTCCATGGGTCCCAAGGGCGTGCCGTTGATGGTCGACCTCGCCCAAAATGACGAACAGCGGGAAATCCTCCGCCTGTTTTCCCGCACCGTCGCCTTGGGACGGCCTTACCTGGCGCCCCCGGGTCTGCCGTCGGACCGTCTGGCGGCACTGCGCGCGGCCTTCTCGGCAACCATGAAGGATGCCAAGTTCGTCGCCGACATGAAGAAGCGTCACCTGGACCTGTTCCCCCAGGACTGGAAACAGGTTACGGAAAATGTCGTCGCGATGATCAACGCGCCAAAGGATCTGGTGGCCAAGGCCAAGGTGGTGATGCAGCGCAAAGGTACCGTCGACTGCAAGGTCTTCTCCGATCCCAAGAACTGCCGTTCCAAGAAGAAACGCAAGAAGAAGAAATAGAGCTAACGCGCCCCGGGCACCCGGCGAGACCGGATGCCCGCGGCCACTCGTAACCGACATCCGGGAGGAGCCTTTGATGTTCGCACAACTGAACCACATGGCGATGATCAGCCCCCAGTATCCGATGCTGGAGCGGTTCTATCGCTCCCATTTCAAGTTCCGCATCTCCGAGCGCGCCCACCACGACGCCGAGGCCTCGGCGGTCGTCGGCGATGGCTATGTCGGGCTCAACATCCTGCCCAGGCGGGACGGGTACATGGGCGGCATCGATCACTTCGGCATCATCGTCGATTCCATCGACACGGTGTTGGAGCGCATGAAGCGCGCCCATCCCAAGACCAATATCGTCAAGCGGCCGAGCTACCGGCCGTTCGCGGCCTATTCCGGCCACGATCCCGACGGCAACGTGTTCGACCTGGCGGAAAAGAAGGGTGATAACCTCAAGGACGTCTACGAGGAACAGCAGGAAGAGGAGTGGAGCGACAGCAATGAATGCCAGTTGCGGCGCTTTGCGATTCGCACCCCCAATGCCGAAGCCTGCGCCGAATTCTATGCCGACGTGTTCGAACTGCAATTGATGAACACCCCCGAGGGCAAGGAAGGCTACCACCTCACCGATGGCCGCGTGATCCTCTCCCTGATGCAATGGGATATCGAAAAGTTCGGCGGCATGTCGATCAAGAGGCCGGGTCCCGACCATATCGGCATCCGCGTGCCGGACCTCAAAGCGTTCAAGAAGGAAGTGAAGCGCCTCGCCGACAAGAATACCTTCATCGCGGCGCGTCCGCTCGGCGGCAGCAAGGAAGCGGACATCCGCAAGGAACATTTCGCCCGCAGTGCGCTCGGCAAGTTCCAGATGGCCGATCCCGACGGCAACTGGATCGACATCTCGGACGACTAGCTCTCGGCCGCATCGGCGTTCCCCAGGCGGGCGGGGCCGCCCGCCCGGGGGGATCCTGTCCAGGCATGCTCCAGCAGGGGGAAGTATCATGCGCCTTGCCATCCTCGACGATTTCCAGAACATCGTGAAATCGATCGGCGACTGGTCGCGGATCGAAGACCGGGTCGACGTCACCGTCTATAACGACCACCTTGAGGACAAGGACGCCCTCGTCGAAAGGCTTGAACCCTTCGACATCGCCTTCGTGATCCGCGAGCGCAGCAGGTTCCCGAAAGACGTCCTGGAACGTCTTCCGAACCTGAAGCTCTTGATCACGGCGGGTATGCGCAACCGCAGCATCGATGTCGCCGCGGCCGAGGCGCAAGGGATCACCGTCTGCGGTACGGGGGGATCGGGCAACTCGACGGCCGAGCTCACTTTCGGTCTGATCCTCTGCGTCATGCGCAACATCCCGGAACAGGTACAGTCGATCCGCGACGGCGGTTGGCAGATCGGACTCGGTGTCGGTCTGATGGGAAAGACGCTCGGCATCATCGGGCTCGGGCGCCAGGGCAGCGCCGTGGCCAAGATCGGCAAGGGTTTCGACATGGATATCGTCGCCTGGAGCCGAAGCCTGACGCAGGAGCGTTGTGCGGAGCACGGCGCGCGCCTGGCCAAAAGCCTGGAAGCGCTGTTGGCCCAGTCGGATGTCGTCACCATTCACGTGCCACTCACCGATTCGAGCCGCGGACTGATCGGCGCCCGAGAGCTCTCGCACTTGAAGAAGAGCGCCTACATGATCAACACCTCGCGCGGGCCTATCCTCGAGGAAGCTGCATTGATCGACGCGGTCAAATCGGGCCGAATCGCCGGCGCCGGGCTCGACGTCTTCGATATCGAGCCGCTGCCCGCGGATCACCCGTATCGGACCCTGTCAGGCATCGTGCCGACGCCGCATTTGGGATATACGGCGCTCGAGAACTACCAGTGTTATTGCCCCGACGTCATCGAGAATATCGATGCCTTCCTCAAGGGCGATCCGGTCCGGGTCATCAAACCCTGAACCGGCTTC
>JAOTVC010000251.1 GCA_029863585.1 Alphaproteobacteria bacterium | reverse complement strand
AGCTTCTGGTTCGTCGTTCAGGCGGCTCAGCGTAGCAACCGTTACGGAACTCAAAGGTTGGTTCAAATGTTGCAATGGCGCCGTCAGCAGCGCATAGGCGCGGTTGTAGAACCCAAGAATGGCGGGACCCCAGACCCAACCGATCAGCGCATCGTCGGCGTTTCGGGCGATGTAGTTGAGCGTGTTGAAGCCGGTCAGTTCCAACCCGAACCGCAACAGGCTCCCCGTCCCTGGCGCCACGCGCGGGGCTGCCGGCCGCCAAGCCGACGCCCACCAAAGCAAGACCAGCGCTATGGTTGAGCGGGTCAACATCATCGCCACCAGGGCCCAATAACCGAACCCCTTCCAGGCGAGAATGATGGCTGTGGCAATGGCGCCGGTGGCGGCGATGATCTCGATGGCTTTGAGCCGCCCGTAGAGCATGCGGCGGGCCAAGACGGCGCGGTGCTGAACCGTCGCGCCCGCGAGGGGGTAGGTCAGCGCCAATGCCAGGATGATGGGCATCAATGCGGTCTGGCCGAACAACCGTGCCACCAGGGGGGACAGTGCCGCCGCCGCGACCGCCAACAGGAAGCAGGCCGCCAGGTTGATCCAGAACAGTGACGACAACTGATCGTCGTTCAGGTCGCGCCTCTGGATGATGGCGTTGCCGAGGCCCAGGTCGCCGAACACCGCGAGGAACCCGGTAACAAACGCGGCGATGGCGAGCAGCCCGAAATCTCCTGGAGCAAGCAGCCGCGCCAGCACGATCAGGGAAATCATTTGCAGCAGGAACAGGACGCCCTGGGCCGCCAGGGAGATGGCGCCGCCCCGTACCGACAGGCGCTTGAGGTCGGGACGGATACCCGAAACATCTGCCGCGCCTCTTTGTGCCATCGCCCGGACGCCCCTAGGATCCGAGATTGCCCCGCAGATACCCGAACGCGTAGGCGGGCAGGAGCGGAACCAACGGTAGGAGATTGGCCGAGGAAAGCCTGTTCACGGGCTGGGGCGGGCCTTTGCCGAGAGCACGATTGCGCCCGGCATAGTAGAAGCGCCGCATCAGCCAGCGCCACGTCGTGCGAGTGGCGGGTACGAAATGATCGACGACCGAGCCGCCGCAATAGACCACGGAATATCCCGCGCCACGGGCACGGCGGCAAAGATCGATTTCCTCGCCGCCCAGCAACGTGCCGGCGGTGCGTCCCAGCGCGGTGTCGAAATAGGCGTCCGGCCCCAGCTTGGCGCAATCGATTCCGAACCCGGCGCCGAATACCTTCTCCACCTCCATGGTGTCTTCGCCGAGGTCGAGCAGGGAATAGTGTTCGCGCACGATGGCCGAGCGCGTGGGGAACAGGGGCCGTCCCTCCCAGTCGGGCAGGATGCGGGACCCAGCGATGGCCACGCCTGGGCGACTGAGCGTTTCCGAAAGCGCGCGCGCCCAATCCGGCCGCGGCCGGGCATCGGCGTCGATATAGAGAAGGTGTTCGGTCTCGCACGCCTGGATTGCCAAGTTGCGTGCTGGCGAAAGGGCCGTGGTTTCGATGCTCCGAACCTCGAACCTCAGGTTGGTCCCACTGAGGGAATCGCAAAGGCCGGCGAGTTCGGCGGAGTTTTGCTGGTCGAAAAAAAGGACGGTGGCACGGACATTCCTGAGCGCGCCAAGGCGTTCCAGGGTTCCCCGGACAAGACTGTCACTTTCATCGTGACGCGTCAGTGTGATGGTGATCGCAGCAGGCAAAAGTTTGGTCCCGCGCCAAGTCAGGCGCCCCGCATATCCTTTGCGCGGGTGCATGTCAACGTTCGAGCCCCCGCGCGATCTACTTGAAACGGCGGTGGCCGGGAGGTGCCGGATAAGACACCGTTAATGGTTTCTTTTTACTAAACAATGGCCATGGTGCCCGGTGTCGGCGGCTATGATGCGTGGGTTGCGGATTTCATGTGTTGGTGGCGATGCCCTTGAGGCGCCCTTGGGGATCTTGGGCTAGGAGCAACGGAACGAGGATGCAATTGCCGATGACTGCCGAACCGTCGCTCGTCTCCGTCGTCATCCCCACTTTCAACCGGGCCGATGCCGTGACCCGATCGATCGCATCGGCCGATGCGCAGACCTATCCCAATCTGGAAATCATCGTCGTCGACGATGATTCCGCGGATGATACCGTGGCGCGCATCGAGGCCATGGGGACAACCCGTCTGCTGCGGGTCATCCGGTTGGCCGAGAACCGGGGGGGAAGCGCGGCGCGCAACGCTGGCATCGCTGCGGCCAACGGGGAGTTTGTCGCCTTCCTCGACAGTGATGACGCCTGGGAGCCCGCCAAGATCACGCGTCAGGTGGCGGCGCTCGAAGCAGCCGGACCGGAATATGGTGCTTGCTATACCGCCGCCCGTTTTTTCGACGCCTCGGGCCGATTGACGCGGGTGCGCCCCGCCACCAGGGATGGATCGATCCGCTTGGATTTGCTCGGTCTCAACTTAGTGGGGACGACCTCGACCGTACTTGTGGCGCGGCGTTGCCTCGAACAGGCTGGACCGTTCGACCCGGCAATGCCGTCCTGCCAAGACTGGGATCTGTGGATCCGGCTGGCCGCCGTGACCCGGTTCGCGGCCCTCAACGAACCCCTGGTGCGCTATGCCGTGTCGGCGACCGGGCGCATCACCAACAACCCGCGGGCCCGCCTGACCGGGCATTTGAGAATCTACAAGAAGTATATGAAGGCGTTCCACCGCGAGAACGCGGCCGCGAAAGGGCAGTATTGCTATGTGCTGGGTCCGATTCTGCTGCAAGCGGGCCGGCGCCGCGCCGCGCGCCGGTGCCTCGCCGCCGCGTGGCGGGCCGATCCTCTTTCCGCCCGCAGGGCGGTATCGCTGCTGTGGGCGCTGGCGGGCTTCGGTTTCGCCTCCTACGATCGTTTTCAGGAGAGGATGGCCCGCGTCGGGAACCGGATCCAGCGCGCCCTCGGCCAGGTGCCCAGCTGAGCCGCCCACAACAGCGGCGAATCAGCGGGCGGCCTTCGGGCCGATGCGGATCAGCGTGCCGCCGCTCTCGGGGACCGGGCGGAAGTCGTAGCGCTGGGCGATACCGTCCTCTTCCATCCTGTGGGCCGTGTCGGGATCGGTATAGACCGGGCGACTGGCGGCGAGCGCCCGGCCGATCAGGTCGCGGCCGAGTGAACGTCCCTTGAGGTGATAGACAGCGAGGCTGCCGCCCTGGCGCAGGAAATGACAGTAATAAAGCCTCGGCAGGTGGGACACCACCAGGGCGTTGGCCTCGATCCGTGCGCATCCGACCCTTTGGTCCAGGTACCAGGCCCGTTTGATGTGGCTGATCCTGACGTCGTGCAGGTAGGCGCTCATGAACGCCACCAGTAGGCCGGTCAAAAACAGCCCCCGGGCGGCGGGCCGCAGCCAGCTGGCGCGGGGCAGGGCGAGGATGGCAAACGCCATGCACAGGCCGGCGAGGAAGACCCCTTTGCCGAGGCCGACCAGGAAGGCGAAAGCCAGATGGTCGGGGCCGCTGATTCCGGCCAGGATGGCCGCCGCGGCCAGCGTGGCGAGAAGGATGCGGCCCCGCCGGCCGAGCGGTGGCCGCTGCCGGTCGCCGATGCCCAACCGGTGCCAGGCATCGGCTGCCAGGATGGCGATGAACGGCAGCATCGGCGTGAAATAACGCATGTTGTTGGACTGCCCGCCATGCCACTGGTTGAGGGCGAAGAAGGTGAACCAGCCCAGCGGGATCACCGCCAGCAGAGTGATCTCCGCCCGCCGTCGGCCTTGGAAGATTCCGGCCAGCGGCAGGGCCAGGAACCCGGCATAGGGCAGGCTTTCGAACAGCGCCTTCTTGACGCCGCCGGAGAAAACCAGCCAGCCGCCCTCGACCCGGCGGCTATGGCCCGAAAGCCTCTCGACATGATCGTAGCTTTGCAGGTCGACCAGCAGGACGTAGAGGCCTTTAAGAATCCGCAGGACGAACCCCTGGGTGGCCGGCACGGCCAAAACCGCTGCCAGCCCGAGCGCGAGAAGTGCGACCCCTTTCCAGCCGATGAACTGGGCGCGCACGCGGGTGAAGCCGAAGGCGCCCACTCCCACCAGGCCGAGGAGCACAACCGGGGCGATTCCCTGGTAGGCGGCGAGGGAGGAAAGATCGGAAGCGCTAGACAGGCTGTCGCGTCCATAGGTGATGGGGCTCAGCGAGCCGAATCTTTCGAAGTTCATCCAGCTCGCCGCCACTAGGCCGGGAACCAGACCGATGCCGAGGGCAGCCACCCTGCGGGCCGGTGCGCCGGAAG
>JAOTVC010000250.1 GCA_029863585.1 Alphaproteobacteria bacterium | reverse complement strand
GATCCAGGAAGCCGAGGCACGCCAGCGCCAGGAGGCCGAGGCGGCGCGCGACGAACTGACCGCCGCCCAGGAACGGATCGCCGCCGGTCAGGCGGAGGCCGAAGCGGCACGCGCCGAAGCCGAGCAGACCCGGGCCGAATTGGCGCAAACCAGGTCCGAGGCCGAGCAGGCCCGCGTCGAGCTGACCGCCGCCGAGCAACGGATCGCGGAACGCCAGGCGGAAGCCGAAGCGGCACGCGCGGACGCCGAACAGACCCGGGCCCAACTCGCCGAAGCCCAGTCCATGGCCGAGGCCATCCGGAACGAATTGGCCGAGGCCCAGCAGGCCGAAGCTGCCCAACGCGAAGACGCCGAACAGACCCGCAAGCAACTGGGCATCGCCCAGAACCAAATCGCCGCGGCCCAGAGCGAGACCGACGAAGCCCGCACCGAGTTCAAGCAGATCCACGCCGATCTCAAGCAGACCCAGGCCGCGGCATCGCAAGCGCGGGACGAGGCGGAGCAACTCAAGGCGGAACTGACCGCGGCCCAGGAACGCATCGCCGGTGCCGAAGCCATGGCCAACGAGGCCCAGGAGGAAGCCGAGAAGGCACTCGGCGAGCTGGCTGAGGTCCGCAGCGATGCCGAGCAGGCACAGCACGAGCTCGAGATGGTCCGCGAGGAAGAAGCGCGGCGCCGGGCGGAGGCCGAACAGGTCCGCAAGGACCGCGGCTCGATCCAGGAGGAGGTCGCCAGCAAGGAGGCCGAAACCGAGGGCGTGCGCGAGATCCTTGCCGAAGCCGAAAAAGCGCTTTCCGAAACACAGGAAGACCTCGCCGGGGCCAAGAACATCGCCCGCCAGGCGCTCGAGGACCTTGCGGCCAGTCAGAAACAAGCGGCCCGCAGCCAGTCGGAACTGGCCGCGGCCCAGAAGGAAGCCAAGCACGCCCGCGAGGAAGTGGAACGCATCCGGGCCGAGCACGACCGGGCCCGCGCCGCCGCGGACAAGACCAAGGCCACCTTGGGCTCGACCCAGGAACAAGTCGCCGCCGCCGAGGCGGAAACCACCCAGGCCCGCGAGGACGCCGAGCGGATCCGCAAGGAATTGGCCGAGGCCAAGGACGCCCTCGACGCCCACCAACAGCAGCTGGCCGAGGCCAAGGATCACGCCGCCCAGACCGAGGCCAGCCTGGCCGCCGCCCACAAGGAGGCCGCCGAGGCCCGGCAAGAGGCCGAGCGCATCCGCGAGGAACACGAGCGCGAGCGCGCCGCGGCGAGCCAGGCAGAGAAGGCCCTGGGTTCCACCCAGGAAGAGGTTGCCGCCGCCCAGGCGGAGGCGGAACGGCTGCGCGCCGAGCTGAAGCGCATTCAGGAGGACGCCGGCAAGAACCAGGATCAGGTCCACAAGGAACTGTCCGAGGCCCGCGACGAAGCCGGCAAAATCCAGGCCGAGCTGGATCATGCCCGGACGGAGCTTTCCGGGGCCAAGGACGAGGCGACGAAGGCCCAGGCCGAGCTGGCCACGGCCCAGCAAGAGGCGGCTCGGGCCAAGGAGGAGGCCGAGCGCCTGCGCAAGGCTCAGGAGGCCGGCGAGAAATCCGGTGGGAAATCCGACGGCAAGGCGGACCAGGAAATCAACGCCGCCAAGGCGGAATCCGAGCGCGCCCGGCAGGATGCGGAGGACATCCGCAAGGAGTTCGAGGAACTCAAGCATCAGCTCAGCGCCGCCCAGTCCGAGTCCAGGAAGGCCACCGAAGAGCTCCAGAAATTCAAGGACGAGCGGCGCAAGAGCAGCCGACGCACCTCCCGCGGCTCCAGCCCGGCCGCCAGCGGGCCATCGGGCGATAACTCCGAGAGCGATCAGGTCCGCAGGGACATGCAGCGGGTGCGCAACGAACTCCAGACCGCCCGCGAAGACCTGAAGAGCGCCCTATCAGAAGTCGGACTTGCCCAGAAGGAATTGATGCGGGCCCAACAGGACCAGTTGAACGCCCAGAAGGAAGCCCAGCATGTCCGCGAGGAACTGCTGCGGGTCCAGGAAGAGCGCATGCGCGCCCAGCGCGACATGAACCGGGCCATCAAAGGCGATGGCGGCAGCAGCGACAGCGATGTCAGCCGCGCCAGGGAGGAGTTGCAGCGCATCCTCCACGACCAGATGCAGGCCATGAAGGAGGCTCACGAGGCGCGCGAAGAGCTTCTCAAAGTGAAGGAAGAACAGTTCCGCGCCCGCCAGGAAGCACAGCAGGTCATCTCCCGCTCGCTGCAGGCGGCCCATGATGCGCGCGAAGACGGCGGCGCTAGGCCGCAGCTTCAAAAGCGTCCTGCCGCCGACCGGGAACAGCCCCAGCGTTTCATCCTTGCCGAACAGGCGGTGGAACGGGCGGAGAAGGATCTGGTCAGGATCCGGGAGGAGATGGCGACCCAGAAGAAGGGCATGTTCGGCGCCTTCAAGAAGGCCAAGGTTACCGAAAAGGATATCAAGGAAGCCGAGAACAACCTGGAACGGGCGCAGACGGCGCTGAAGGCCCTGCAAGAAGAGGAAGCCAAGCGCGCCGCCGAACAATCCGAGACCGAGCGGGAATTCGAGGAAATGGCCCGCCGCGCCCGGGAGCGGGTCGCGGCCCGGCGCCGGAATCAGCCCGGCAGCCACGCGGCCAAGGGCGCGAACGGGGCCAAACCCGACAACGTGCCCGACACCAAGATCCTGCTGGTCGAAGAGGATCCCGAAATTCGCGAAGCCACCTCGGCTATCTTGGAAGATGCGGGCTACGAAGTCATCGCCGTGGAAAATGAAGCCGAGGCGCTGATCACAATCGATGCGGAGGGTCTCGCGTCGATCGGCCTGTTGATGACGGATATCGTCGCCAAGGGCACGGATAACGGCGTCGAGCTGGATACCGCCGCCAGCCTGCAAGCCCAGAACCCCGAACTCAAGACGCTGTTCATTTCGGTCCACAGCGATGTCGCGAACCTGATCTCCGGCAGCGAGGTCAAGGACGCGGGCTTCCTCCAGCGCCCCTTCCTCGGCGCGGAACTGGTGAAATCCACCAACCAGATCCTCACCAAGAAATCGGCCTGACCCCCAAGACCCCCGTTTCCCTCCGTCTGCCTTTCCGGCACAATCCAGCCTCGAGCCAGCCGCGCATCGGAACAGGGTCCATGGCACAGAACCGGTCGGCATCGGGAGCCGCTCAACCCGTCCCCTCCCGGGACGCGCGCGCGCACTCGCCGGTGTTTCACCGCAACGGGCCCATCATCACCGCCCATCTTTGCGGCCTTCTGTCTGCGGCGGCGGGCGACGTGCTTGAAATCGGCAGCGGCGCCGGCCAGCACATCGCCGCCTTTGCCGCCGCCCTGCCCGGCCTCACCTGGTGGCCGACGGAAGCCGATCCCGGGCGGATTCCCAGCATCGAGGCCTGGCGCCGCCACACGCGCCTGGCCAACCTGCGCGCGCCCGCGATTCTCGACGCCGCACGCACGCCGTGGCGGCCTGAGCCGCCCGGCCCGCCCCTGGGCCGCGGGCTGACCGCCATCATCGCCGTCAACGTCGTGCATATCAGTCCCTGGCCGGCAACCGAAGGCATCATCGCGGGTGCGGCGGCGCACTTGGCCTCCGGCGGCTGCCTGGTTCTCTACGGCCCGTTTCTGCGCGACGATGCCCCCACGGCGCCGAGCAATGCCGCCTTCGACGCCCAGCTCCGGGCCCGGGATCCCGCCTGGGGCCTGCGCGAGATCTCGGCCCTGGACGCCCTCGCCGGCGCCAACGGCCTCCTGCCGGCCGGCGCCACCGAAGTGCCCGCCAACAACCTGATCCTCGAGTTCCGCAAACCCGGTTAGGCCGCGTCGTTTGGGGGATGGCGGAAAATGACCTTGCGAATTGGCGGCGCCTTGAGATGATGAAGGTATAACAACACCGCCACGGGAGACGCATATGGGCACCAAGATCAACCATGTCGCCATCGTCAGCGACGCCTACGCGATGGCACAGCAATTCTACATGGCGATGTTCGGCTTCAAGGCGCCGTCGGTTCAGAAGAACTTCACCGCCGCCACCGTCGGCGACGGCTATGTCGGCATCAACATCAATCCCCGGCGCCCGGCGCGGCCCGGCGGCCTCGATCATTTCGGGGTCGAAGTCGACGATCGCGACGCTTTCCTGGAAAGGCTCGGCAGCAAGTACCCCGACTGCAAGCCCCTGCAGCGCCCCTCCAATCGGCCCTTCGCCGGGATGACGACTCACGACCCAGACGGCAACATCTTCGATTTCTCCCAGCGCCGGGATGAGAACCGGGGCGA
>JAOTVC010000100.1 GCA_029863585.1 Alphaproteobacteria bacterium | reverse complement strand
CGAGAGCGAGGACGGCTGGAACCAGGACCGCTTCGTCACCCACTATGCGCTGCGCACCATGAACCCGGAAAAGCTTGCCGAATTCTATTGCGACGTCCTCGGCCTGCCGCTCGCCAACAAGGCGGAAGGCGACCCCAACTACTACATCACCGACGGGCGCATGACCCTGGTGCTGATGCAGTGGTCGATCGAGGACTACGCGGCCCAGGGCATCGTGCGCCCCGGCCCCAACCATATCGGCATCCAGGTGGAGGATATCAACAAGTTCAAATCCGACGTCGCCGAAAAGGCAAGCGCCAATCCCTCGCTCGCCCCCGATATCGTCGCGATGGGTCCGGAGGGAGAAGCCCTGCGGGAGCTTCTGGCGCGCAGCACCCCTTATTCCGAATTCCAGATGTCGGACAACAACAAGGTCGTGATCTGCGTTCACGAGGGCAAGGCGTAAGGCACGGGCCTTCCGCCGCCCCCGGCCGAGGGGGCCACCGGCCCCGTCAGGGTTCGCCGAACAGCTTGACGGCGTTATCGAACAGCATCTTGGCGCGCTGCGTGTCGGAAATGTCGCCGCGGGCCAGGATCTCCGCCGCGGCGTTCTCCCGCCCCTCGCCATGGGGAAAGTCGGATCCGAACAGCACGTGATCGTCGCCCACCAGTTCCATCTCCAGGGGAAGGAGCGGGTCCTCGGCCTCCGGCGCCACGAAGAAACGGCCCGAATGCAGATAATCGGAAAGCCCATCCTTGGGAATCCGGGTGATGGTGGTGTCCGCCCGGTAGCTCGGCAGGTAATGGCCCATGCGGCCTGCCATGTAGAACAGCCATTCCGCGCCGTATTCCAGGAACGCCACCTTGAGATCGGGATAGGTGTCCATCATGCCATGCCCCACCACGGCGACGAAGCCGAGCACCGCCGGCAGCCCCATGCCGATGGAATGGGCATCCAGCCGGCTCTGGCACAGGCGCTCGAACGGCGGGAAGCTCATCCCCATATGGACGCAGAGTGGCAACCCGCTGGCCGCCAGTTCGTCCCACACCGGCTTGAAGGGTGGATGGGACAGCATGTAATCGCCCGCCGTGCCGTAGACCACCGCGGCGCTGGCGCCGAGGTCCTTCATCTCTGCGACCGCTTCGCAGCCCGCGGCGACATCGCGCAGAGGCAGCAGTCCCGCCCATTTGAGGCGGTCCGGCGCCGCCCGGCACTGGCCGCCGATATAGCGGTTGTAAGCGCGCATCAAGGCCGCCTCGAAGCCCGGGTCGGTGGTGGCGTTGGCGTATAGGGTGGTCGGAAAAATGATCTGCACGTCGATACCCGCGCGGTCCATCCCGGCGAGCCGTGAAGCGGGGTCCGAAAGATCGCGGTTGCCGATCTTATCGGCCGGCGCCCCATACTCCGCCATGGTCGAGGTCGGCCGGTTGGCCCCCTGGGTCGCCGCGCCATAGGGGTGGGGCTGCATGCGCCCGTCGATCAGCCAGCCGGAATCCCATTTGCCCATGCCGTCGCGATCGCCCACGGTCAGCGGCCGGGGCCGGCGCGCGGTATAGGCGTCGGGCAGGTCTTCCCACATCCGCGGGCTGAGCAGCACGTGGGAATCGGCATCGTAGACACGGTAGTTCTTCAGCATCCGCCTCCCCTCCTCTCTTATCTGTTATTCCGGTCCCGAAGGCGCAAGGGACCGGCCCACGGGCCGGTCCCTCTTGTCATCCTGGGGGACACAGGTCCCCCGGCGCCGGTGGCCCGCTACTTCTTGCAGGACACCTCCTTGGCCGTCTGATCGTTGCCGGGATAGCTGATCTCGCAAGCCATCCCTTTCTTGACCGCCTTGCGGTCCGACCGGTCGCCGTTGATCAAGATGATGGTACGTGAACTGGACACCCGCACCTTCTGCTCCTTGCCGGCGACCTTGAAGTGATAACGCCGGCCGCCGCGCTTAACGTCGGTGATGGTGACGTTGACGGTCTCCATCTTGAGGCCGGTGCGCTTGAACCACAGGTTCTGCCAATGCTTGACCAACTCGGCCTTTTCCTTGCGCCACTGGTCTTCCCGGTAGAAAACGCGCTTCTTGATATCGGGCTTGAAGCCGACATCGTGGTCCAGCCCGGCGTCGCTCAGGTCGGGGTAGAGAGGAGTGTAATGGGCGCTGTGGAACTGCGCGACCTGGCCTTCGCGGGTCAGGAACCAGTTGACGAACAGCTTGGCCGCATTCTCGTTGCCGCCCTTGATGATCCCCACCGGCGACACGGTCGTCGGGGTCACCGGATCCGGGCAATGGAGGCCGATCGGCGTGCCCTTCCCCTGCAGGGTCGAAGTGCGGTGGAAAGTGCCGGCGATCAGTCCGTCGAATTCGCCGGCCCCGAGAAGCGCCATGGCCGCGTTGTTGCCTTCCTTGCGCAGCTGCGGCTTCACTTCCAGGAACATCTTGGTCAGGAAATCCTTGGTCCATTTCTCGCCCTTGGTCACCCAGAGATGGAGCGCCCAGTAATCGGGCCGGTTGACCAGGGCCAGGTTCTTGCCCTCCCAGCGCTTATTGGTGAGGATGTCCTCCCAGCGCTTGGGAAGATCCTCTTTCTTGACGTTCTTGGTGTTGTAGCTGAAACAACGGGTAAGGTAGCGCTGGCCCACGAAATTGCCGCTGGGGCTCTTCATGAAATCGGGAATCTGCTTGTAGACCGGCAGGTCGGTCAGGTTCACCAGCGCTTTCAGCTTTTCGAATTGGTAGGTGTTGCCGCCGAAGCCCATGATCGAATCGACGATGATCTTGCCCGACTTGAGCGCGATCAACGGCTTGATCACCCGGTCATAGCGGTTGGCACGGGCGTAATGAACCTCGATCCCGGGATAACGCTCATGGAACGGCCGGATGAAATCACGGAACTGCTTCGGGTCGTGGGTTGCGCCGATGCGCACCTGGCCTTCCTTCCTCGCCGCGTCGAGCATCGCCTTGGGCACGTTGAGAGCCTCGTCCAGGCCTTTCAACAAGCTGGCATCGATCTTGAGCTTCTTGAGCATTTCCTGGGTCGATTTGGGGAGGTCCGCGGCGCTCGCGGCCGGTGCCAGGACGCCCAGCCCCATACCTCCCGCGACCACCGCCGCCAATCCAAGTTTCACTGCGTTACGCGTCATCGTGCATGCCTCCTCGTCTTTCGGTTCTTACCGTGCATCGCCCCTCGCGGTTCGATCCGGCACACCCGCAGGGGCGGCCGAAACCGCGGCGAATCGATCGCCGAATGATAGAGTGTGGAAACCTGATCGGGCATCGTGCCCGGTCTCCCTGCAGCGCCGGACGATACACATTGATTGCTTTTCCGCCCCGTCTTTGCGGGACGCTGGTCAGACTGAATTTATAAGGAATTGCAAAAAAAAGATACCGTTTCGGAAAATTGAAACCCACCGGGGTTTCCCCTAGGGTGATCCGGCACGATATGGATTGGAGCATGAGGCCATGATCAGGACGAAAGGTATGGTCCATTTCACCATCCCGGTCAGCGACCTCGCCCGGGCGAAATCCTTCTACTGCGATTTGCTGGGTTTCGATTTCATTCGCGAAAGCCCGCGCATGGTGTTCTGCCGGTCGGACGACGACTACTTCGTCCTGACGGTCTCAAAGACCCCGATCAAACCCAACGAAGACGGCGCCGTCAGCATCCATCACGCCTTTTACGTCGAACCGGAAGAATTCGACCGCGCGGTCGCCTATCTCAAGGACAGGGGTGCGTCGATCGCCAAGGAAGAGACCCGCGGGCCCGAAGCCGCGTTCGGCGGACGGCATTGCTATTTCCACGATCCCGACGGCAACGTTCTTGAGCTGCTCGACCCCGCCTGCGGGATCGCAGCATCCAAGGCCGGCTTCTATGCCGAAAACCTGCCGGACTGAGCACGACCGGGCCCCAAGAATCGCGCGATCGAATGGACGGGCGATCAGTCCTTCGCGGCTTGCTGCACCTTTGCGCCGCGCCCGAAACCCATCATCCTGAGGCCAAGCGTGATGACCATCAGGGCGAGGATCAGCAACACGCCGATGACGCCCACCGGCCCGACATCGCCTTCGTCCCACATGCGCCAAATGAGGACGGCGAGCACCCGGTTCTCGGCGCCGTCATAGAGGATCAACGGCACGCTGGCATGGCGCACGGCATGCAGCATGCACCAGATCCAGAGCCCCACGATGGTCGGCAGCAACAGGGGGTAGAAGATCCGCCACATGGTGCGCCAGTGGGGCGCGCCGGACACCTGGGCGGCTTCCTCCAGCTCCTTGTGAATTTGCAGGATGGCGGCGTTCATGGAGCGCGTCCCGTAGGACAGGAAGCCGATGGTGAAGGCGATGGTCATGGCGAGGATGCCGCCATGGATGGGAATGCCGCCATGGATATCCAGTTGCAGGAACAGCCACAGGAAGGCCAGGCCCATGACGATGCCGGGAATGGCGTGGGGCATGAACGCGAGCTGATCGAGGAACTTGCGGCCCCAGAACTTCGAACGCACCACGATCAGCGACACCAGGAAGGACAGCACCACCGTGGCCGTCGAGGTTAGCAACACCATCAGCGTCGTGTTCCACATCACCTTGCCGATCAGGTCGGTGTTGAAGACGTCGATATAGTGATCGAAATTCATCGACGCGAAGGCTTCAAAGGAGGGAACCTGGAGGAAAGGCGTGAACGAGACGTAGAGCAGCACCAGGAAGGGGAGGACGATCGAGGCTGCCAGGTAAACCACCACGGCGCCGATGCCGGCCCATTTCCAACGGCCCAGTTCCAGCTCGCGCGGGCGGTAGCCCTTGCCGGTGATGATGGTGAAGCGCTCGGAACGGGCGATCACCCGGGAATAGAGGTATGTCGCGATGATGGCGATGAACACATAAATGATGCCCAGCGCGTTGGCCTGGCCATAGACCGGCTCCTCACCCACCGAATGCAGGATCGAATAGATCTTCGTGGAGAACACATAGACCCCTGAGGGCAGGCCCAGGATGCCCGGCACCTCGAACACCTCAAGGGCCGTCATGCCGTTATAGATGGTCACCGCCAGCAGGCCCGGCAGCATCAGCTTCAGCGTCACCTTGCGCATGGTGGAGCGCGGATGGGCACCGGACATGTAGGCCGCTTCCTCCAGCGACGGGTCCATGGAACGCAACAGCGGCACCAGCATCAGGAACGCGGTGGGCACCAGGCGAAGCCCCTCGACGAACATCATCCCTTCCAGGGTGTAGATGTTGATCGGGTTCATGGGGATGCCCAGCACATCGATCAGGAACTGATTGAGGAAGCCGATGCGCGGCGATCCCAGCAATACCCAGGCCATCGCCTGCAACAGGCCGGGCATGGCCAGCGTCATGGGAACGCCCGCGTAAATCCAGATCTTGCCGGGCATGTTGGTGCGTTCGACCAGCCAGGCGAGCCCCGCCGCCAGGGTGATGCCGATCGCCGTCGCGCCGGTGACATAGTAAAAGGTGTTGGTGAAAAGCGAATAGGTTGTGGGATCGCTCCAGACGTCGATGTAGTTGTCGAAGCCGAGCTCGTTCAGGGAGAAGTCGGCGGGCAGGCTGGCCTGGGAAAACGATCCCAGCACCAACATGATCACCGGGGTAATCACGAACACGGCGACGATCGTGAAGACGATCCAGTGCCACCAGACGACCTGACCGGCCCGCCTGACTGCGAAATCGCGGACCGCACCAACCGCTTGCGTCGCCGTCATAATCGTCTCCCCACGGCAGGTTTTGCGCCGCTCGCCTCGCTTTCCCAAACGCCCTGTCTTTTTTCGAACCTTAGGCTATCGTTGCGGATTCCACAACCAGCGCATCCGCGATCAAGGGACGGGTTCGCGCGGGCGCCGGCGTTTGCTACCCTCGCCCATCCTTTGACCCGCCACACCACAAGGGGACAGCATGGCGCGCATTCAACCGATTCCCACGGACGCGATGACGCCCGAACAGATCCGGGTGAACCGGAAGATCGCCGGTCCGCGCTATAGCGGCCCGGCCCGGGGGCCCTTCGCAGTTTGGCTCAGGACCCCGGAATTCGCCGAGATCGCCAGCGATTTCGGCCTCTATCTCCGGACCAGGACCACCCTGCCCCGCCGCCTTCTGGAACTCACCGTGCTGATCACCGCGCGCCAATGGACGGCACATTACGAATGGGCCGCCCATGAGGCCTTCGCGCGGGAAGCCGGGCTCGCCCCGGCCGTGATCGAAGACCTGCGCGCGGGCCGGCGGCCCGGTTTCGATGCTGCCGACGAGGCCCTGGTCTACGACGTGGCAACGGAGATCCAGGAAAGAAAGGGCCTTGGCGACGCCACCTATCAAAGGGCGACGGACCTGTTGGGCGAACAGACCGTGATCGATCTGCTGACGGTGATCGGCTACTACACGCTTCTTGCCGTGGTGCTGACCGGCCTCGATGTCGGAGCACCGGATGGCGGCAAGCCGCTTCCGCCACTGGAAAAATAGCCCCAAGCAGGAGCCCCGGCCCATTCGAGGGCCCGGGGCTCCGTTCGGGGATTTCCCGACTCTCCGCTCCTGGAGCGGATCATTTCCGAAGTTCCGCCCGGCGCTCTTTTCAACGCCGGCGATACCTTCGCTCAAGAATTCAGATTGTCCAGGCGGCTTCGCCCTACCAAGCGGCACACGCGCCGGAGGGTGGGAAGCCGTGGCCCCGCAACGCCGCGGGACCGATGGAATGGTCGGGCGGTTGCTCCATGCGCTTTCTCCTTGCTGGGTTTCTCGTTCCCGGCCTTGGCCGCCAAGTGCCTGGTCGGAGGTGGCGGCACCGGCGGACCTACGGTCAAGGGAACAACAAAAGCGTAGCGCAGAGACGCGCCGTGATCAACGGCCTTAAGCCCGTCGATGGGCCGCGCGCGGGGCAAGAACCCGGGGCTAGATATCGAGGCCCGCCATGTAATCGGCGAGCGCCTTCTCCGCCTTGCGCTGGGCCGCCCGCGCGGCCTCCAACCGGTCCTCCAGCGCCTGCAGACTGTTCTCCTGACTGTCGAGCTTCTTGACATAGCGCAGGTAGAGTTGGCCGCGGTTATTGACCCGGCGCATGTTGTCCCGGATGCGGCGCTGGTCGTCGAAGATATCCTTCTTCTTTTTTTCTGCGGTCCGCACGTCATTCTTATGACGCTCGATCTCCGCCATCAGTCCGCCCATGCGCTTGAAGGCATCGCGGATGGTCTCGGAGAGCGAATCGGAAGACGCATACGCCCTGATCCGGCTGGCCCCCAGGGCCGTCAGCGCCAAGGTCTCGGCCCGGGGGCGATTGGTGACGACGCTGATCGCCCGGTCTTCCCCCGGCTTGAGGTCCAGCGCGATGCGGTAGGCGCCCTTGGCCAGCTCGACCTTGATGTTGGTTTGTTTCGGCAGGTTCCAGCCCGGGTAGCGCGGGTGCTCGATGATCAATCGGCGCGGCGCCCCCTGAACGCCCTTGATCCTGTACAAGGTGGTGCGCCGGGACACCACGGTATGGCTGAACACGCCCTGGCTGATCCGTCCTTTGATTAGGGTCGAGGAACTCTTCGATTCGCGCTCCACGCGGATCTTCTCATCCAGCGCGAAGCCGACCATGCGCATGTCCTTGGGCGGCAGGGTCCGCAATTGCGCATCGCCGAGATAGGCGACCGCGCCGGACTTGGCGTCGCGTTCGTAAAGGGTGAGCACGCCGCCCGGCAAACCGCTGGGGGAATCGTTGGTCAATTGCGCCGCGGCAACCGGGTGGTCGGCATGGGTCCGGGGCTGGTACAGCGAGACCCGGACGGCGGCAACGCGCGTGTCGGCGATCGGGACGACAAAGGAATGGCCCGACGCGACGCTGATCGGGCCGGGAACGCGGAACACTACCTGGGTGGCCGATTCCCGGGCCCCCGCCAAAAGCGCCGGCCGGGCGACAGGCGGCGCGGCCAGATCCGCATCGGCTAGGCCCGGCGCCACGGCACCGCTTTGGTAGCCGCCGCCGATGGCCGGCGGAGTGGACCGGAGGAGGGCGCCGGACCTGCTCTTTCCCGCCGCCCGTTTCTCCGCGCGCTTGAGCCGCTCCCGGGGCTGACCGCGACCGGGCGCCCCGGAAGCGGAAGCCGCCTCCTGGCCGGCGACGGTCCCGGTGTCGGGCCGAGGCAAGATGCGGCCCAGCACCTCCACCGGAACCTCCGGCCGCTGGACGTAATAGGCCTGATAAATCGCCTGACGGAAGGTCACGGGATTGCCCGACACAAGCGCCAAGCCCACGTCCTTCCAATCGTGGCCCGTCATGTTCTCGACCACGGCCCAGCCTTGGAGATGCCCGGTCTTTGCCGTGGCGTCGCGGTCGAGGGTCAGCCGGTAAGACGTCTTCCACAGGGGCGTCTGCACGACATAGGCAACGCGGACGGTGCGGGCGCCGCGGCCGGTCACCCAGATGGCGATGCGCCGCCGATCGGCCACCCGGTGGCGGGCGATGGCGGCCAGCGCCGCATTGACCTGGCCCTGCAGGGTCGCGTCCGTCAGGCGCACCGACTGGGACTCTTCCAGCAGGAAACTCTCCAGCCCCTTTTCGGTATGCAGCGTCACGCGGTGCTGGGTGGACACCGCGCCGGTCTTGGGAAGGGTCACCGTCTCGCGGGTGATGGAGAGCACCCGGCCGCTGATCTGACGCGGACCGGTGACCGATACGACCGCGCCTTGCAGCGCCTGCAGCAGCGCCGCAGGGGACCGCAGGGCGGCCTTGCCGAAGGGAAGGTCCCGGAATGCCTCGGCCAAGGGCTCGCGCCCCGGCAAGTCGATGGTCCCGACCTTGCCGGTGGCGTCGTAGACGACAATGCTCTTGAGCACGTCGTCGACCTGATCGAGCCGAATGTCGAGATCGAGCACAGCATCGCCGGTGACCCGTGCTTCATGCTCGAAATAGCCGACACCGCCGGTGGACAGCATCACCCGCTTGAGGGCTAGCGATTCCGCCGCCCCGGCCGGGGCCCCGAGCCCACAAATCAGGCCAATGGCCAAAACCAGCGCAACCCTAACCGTATTGGACGTACTTGGAGCTCTCATGTCGCTCTCCCTGCCCCGCCGCCGGGGCCTGTCAGCCAATTCCCGTCTCGCAGGCAAACCATGCGTCGATAAGCCTATCAAAATCCACGACATTGTCGAAACCATGTCGCAACCAGGGCGATAATATGAACGTCGTGCAGGGGAGGAGGTCTATTCGAACTTCAGGCCGTAGCGTCGTGCCATCACGTAGAACAGGCCGCTCAACACGGTCATGAAGGCGGCCCAGGTAACCCCTACCGCCGCCAGCTCCACGGTCTGGCCGTTTTCCCATAGATCGAACATGGTGACGGCGACCACCTGGGAATCGGGGCCCGCCAGCAGGATCGGGATGGAGACTGCCTTAGTCGAGACCAGGAAGACGAAGACCCAGCATGTGACGACGGCCGGCGCGACCAAGGGCGCGACGACCCGCAGAAAGGTCTTGGGCCGCGAGGCACCAGCCAACGCCGCGGCCTCCTCCAATTCGTTATGGACCTGTAGGACGCCGGCGTAGGAGTACCTCATCCCGTAGGGCAGGTAACGCACCGACGAGGCGATGATGATGGAGACGAGCGTCCCGTAGAGCGGAATCGGCGATTCCAGGAAGACTTGAAGGAACGCCGCGCCCATGACGATGGAGGGGAAGATCAGGGGCATGGTCGCGAGCTGATCCAGCAGCCAGGCCCCGCGGTAACGCCTGACCGCGAGCCAGGCGCAGAGCAGCGTAAAGGGACCGACGATCGTGGCCGTCGCGACCCCCAGAATGACCGTGTTGGTGATGGCGTCGCGGAACGAACCCGGCTTCAGCACCTGGGCGAAATTATCGAGCGTCATGTTGGAGAAGCCTGCCAAGCTGACGCCTTCGTAAAACGGCTGCAACGCGGCATAAACCACGATGCCGACGGGAAAGCCGATGATGATCATGAACAGGATCACCAGCACCCCGGCGGTCAGGTATTTCCAGCGACCGAGATCCATCACCCGCGGCCGGTAGCCCTTTCCGGTGATCGTCTGATAGCGTTCGGCCCGGCGCGAAAGCTGGTTGTACCAGTAGAGCAGCCCCCAGACGATGACCAGCAAGGCGACGGCGAAGGCGCCGGCCTGTCCGTAATTGGGCGGCTCGTCCACCTGGATGTTCTCGAAGATGTTGGTGGTCAGGACGTAGATGCCCCCGGGCCGGCCCACAAAGGCCGGGGTCTCGAACGATTCGAAGGCGCGGATGAAGATCAGGATCAGCAAGGCATAGACCCCGGGCAAGGCCAGCTTCATGGTGATGCGGCGGAAGGTGCGCGACACATTGGCGCCGCACATCATGGCGGCTTCCTCGAAGGAGGCGTCGGTGGAGCGGAACACGGAGGAGAGCAGCAGGAAGGCCAGCGGGGCGAAATCGATGCCCTCGATCACGATCATGCCCCACATGGAATAGACGTTGATGCCGCTGCGCCCGGTGGCGAAGAAGAAATCCAGCAGCTCGTTGACCGGACCGGAGCGGCCCAGCAGCAGCAGGAAGGAGATGGTGTAGAGGACGCTGGGGATGCCGAGGGAGACGATCGAGAAAAGGAAGACATATTTGCGCAACGGCGTGTTGGTGCGCTCGACGATCCAGGCCTGGATCACGCCCAAACCGATCGCGACACAGGCCGAACCGATGGCGTAGGTGCAGGTATTGAGGAGGCTGGTGAGGAACTTCGGATCGCTGACCAGATCGATGTAGAACCGGAACGTGAATTTATCGAAGTCGCCCGTGAAGGTCGTTGTGTAAAAACTTGTTTTTACGAGAAAAACCAGCGGCGGAACAATCAGCAGAAGAAGCACGCCGGCAAGCAGGGCGACCACCGGCGATATGCCGAACCGCGCCCACAGGGCGCGCGCCGCGCTACCCGGTGCGGCGCCGCTGGATGCTTCGATCTTGCCGGGTCCGGCGGTCATTCCCGCGCCTCTCCAGGGCTTGTTGCAATCCTTGATCGGGATCTGAGCCCAGCGGCCCGGGGCCGCGCCTCGGCGCCGCTCCGGGCCGGGGAAACAACCGGGCTACTTGAAGTACTTCTTGGCCAGATTCTTGGTCTTTTTCGTGGTGTTCAAGAGCGCCATGGGGTCGATGAAGAATTCTTCCTTGCCGGCGATGGACGGCACGACCTGCTGCAGATCCTTGGCCGCGGGAACGCCGGGATGGGCCGGGAAGTAACCCGCCTTCTGGAACAGTTCCTGGCCTTCCTTCGAAAGGATGAAATCGACCATCAGCATCGCCGCATGGGGATGGGGCACGCCCTTAAGGACGGAGATGGTCCCGTTGAGGCTCGGCACCGGATTGAGCAGCATCGGCGCGACCGACGCCCCCTTGCGCGCGCTGATCAGGGGATGATGGGCCGAGGCGCCGATAGCGATGGCGTACTCCCCTTCCATGATCCGGTCGACAACGCCGCGGTTGCTGACATGCAAGGGCACGGGATCGTTGTTCGACAATTTGGCGAGATAGGCCTCGGTCTTCTTGTCGCCCCAGGCCAGCAGCAGGGACGTGATGGTGATCATCTGGCCACTGGAATTGGTTCCCGCGCGCCAGGCAATCTTGCCTTTCCATTTGGGATCGAGCAGGTCTTCCATGGTCTTCGGCACATCGCCCTTGGCGACCAATTTGGTGTTGTAGGCACCGCCGATGTAGCGGAAGCGCGTGGTCACCCAGGTGCCGTCTTTCGCATTGAATTTCTTGTCGTACGGAGCAAGCTCCGGCGACCAGAGCGGCAGAGCGATTTTGGCCTTGATGATGCGGCCGGTGACGCCGCTGCCTTCGATGACGTCGGCCACCAGCTTGCCCGCGCGCATCTCGGCGGTGACCTTGCGGAAGGTCTTGCCCGAGGATCCGCGCCAGTATTTGACCTCCAGGAAGGGATACTTCTTCTTGAAAGCCTCGGTCAGGGGCCGGAGCATCTGATCGACGATGAGCGAGGAGTAGATGACCATCCGCCCCTCCTTGCGCGCCCCCTGCAGCAGCACCTGCTCGCGGTCGGCACCCTTGTACATGAGGATTTCCTCGGCCGTCATCGCCTGGGCCGGGGCCGCGGCGGCGGCCAGGCCCAAGACCATCGCGCCGGCGGCGGTCCATCCGCTGATTCGGTCCGTCAGTCTGGTCATCTCATTCTCCCTCTTCGTTGTCCGTGATTGTCGCGGTTCGATACCTTGTGCGATAGCCCTTCAAGCGTCGGCCGGCAGGGGATAGGCATCGCTGCCCACGTCTTCGGCCTCGGGCCTCAGCCGGCCGCCTGAACCGGGTCCCCTCGGGACCGCGACCTTGCCGTCGATGTTTTCTATTCCCTCTGTGGGGTCGTTGGTCAGACGCACGAACTCGCCGAATTCGCAGGCGAAGTCAAGCCCCGCCAGGCCGGCGGCAAGGTGGGCGGCCTGGGCGCTCATCAGCCGGGGGCCGACATGGGCGCCGAAGCGGCAGCGCACCCGACCGGCCTCGCAGATGCGCGCGGCGGCGACGGCGTTGCGCAAGCCCCCAAGCTTGGGAACCTTCAGGCTGACCGCATCGACGATGCGCTCCGCCACCAGCACCATCACCTCGCGCAAGGACCCCGCACTCTCATCGGCTTCGATGGTGATCGGCGTGTTGTCGGTCACCAGCTTGAGCCCGGCGTGATCGTCGGCGGCGACCGGCTGTTCGAAGATCTCGACGCCGAGCGCCGCCACCCGATCGGCGATCAGGATCGCGTCCTTGGGCACATAGGCCTGGTTGGCATCGATGGTGAGGCGGATGTCCGGGCCGACCGCCTCGCGGATGGCGCGGACGCGCTCATAATCGTCGTTCACGTGCCCATCGACCTTGATCTTGATAAATTGGTAGCCGTCGGCCGCCAGGTCCCGGCCGCGTTCAGCCATTTCGTCGGGCGCCTTGATGGACAACACCCGCATCACCGGGATTTCGTCGCGCAGTTTACCGCCGAACAGGTGATGGAGCGGCAGATCCAGCGAACGCGCATTGATCTCATGCAGAGCGCAGTCGATGGCGGCCTTGGCCTGGTAGATGCCGGTGAGCTCATGGTCGAGCGCCGCCAGGCAGGCCTCGATGTCGAAGGGATCGCGGCCGATGATCAAAGGCGCGAAGGCCTCGAGCGCCCCTTTCAGCCCCTCGGCACTGGCCCCCATGTGTCGGGTGGCCGAGGCGTAGCCGTACCCCGTGACCCCGGTATCGGTGACAAGACGCACCAGCCAACCCTTGGAAATGCGGTTGGCATGGATGGAAAAGCGCCACCCGGGATCGGATTGCGGCATGTGGCAGGGCAGGACATCGAATTCTGCAACGATCAAGCGGGCCTCCCGCTCCCGACGCGGGCGCGCCGGAAGCTGTTTTCGAAAATCTAGCACACCGGCATCGCGGCACGCCATCGCTCACGAACGGACAACAGCGCGGGGACCATAAGGGTGCTTGGCAGGACGGCGCCCCGGGTGGGATGATCCGCCATGATCACAACGATGCCATGGCGTGCGCGCGCGCAATGAACGGGGCGGCGGACAGGGACACATTCGACTACGTCATCCTCGGCGGGGGATCGGCGGGCTGCGTGCTGGCCAACCGGCTGAGCGCCGATCCCGCCAATTCGGTGGTCCTGGTGGAGGCCGGCGGGCGGGACAACTGGATCTGGCTGCACATCCCGGTCGGCTACCTCTATGCCATGAACAACCCGCGCGCCGACTGGATGTTCCGCACAAGGAGCGATCCCGGGCTCAATGACCGCGATCTCGCCTATCCGCGGGGCAAGGTGATCGGCGGCTCGTCCGCCATCAACGCCATGATCTACATGCGCGGCCAGGCGGCGGATTACGACGGTTGGCGCCAGCTCGGCCTGGAGAACTGGGGCTGGGACGACGTGCTGCCGGTCTTCAAGGGACATGAGGATCATTTCAAGGGTGCCGGCCCCTACCACGGCGCGGGCGGCGAATGGCGGGTCGACCGGCCCCGCATCGGCTGGGAGATCCTCGACGCCTTCCTCGATGCCGCCAGCGAGACCGGCATCCCGAAGACGGACGACTTCAACACCGGCGACAACGAGGGCTGCGGCTATTTCCACGTCAACCAGAAGGGCGGGCGCCGGTGGAGCGCGGCGCGCGGCTTCCTCAGGCCGATCCTGAAAAGGCCCAATCTGACGGTCCTCACAGGCGCCCTGGCCGACCGTTTGCTGCTGGACGGCGGCTGCGCGGCAGGCGCCCTGATCCGCCAGAACAACGCCGAACGCGTTCTACGCGCCCGGCGCGAGGTGATCCTGTCCGCCGGCGCCGTGGCGAGCCCGGTGATATTGGAAAGGTCGGGCATCGGCGATGCGGACCGGCTTGCGGCGCGCGGCGTCGATGCGGTTCACCACCTGCCCGGCGTCGGGGAGAACCTTCAAGACCACCTCCAGATCCGTCCGATCTTCAAGGTCGCGGGCGTGCGCACCCTCAATTCCGAATACCGCTCGTTGGCAAAGCGCGCTTTCTACGGGGTGCAGTACGCCCTGACCCGCCGCGGGCCGCTCACCATGGCACCGTCCCATATCGGCGCCTTCACCCGCTCCGCCCCGGAATTCGCCACCCCCAACCTGCAATTCCATGTCCA
>JAOTVC010000270.1 GCA_029863585.1 Alphaproteobacteria bacterium | reverse complement strand
AGCCGCTGTCCCTCGACAAGTTCGGCGATCCCCTGCACCCGTTCGATGCGCTGACCGTCAGCGTCTGCAACCTGCGCCCGACCAGCCGGGGCTCGGTCCATGCCGCCTCGCCCGCGCCAGACGCCGCGCCGGAGATCGTCACCAATTACCTGTCGACCGAGGAAGACCGCCGCGTCGCCGTCGATTCGCTACGCCTGGTGCGCCGCATCGTGAAGGCGCCAGCGCTGGCGCGCTACCGGCCGGAAGAATTCCGCCCGGGGGCGGACATCGACGACGATGCCGGGCTGCTCAAGGCCGCGGGCGACCTCGGGACCACGATCTTCCATCCCGTGGGCACCGCGAAGATGGGGACCGCGAACGACCCCATGGCGGTGACCGATGCCCGCCTCCGGGTGCGGGGGATCGAGGGTCTGCGCGTTATCGACGCTTCGGTGATGCCCAGGATCGTTTCGGGCAACACCAATTCACCGACCATCATGATCGCCGAAAAGGGCGCCGCCATGGTGCTGGCGGATCGGTGAGGACCGAGTCCTTTGGTGTTATGCTTTATAGGTAAAGGAAAGCGGGCGGCGATCCGGAAGACCGCTCACCCAGGGAGGCGAAGATGCTGGAGCTTTATCACGGCGGCACGTCTGTCTGTTCCGTCAAGGTGCGCCTGGTGCTGGCGGAAAAGGAACTCGCGTGGGAAAGCCACTACCTGTCCCTCGACCGGCGCGAACATCAGACCGAGGCCTACCGCGCCATCAATCCCAACCTGAAGGTGCCGGCCCTGGTCGATGACGGGGTGCCGGTCGTCGAATCGACGGTGATCAACGAATATCTCGACGACCGCTATCCCGAGGTGCCGCTCAAGCCCGAAGCCCCCCACGAGCGCGCCCGCATGCGGCTCTGGACCCAGCAGCTCGACACCGGGATTCATGCCGCCGCCGGCACCGTCACCTATTGCATCGCCTACCGCCACCGCCGCCTGGCGCTGAGCAAGGAGGAATTCGAGACCTACCTCGCCAAGAAGCCGGTGGCAGAGCACCGCGAACGCAGCCGCGACCGCATCGTCAACGGGGTCAAGTCCAAGCAGTTCGCCCCGGCACTTGCCCGCATGGAGAAGATGGTCGTGGACATGGACCGCCAGTTGGCCGAGACCCCTTGGCTCGCGGGCGAAAGCTACTCCCTCGCCGATGCCGGGTTCACGCCCTATATCAACCGGCTCGATCAGCTGCGGCTCAACCCGATCTGGGCGGACAGGCCCCATGTCGCGGACTGGTACGCCCGTATCCGCGCCCGGCCCAGCTTCGAGATCGCCACGGGCGAATGGTTCGACGAGGAAAGCCTCACCCTGATGGCGGAAAAGGGTGCCGAGGAATGGCCCTCGCTCCGCGACATGCTGGACAGCAAAGCCGCCTGAGCGGTCGGGAATTCAATAAAGGAGGGTTCTTGCGTGATCACGCTTTATGGATTGAAGAACTGCGACACCTGCCGCAAGGCGACGAAATGGCTGACGGCTAAGGGGATCGAACATCGTCTTCACGACGTCCGCGATGACGGCGTCAGCGCCGATCAGATCGCCGCCTGGACCAGCGTGCTCGGCTGGGAGGCCGTGCTGAACCGGCGCTCCACCACCTGGCGGCAGATCCCGGAGGCCAAGCGGGCGCACCTGAATGAAGCCAGGGCCGTCGCCCTCATGGCGGAAAACCCGACGCTCATCAAGCGTCCGGTGATCGATATCGGTATGAATATCCTGGTGGGCTTCACCAAGGCGACCGAGGCGGAATTGGAGAAGAAGGCGGCAAGATAGCCCGCACGGGAACCGGCCATGACCCTGATCCTCTCCAACGAAGACGTGGAACGAGTGCTCGGGATGGACGAGACCATCGCCATCCTGGAAGAGACCTACCGCGAGCTTGCCGAGGGAACGGGGATTTCCCGGGTGCGTTCGGACTGCCTCGCGCCGACCTCCCACGAGGATGCCATCTACGGTCTCAAGTCCATGGATGGGGTGGTGCCGAGCCTCGAGGTCGGCGCCGTCCGCATCAATTCCGACATCATCACCTGGCCGCGGACCGGCAATCACCGCCGCCGGGTGAAGGTCCCGGCGGCGCCGAACGACCGTTACGTGGGGCTGATCCTGCTGTTCTCCACCGCCAGCGGCGCGCCGCTCGCCATCCTGCCCGACGGCGTCGTCCAGCGCATGCGGGTCGGCGCGACCAACGGGCTCGGCATCAAATACATGGCGCGCGAAGATGCCCGAACCGCCGCGATCCTGGGCTCCGGCTGGCAGGCCGGCGCCCAGCTCATAGCCGCGGCAAGCGTCCGGAATCTTGAGGAAATTCGCTGCTTCAGTCCCAATGCCGCGCACCGCCAAGCGTTCTCTCAAACGATGACCGGGCTCTTGGGAATCCCGGTGCTCGCGGTGGATCACCCGGAGGAGGCGCTCGAAGGGGCCGATATCGCGCTTTGCGCGACCAACGCCAACAGCGCCATCTTCGGCCCCGAATGGGTCCGTCCGGGCCAGCACATCAGCGCCATCAAGCATGTGGAGATCGACAGCGCCGCGGTCGCCTTGGCCGACCGTGCGGTGACCCACATCAAGGATAGCTCCCCCATCCATTGCGTCATCGAAGGCATGGACGGGATGGAGGCCCTGCCCAGCCGCTACACCGCCAAGGGCTGGGCCGATATCGAGGCGCTCGATTTCGCAGCCATGCCGGAGCTCACGGACCTCATTTCCGGGCGGGTGCCGGGACGCGAAGGCCGCCACGAGATCACCTGCTTCATCAACAATTTCGGGCTTGGCTATCAGTTCGCCGCGGTCGGCTGGCTGGCCCTGGATAAGGCCAAGGCGGCCGGACTCGGCCGCGAGGTGCCGACGGACTGGTTTACCGAGACGGTTCATCCATGAATGCCGCGCCTGGTGCCGAGCCGGTCGAAGGATGAGGCCGTCCAATAGGGCGGGAACGGGGATCCCCTTAGGTGTCCCGGGCCGCCGCGCGCAGGGTGGTTTCCAGGGTGTCGAGAAAGCGCGAACGGTCGCGCTTTGAAAACGGCGGCGGTCCGCCGGTGATCGCGCCGGCCTCCCGCAACCCGGTCAGCAGGTTCCGCGCCGCCAGCGCCTGCCCCACCCCCGCCTCGGTCACCGCCTCGCCATTGGGTTTGACGACACGCGCGCCTGCAGCGACCGCCCGGGCGGCCAGCGGGATGTCGTTGGTGATCACCACATCGCCCCTCCGGGCGCGTTCGGCGATCCAGTCATCGGCGGCATCGAGCGCGTCGCCGACGATGACCATCTCCACCCCGGGCTCGGGACGCGGCCGGATGCCGCCGTTGGAGACGATAAAGACGCCCACCCGATGGCGGAGGGCGACCCGGACGGCCTCGTCCTTCACCGGACAGGCATCGGCATCGACATAGATCGCGGTCATCGGCGGCACCACGGCCGAGGCAGGCCAGCGGTCATGGAGAGAAGGAACGGCCGCCGTTGACGGACAGTCCCTGGCCGGTGATGTAGCTCGCATCGGGACCGAGCAGGAAGGCCGCCGCCCGGGCGATGTCTTCCACCGCGCCGATGCGGCCGAGCGGGATTTGCGACCCACGGGCGCGGATTTCCTCCAGCGGCGCACCCTCCAT
>JAOTVC010000066.1 GCA_029863585.1 Alphaproteobacteria bacterium | reverse complement strand
TGCCAAGGTTCCGCTCCGAATCGGTGTTGCCCCCATTAACCATCGGGCCGATTCCAAGGGCACTCTAGGCCTGATCCGGCGTATCGTGGCTGTGCCCGTGCCCGTGATCTCCGTGATGGTGATGAGGGCCGCTGCCCTGCTCATGGGCGTGGGAAGGACCGTGATCGTGATCCAGCCTCTGACCCGAGCGCGGATCGTCGGAAAACACCAAGGACTTGATGGTGACCGGCACCGTCCGCGACGGCAATCGAATCCTCCCCAGATCGATATAGTCGAAGTCCCACAGCACCACCCCGTCGATCACCAGCACGTCGACAGGCAGTTCCAGCTCGTCTTTGAGGATATGCCCCAACGACTGGGCGATATCGCCATCGAGCACGATGAAGAGCGGCTTGCCCGCCGCAATCATGTCCTTGAGACCCAGCACCAGCCCATTGGCGAAGGCATGCATGCGTTCGTAATCGGGATGGCCCTGCCAGTGAA
The DNA here is from genome assembly GCA_029863585.1 of Alphaproteobacteria bacterium. Taxonomy (GTDB): domain Bacteria; phylum Pseudomonadota; class Alphaproteobacteria; order SMXQ01; family SMXQ01; genus SMXQ01. Next base: position 17,740 of record JAOTVC010000066.1, on the reverse strand, counting down.
ACGACAGGGCGATTTCGCGGCCGTCATCATCCACCTCGAATGCCTGGCGATGGGCCTTGATCGCACGCGCCACATCCTCGGCCTTGATCACTTCCGGACAATCGTAAGGCGGCTGGATGACCTGCAAATTCCGGCGCGGCAGCAGCCCGCCGTGATCGGAGATGAAGCAGGTGTTTCCCGACAACTGAACGGAATATTCCGAGGCGCCGAGCGCGGTCGCGCGGATGCATTCGCCGGCCGGCAGCACCGGCCAGGGAAGATCGCCCGCCGCCAGTCGCCGCGCGATGGCGTGTCCCAGCCGCCGCCCCAAGTCGCCGAAGTCCCGCTCTTCTCGTCCGTAGACGTATTCCGCCACGCCGCCGGAAAACATGACGCCGTCGATCTGTCCCAAGTCGTCTATAGGATCGGTCAGATAGAGGTTCTCGATGTCTTTCGGGATCGGACGCACCACCAGCGCCTCGATCAGGGTCGCGGCCATGACGTCCGCAACCTTGTCGAGGTCTTCCGGGGCCGCATGGTCGCCGACCGCCCAATCGAAACCGGCGCGGGCGGCATGGGTGCGACCGGCCGGATCGAGCCGACTGATCATGCCGCTCTCGTCGACCACCTGCAAGCGGCCGCCGATATGGATTGCGGCTGTGACTTTGACCTGCCCCTCTTCCAGGATCGCCAGCTTCGCGGTCCCGCCCCCGATATCGACATTCAGGATGCGCTGGTCTAGGTCCAGCGAAGCCTTGGCGGCGCCGGAACCGAATGCCGCGAGCATGCTCTCCATATGATGGCCGGCCGTGGCGCAGACGAAATCGCCGCCGCGGGCCGACACCGTTGCCGCGATCGCCTGCGAGTTTTCCCGGCGCAACGCTTCGCCGGTCAGGATCACGGCGCCCGCGTCGATGTCATCGGGGCTGAGGCCGGCCGCCTCATAAGCCTGATCGAGGATGCGGCCGAGCGCCACGTTTGAGATCCGCGTTTCGCTCTCGTAAGGCGTGAGGAAAACCGGCGACTGGAAAAGCGTCTCGCGATTGACCACGAAGTAGCGGCTCGACATGTCCTCCGCCATCCGCCGCAGATGCAGCCTGGAGAAGATCACCTGGGTCCCGGACGAGCCGACATCGATGCCGACGCTGGTCAAGCGAACGTTGTCCGCGATCCAAAGGGGGTTCTCATCGAGCGGACCCTCGAAATCCTCGTCATGATCATGATCCGCGTTGGGGCCATGCTCATGGAAGAACACGTCTCCATAGGAATGGTCCTCCAGCGTATGGCCCGGCGGCGGCCCCGAAGGCTTTGGGTCTTCTCCTTTCAAAGCCTTGGTTTCGTTTTTTTCATGATCGTCACTCTGGCCCATTGGCCCTCCTGTCCTTTCCCGGATGGTATCTGGTCCCTGATGGTGCCCGGCCGCTTCAAGGCCCCGTCGAACGGCGCCCGCCTGACGCCAGAGACTTGTATCATACATGACCCGCCGCCGCCGCTGGGCTCAAACGAGCCATCGTGCCGGTTTTCGCCCTTTTCTGGACGATCCTGGCGCTGGCAGCCAACGACGCCGCCTGGAGGCACGCGGCCGATCCCAACGGATTCCATCCCAAGAACGACTTTCGACCCTCGTGAACCAAGCACCGGCGGAGGGTCGGATTCAATGGTTCATGATCCGCCGCCGATCGGTTTACACTAGGCGCCGACACCGGTCCGAGAGGCCGGGCAAACAAGAACAGCACAAACTGGCAGCAATTTGGCAGGCAGCAATTCGGGAGGCCTTGATGACACGTCTGAGCGCCACAGTACTGGGTGCCTTATCGGCGATCGCCCTCGCCCTTCTGCCGGGGACGCCGGCGGTTCACGCGGCGGAACTCGGAAAGACGATCGCGGAAATCACCGAACGGGCGAAGAACGAGCCTCCGGTCCGCCTCGCCGTGACCTGGCGCAAGAACCTGCGCCGGACGCTCGCCAAGGCGTACAAGAAAAAGTACGGGCTCACGTTCAAGGCGACGAGGGTGCGCGGCCTGGCCAGCCGGGAGCGCATCCTGAACGAAGGCATCGCCGGCATGGTGTCCTACGACCTGGTGAACGTCTCCGGCGAATTGCGCGAACAGTACATCAAGGCCAAGATCATCACCGCCGTCCCCTGGGCCGAACTGTTCCCCGATCTCAACAAATCGCTGATCGGTCCCAACAACTACTTCCTGGCCGCCAGCTTCAGCAAGTACGGCATCGTCTACAACACCAACTTGGTCAAGGGGGCCGACATCCCCAAGATTTGGAGCGATTGCCTCGATCCCAAATGGAAAGGAAAGGTCGCGGTGATGACGCGCCCGCGTGCCTACACCGCGCTATGGTCGGCCTGGGGCAAGGAAAAGAGCCTCAAGTTCCACCAGGCGCTGAAGGCGAATGCGCCCGTCTGGTCAGGCGGCAATACGGCGACGGCGACCCAGATCGCCGCCGGCGAGCAGCCGCTCGGTTGCGGCCTCGGCCACCACGCCGTGGTCAACGCCAAGCGCCGGGATCCGACGGCGCCGCTCGCCTTCGCCGTGCCCGAGATGCTGCCGATCCAGATCGGCGAGGGACTTTCGCTGATGAAGGGGTCCAAGAGCCCCAACGCCGCGGTGCTGCTGGCCGGCTTCCTGGCATCAAAGGAGGGGGGATCGTATTTCCACCTCCAGGGCCGTTCATCGCCGTTCGTGCCGGGATCCGTTACCGACGAGATGGTCAAGAAACGCGGCGCCACGCTGGCCTGGGGCGGCTGGTCCTGGACCGGCAAGCGCGAGGCCGAGGCATCGCGAGATATCGTTCAGGCCTGGGGCTTCCCCAAGGCCTCGCGGCGTTGATCCGGCGGCCCCAACGCGGCTGACAGGCCAATGGCGGTAAGCGGCACCCTCCGTGCCCCGGGCGGGGCACGGTCACGGATCCCGTGGGACGCGATCAGGAACAACTGGGCGGTGATCGCCGTCATCGCCTTCCTGTTGTTCCTGATCCTGGTCCCAATTGTGCGGCTGGTGGTCAACAGCTTCCTGCTGGGCCATCCATCGGTGCCCGAAGGATGGACGCTCAGCAACTACACCGCGGCCTTTTCCATGCCGATCTTCTATTCGGCACTGGGCACCACCTTGTGGATCTCCGCCGTTGGCACCTTCATCACCCTGGCCATCGCCGTGCTGTTCGCCTGGCTGATCGAGCGCACCGACATGCCCGGGCGCAACCTGGCCTGGTCGCTGATCCTGATCCCCATGGCGATCCCGGGGGTTCTGTTCGCCCTCGGCTGGGCCCTGCTGCTCGCACCCAATACCGGGGCGCTCAACATCGCGCTCCGCGACCTGTTCGGCCTCTTCGGCATGAGCTTCGAAAAGGGGCCGATCAACATCTATTCCATCGGCGGCCTGATCTTCCTCGACGGGTTGCGCGGCGTGACCACCGTGTTCCTGATGATCGTCGGGGCCTTCCGGATGATGGATCCCAGCCTGGAAGAGGCCGCCCGGGTGTCCAAGGCCGGCGCGGCGGGCACGTTCTTCCAGGTGACCCTGCCGGCGATGCTGCCGGCGGTGCTGGCGGCGGGCATGTATTCCTTCATTTCCTCGATGGAATCCTTCGAGGCCCCGCTGGCCGTCGGCCTGCCGGGAAATATCTTCGTCCTGTCCACCCTGATCTACTTCACAACCCGCATCCAAGCGCCCATGGACTACGGCCTCGCCGCCGTGTTCGGGGTCAGCTACATGGTCCTGATGCTGTTGCTGCTGGTGGTCTACCGCCGCGCCGTTCGCCAATCGGACCGGTTTTCCACCGTCACCGGCAAGGGCTTCCGGCCCCGGGTCACGAGCATCGGCAAGTGGCGCTACCCGGCGCTCGCCATGTTCATCTTCTATTTCCTGCTGGCGGTGGTGGCGCCCTTCGCCATCCTACTCTGGGCTTCGGTGCTGCCGAGCTACCGGGTGCCGTCCTGGCAAGCGCTGAACCTCTTCACCTGGGCCAATTACCTGGAAATCTTCGAAACCGAGCGGGTGCTCAACGTGGTCTGGAACACCTTTTACCTGATGTTGCTGTCGGCGACGCTCACCATGGTGCTGGCCTTCATCACGTCATGGGGAATCGTGCGCAGCCGGGTTCGGGGCGCCGGCCTGCTCGACGGGCTGGTCTTCATCCCCCACGCCATCCCCGGCATCGTCATCGCCCTCGCCCTGCTGATGGCCTATCTCAGCCCGCCGCTGAAATACCTCGGCATCTACGGCTCCATGTGGATCATGGTGATGGGACTGGTGGTCGCCTATGTGGCGTTCGGCACACGGCTGATGAACAGCGCCATCATGCAGGTCCACAAGGAACTGGAGCAGGCCGCCTATGTCAGCGGCGCCAGCACCATGCGGACGCTGTTCTCGATCACCCTGCCGCTTCTGTTCCCAGCCTTCGCCGCGGGATGGGTGTGGGTGGCGGTCCACGCGCTGCGCTCCTTCTCGATCCCGCTGATGCTGGCCAGCCGCGAGAACGAGGTCTTCGCGGTGCTGCTCTGGGAGTATTGGGACGAGGGCACCGCGTCGCTGTCCTCGGCCTTGGGCATTTTGATGATCCTGGTGCTGATCCCGATGACGCTGCTGATGCGGCGCTTCATCGTCCAGGTCAGCGGGCAGCAGGGCTAGGGGCTAGAGGGAAAAGCATGCGGGTCACCGTCCGAAACCTCGTCAAGAATTTCGCCTCGCCGGAAGGGCCGGTGGCGGCGTTGAAAGGCATCGATTTCGAGATCGGCGCCGGCGAGTTCTACACCCTCCTGGGGCCATCGGGCTGCGGCAAATCGACGACGCTGCGCTGCATCGCGGGCCTCGAAAGCCCCAACGGCGGCGAGATCACCATCGGCGAGGCGACGGTCTATCTCGACGGCCGATCGGTGCCGGCCAACTTGCGGCCGATCGGCATGGTGTTCCAGTCCTACGCCATCTGGCCCCACATGACGGTATTCAACAATGTCGCCTTTCCGCTCAAGCAGGCGCGCTCCCGCGTGCCCCGGGCGGAGCGCCGGGCGCGGGTGATGGAGGCGCTGGAGCTGGTGGAGATGGACGCGCTTGCCGACCGGCCGGCGCCGTATCTGTCCGGCGGCCAGCAGCAGCGCGTGGCGCTCGCCCGGGCGCTGGTGTCCCGGCCCGAGGTGCTGTTGCTGGACGAACCCTTGAGCAACCTGGACGCCAAGCTGCGCGAGGACCTTCGCCATGAAATCAAGCGGCTCACCCACAGGCTCGGCATCACCACGCTCTACGTCACCCACGATCAGGTCGAGGCGCTGGCCATGTCCGACCGCATCGCCGTGATGCTGGAGGGCGAAATCCTCCAGGAAGGCGGGCCGCGGGACATCTACCTCAAGCCCCAGACCGATTTCGTCGCGCGCTTCGTCGGCCAGGTGAATTTCTTCACCGGTACCGTCCGCGAAGCCCCGGCGGTGGGTCTCGGTGCCGTGGAAACCGCGGCCGGGCGCATCTCCTGCACGATCCCCCCGGGGATCACGGTCGGTGCCGAGGTTTCCATCGCGGTGCGCCCGGAAAGCCTCGCCGTCCGGCCGGTCCGCGGCGACGGCGACATCGTCACCGGCAACGCCGTGCGGGGCCGCGTCACCGAGGCCGTGTTCCTGGGCGATTCGATCGATTGCCGGATCGACCTTCAGGGCCGTCCCGTCCGGGCCAGGGTGGAACAGACATCGACCATCGGCGCCGGCGACGAGGTCATCCTCGAATTCGATCCCGCCGCCTGCGTGGTTTTCGCGAACTGAAAAGAACGGGGCAAAAGCACGGGAGGCAGAGCATGAAAATCCTACGTTTCAACGATGACCGCATCGGCGTCCTCACCGACGGCGATCTGGTGGCCGATGTCAGCGACGCCGTCGACCATCGCGATATCCGCGGCCCCCAGGGGACCATGGAGGAGCTGATCGGCCGCTTCGAGACCTATAAGGACAGGATCGAGGAACTGGCCGGCGCCGCCGAAGGCGTGCCCTTGGCCGACGTCACCCTGCTGGCGCCGGTGCCGCGGCCGAGCCGCTGCCTCGCCGCCTTCGTCAATTATCTCGACAGCCCGGAACGCACCGTCGACAAGCTGCCCAACGAGTTCTTCCACAAGGCGCCTGAGCTGGTGGGCCCCGGCAGCCCGGTGGTGCTGCCCGACATGGACCAGGTGCCGATCTTCCAGCCCGAGGCGGAGCTGGCCTATGTCATCGGCCGCCACGCCAAGAACGTGCCCGAAGCCGAGGCCATGGACTATGTCTTCGGCTACGTGCCGTTCTTCGATATCTCGGCCCGCGGCATGGTGCGGCGCAGCCAGTTCCTGCCCAAGGGCCAGGATACCTTTGCGCCCTGCGGTCCCTGGATCACCACCGCGGACGAGATCGCCGACCCCCACAATCTGCGTGTCAGGTCCTGGGTCAACGACGAGGCGCGCCAGGATTACAATACCCGGCACATGGCCCATTTCATCCCCGACCAGATCGCCTGGCTGACGCGCTTCATCCAGCTTCAACCCGGCGACGTGATCGCCACCGGCACCTACCACGAGGGGCTCGGCCCCTGCAATCCGGGCGACACCCTGCATATCGAGATCGAGGGCCTGGGCCGGGCCTCGTTCCCGGTCACCGGCGACGGTCCACCCAAGATGGGACCCTGGAACGCCGCAGCGCGCAAAGCCGCGGCGGCGAAGCTCGAGCCCGGCCTCGCCATCACCCGGGTTTAGACGAGACGCCCCCGAGGGCGCCCAAGCGAGAGAGAGGAGAACCCACTATGGACGCATCGGCCGACGGCATCGTCGCCCGCAACGTGCGGCAGATCAGCCACTTGGATATCCCGGGCGGCGGACAAATCATAGTCCAGGACAATCTGGCCTTCGTCGGCCACATGGATCCGCCCAACGGCACTTCGATCGTCGATATTTCGGACATCGAGCACCCCAAGGTGTTGTGCACAATTCCGATCGAGCCCGGCAACCATTCCCACAAGGTGCGGGTGTCGGGCAACGTGATGCTGATCAACAACGAAAATCACACCCGCCACCTGCAAGCGGCCGGCCGGCAACTGCCGAAAAAGCGCGCCGAGCTCGAGGCCGAGCTTGGCCGCGCGCCCACCGATGCGGAGCTCGCCGCCTGCTTCAACTACCGGGCCGAGGACCTGCCCGCCATGGAGAACGCCGCCAACGCGGTCTACGATTCCGGCGGTGTGCGCATCTTCGACATTTCCGACCCCACCGCGCCCAAGGAAACCAGCTTCTTCAAGACCTTTGGGAACGGCGTCCACCGCTTCGATTTCGACGGGCACTACGCCTATATCTCGACCCGGGCGGAAGGCTATCAAGCCAACATCGTCATGATCGTCGACGTCTCCGACCCGGCCAACCCCAAGGAGGTCTCGCGCTGGTGGCTGCCGGGCCAATGGATTGCCGGCGGCGAGGAACCGTACTGGGGCAACCTGCGCTTCGAATGTCACCACCCGCTGCGCTTCGGCGACCGGCTCTATGTCAGCTACCATGCCGCCGGGATGGTGATCCTCGACATCTCCGACATTACCAAGCCCAAGATGCTGAGCCATTACAATTACCACCCGCCGTTCCGCCCCTCGACCCACACCTATGCCCGCATGCCCTTCCCCATCGGCGGCAAGGACATCGCCGTAGTGGTGGACGAACAGCCGGGCCGGCCCCGTCCGGGCCAGGTCCCGGCCTTCATGTGGATTTTCGACGTCACCGACGAGACCGATCCCAAACCGTTGTCCTCCTTCTCAATGGTGGAGGAGGACACGCCCTACCGCCAAGGGGACCTACTGGCCCGCAACGCGCGGTTCGGCGCCCACCAGTGCCACGAACGGATGCGCGACAGCCTGGTCTACGTCGCCTGGTTCCGCGGCGGCCTGCGTGTGGTGGATATCGCCGATCCCACCCTGCCGGAGGAAGTCGGATACTTCATCCCGACGCCGGCAGAGGGCGCGCCGACGGTGCAGTCCAACGACGTCTTCGTGGACGACGGGGGCCGCATCTTCCTGCTCGACCGCTTCAAGGGGCTCGACATTCTGGAATACACCGGACCCAAGGCCGGCGCCACCGGCCCGACCTGAGGGACGGGCGCCCGGTTCGGAGGCGGAGGATCAAGATCCTTCGCCCCTTTCCGCCTGCAACGCATTGGCGGAAAAGCCCGCGATTTCCTTGTATCGATCGGAAAGCGCGCGCAGTTCCTCCTGGGTGATGAAATCGTCCAGATTGTCGAACGGCCGGTCGCCGACCAGTTCCTCCACCCGGATGTTTATGATGTCGGGCGGGTTGGCGCGGTTGGCCAGGACCACCTTGGTTGTCGCCGGCAGGCGGGCGTCCTCGTAGGCTTTGAGCGCGGCCTGGGCATCGCCGCCGGCGGCAAGGCAAGCGGCCAGGGTACGGGCATCGATCGCCGCCTGGGCCGCGCCGTTGGACCCGCGCGGGTACATCGGATGGGCGGCATCCCCCATCAGCGCGACCCGGCCGAACACCCAGCGGGCGACCGGATCCCTATCGACCATGGGATATTCCAGGATGGTTTCGGCGTTCCGGATCATGTCCGCCACGTCCAGCCAGTCGAAATGCCAATCTTCGTATAGGTGAAAGAAGTCGTCGAGCCGCCCCGGCTTGTTCCAGTCGTTGCGGGTGTGGCGGTCGCCCTCGATCTCCGCCATCCAATTGATCACCTGGGTGCCGTCGCGCGCCCGGTCGTCGATGATCGGGTAGATCACCAATTTGCCGGTCTTGATGGAACCGACGCGCATATAGCTGCGCCCGGTGAGGATCGGTGCCCTCCGGGTCACGCCGCGCCAGGTGTTGATACCGGCGAAGGCAAGCGCCTCATCGGGATAGAACTGGCGGCGGATCGCCGAATCGATGCCGTCGCAGGCGATCGCCAGGTCCGCCCGCCGGGTGCCCAGCCGGGTGCCCGTGCGGGGGTCGGCGAAGGCGATCTCCACCCCGTCCGCGTCCTGGGTCACGCCGTCGCAATGGTGAGCCGTAACGACGGCGTCGGGCCCCAGGCGGTCGCCCACGGCATCGAGCAACACGCGGTGCAGCCGGCCCCGGTGCAGGCCGATCTCGGGATAGGCGTTGCCGCCGTGACGCCCGCGCGGTTCCTTGTAGATCAACTGGCCGAAGCGATTGAAGAAGCAGCTCTCCAGATTCTCGATCCCGGCCGCGGCCACCGCCTTATCGACGCCGATCGCCGTAAATTCCCGCATGGCATGGGGCAACAGGGTGATGCCGACGCCGATCTCGCGGATCTCGGGCACGCTCTCGAAGACCCGCGCCTTGAGGCCTCGTTTATGGAGATGCAGCGCGAAGGAAAGCCCGGCGATGCCGCCGCCGATGATGGCGATTTCCATGACCTTGTGCTCCCCCAAAGCCCCGCCCGCCGCGCGCGGGCGGGCTCACGCGTCGGGCCAGACCTCCCGGGCGGTCTCCACCACCAGGCGCAGCTTCGCGATCTGGTGGTCGACGGTGAGCTCGTTTCCCTCGACGGTGGAGGAAAACCCGCATTGGGGGCTCAGCGCCAACTGCTCCAGCGGCGCGAGCCTGGCCGCCGCCTCGATTCGGCGCTTGAGTTCATCCCTGCTTTCGAGCGCGGGGTTTTTCGTGGTGACGAGACCCAGAACCACGATCTTGCCCTTCGGCAGGAAGCGGAGCGGCGCGAAATCACCCGAACGCTCATCGTCGTATTCCATGAAGATGCCGTCGGCCTCGAGCTCGGTGAACAACACCTCGGCGACCGGCTCATATCCGCCTTCGGCGACCCAGGCGCTCTTGAAATTGCCCCGGCACATGTGCACGCAGGCCGCCATGTCGGCGGGCCGGCCACGGATGATGTCGTTGATCAGCCGGCAATAGAGCCTGGGCAGCGCATCCGGATCGTGGCCGGCGGCAACCGATTGCGCGCGCAGCTTGGGATCGCAGAGATAGGCGAAGTTGGTGTCGTCGAACTGGATATAACGCGCGCCCAAATCCGCCAGGTCCGCGACCTCGGCGCGGTAGACCTTGATCAAATCGTCGAAGAATTCCTCCATCTCCGGATAGGCGCCCTTGTCGATGGCCTCGCGGCCGCCCCGGAAATGCAGCATCGAAGGGGACGGAATCGAGACCTTGGCGACCCGGTCGGTGACCGATTTCAGGAACGCGAAATCTCGGGTCTGGATGCCGTCGGGCCGCGCCAGTTTCCGGGTCACGGCGAGGGAGGTGACGTTGCGCTCCAGATCGGTGCCGTCGGCCCGATGAAAACTCGCCCGGACCTTGCTTTCGCCGAAATCGACACCATCGATGGCCGTCAGGAAATCGCTCGACCAGTTGGTGCGCCGGAACTCGCCGTCGGTGATGCCCTTGAGACCGACGTCCTCCTGAAGTTTCACCGCCTCGCGGATGCATTCGTCCTCGACGGCGCGAAGCGCCTCGGCGGTGATGGCGCCGGCCTCTCGTTGTTCGCGCGCCTGCCGAAGGCGCCTCGGCCTCAGCAGGCTGCCGACGTGATCGGCGCGGAAGGGCGGTCTGGTTCTTTCGCTCATGGCAGAGGGGCTCCCGGTCTTGGTCTTTCGGGCGCTCGCGCCCCATCGCCATCAAGGGCGCATGCGCGCTGTCTTGATCAAGGGGGCGTTCGCGCCACGGGACAAGCCTGCCACGGCGGCATGCGGGGCGCCATGAAAAACCCGGCTCAGCGTTCGCCGAACGAGCCTTCGATGGAGCGGTAGATCGGCAGCAGCAGGTAAGTCGACAGGGTCTTGGAACCGGTCACCACATCGGCATTGGCGACCATGCCGGGCAGGATGGGGCGGCGCTCCCCGCCCCGTCCCACATAAGCCTGGGCCAGCGCGATGGTCGCCTTGTAATAGGGCTCGCCGCGCTCGTCGGCGAAGGTGGAGGCGGAGACCTTCGTGACCTTGCCGTCGATGGAGCCGAATCGCGCCACGTGATAGGTGGTGATCTTGACCTTGGCGTCCTGGCCCACCCGCACGTAGCCGATATCGCGGGGAGAAATCTTGGCCTCGACCACCAGATTGGCGCTTTCGGGGACGATTGTCGCTCGGACCGACCACGCTGCCGCGCGAGCGCGCGATCAGGCCCTTGACGATGCCGGCCTCCGGCGCCGTGACCACCAGCCGCTCGGCACGGTCGGAAGATTTCTTCATCGCCTCGGTGACTTGGGCCAGTTCGTTGCGGACCCGGCCCATTTCCTCGATGGCGGTGTTGTAGGTGGTGGCGTTCAGTTCAATGAGGTTGGTTTCGGCCTCGTGCAGGGATTCCCGGGCGAGCCGGATCTGTCCCTTGACGTCGGTGATGTCGCCTTCGGCCTTGGCGAAGGCCTGCTCGCTCTCAAGATAGAGAAGCCGCGAGACCAGCCCTTTCGCGACCAGTTCGCGCCGCATCTCCACCGCTTCCTTGGTCAGCTTGAATCGGCGCTCCAGGTTCTTGAGGCGGCCCCGCAGGGTTCCCAGCTCCTGGCGGCGTTGTTGGATGCGGGATTCCAGGACCTGCTGCTTGCTGCGCTTGGCCTTGCGCTGGAGCCTGAGGATCGAGGCCTGGTCGCGAACTAGATCGGGATGATCCTTGCCGATGGAAAAGTCCGGCTTGCGTTCTTCCACGAAGGCCCGCAGGCGCTCGGTCTCGAGCGACAGGGCCACCTCCCGGGCGCGCAGCGCCCCGAGATCGGAAAGGGTTCCCCGCCCCGCCAGCCGGAACAGCGGCTGGCCCTTCCTGACCTTGTCGCCTTCGCGCACCATGATGTCCGAGATGATCCCGCCTTCCAGATGCTGCACCACGCCGACGCTGTCCTGGGTGCGGACCTGTCCCGGCGCGATCGCCGTTTCGTGAATTTCCGTCACCGTCGTCCAGACCACGAATGCCGCGACAAAGAGGCACGTCACCAGAAGCAGCTGATTGAACGTGCGCGGCGGCCCATGTTCCTCGAGCCGGAGCGGCTGGGCCAGGAATTTGGACAGTCGGGTCCGGCTCTCGGATCGCGGCGTCCTTTTGAGTTTGGCAAACGGATTTTTCGGCATCGGTCTCTTCTTTTCGAATTCGTCCCCGCGCTCAGGACTTGGCCATCAGTTCGGCCAGAACCTCTTGCGGCGGGCCGTCGCGCAGGATGCGCCCGCCGTCGATAAAGACCACCCGGTCGGCGAGCCGCATGTGGCGCGGCCGGTGGGTGGTGATCAGTACGGTGGCCCGGCCCTTCAGGTTCTGCAGCTTGCGGCAGAGCGCATTGTCGCCCTCTTCATCGATGGCCGATCCGGGATCGTCCAGCAGCACGATCGGGGCATCCGCGGCGTAGGCCCGGGCCAGCATCATCTTCTGCTTGATGCCGAGGGGCATCTGCTGCAGTTCCCTGTCCTTGAGCCAGCTGTCCAGCCCATCGGGCAATTGCAGGATGTAATCCATCAGGTCGGCATCGATGACCGCCGCGGTCAGTTCGGCATCGCTTGCCATCGGGCTGCCGAGGCGCAGGTTCTGGGCGACCGTGGCGTGGAACAGGTTGCAGACCTGGGGCACGTAACCGATGGAATGGCGGAGCTCGCTGGGATCGAGCTGGCGCACGTCGAGCCCGTCGATGGTGATCATGCCCGCCTGGGGTTCGTACAGCCCGGCGACATGCTTCAGCAGGGTGGACTTGCCCGAACCGCTGGGCCCCGTGATGGCGACGATCTCGCCCGGCTCGACCACCAGGTTGACCCCCAGCAAGGCGGGTTCCGCCTGCGGCGCGTAGCGCATGCTGACATTGCGGAACATGATCCGCCCCCCCATCCGGCGGAAGACCGTGGCCCTGCGGTTGGGGTCCCGTTCCGGAGCGAGGGCCATCAACCGGTTGACCTGCCCGATGCCGAGCTTGATCTGCTCGATATTGGCGAGGCTCAGGTAGCCGGTCTGCAGCGGGGTCAGGATACGCCAGACCATCGCCATGGTGGCGATCAGGGCGCCCACGGTCATGTCGTGCTCGGCCACCCGGACGGTCCCGACGGTGACGGTGGCGACGCCCGCGGCATACATCAGGAACTGTCCCAAGGTCTGAAGGCGGGCCGAGGCCTGGGCCACGCGGTAATGCGCCATGGCACTATCGGCGGAAATGTCCCTGAAACGCTCCGCCCAGGCGGATTCCGCCCCGCTTTGCTTCAATGCCCGCATGTAGGTCAGCATCTCGATCAGGAAATTCTGCCGCGCCGCCCGGGCTTCGCCGGATTCGCGGATGCGCTTCTGGAAGGTCCGTCCCATCAGGGTCCCCAGTGCCACGAAGGCCACCAGCAGGATCAACGGGATCCAAGCGATCGGCCCGGCGATCACGGCGATCAGGGCGATGAAGAGGAACACGAAAGGCAGATCCAGGACCACGGTGGCCAGGGGGCCGATGAAGAATTCCCGGATCGATTCGAACTGCTTGACCCGGGCCATCTGGCCGCCGATCGGGGCGTTCTCGGTCATGCCCAGGGGCAGATGCAGGATCTGGCGGAAGGCGGCCACGCTGAGGATCACATCGATCCTCGCCCCGACATAGGCGAGCAGCCGGGCGCGAATCATCCGGAGCGCGCTATCAAGCAGGATGACAAGGCCGATTCCCGCCGCGAGATAGCCGAGGGTCACGGGCGACCGCGCGGCGACCACCTTGTCGTACACCATCATGATGAACAACGGAATGAACAGGGCCAGCACATTGGTGGCGAAAGTGATGGTGAAGGTCTTGGCCACCACGCTTCGGAAACTTTGTGCGACGTAGGTGAACCATTTGTCTTTCTGGACCGCGGCGCCGGAATCCGTCTTGGGTTTCTCCGAAACCAGATAGGCCACGCCCTTTTCGCGGCCGATCCGCCGCTCCTTCTGGTCGCCCGTGGCGCCCTCGAACACGGTCAGACGGCTGCCGTTGCGGGCCAGCACCACCATGGCCGAACCTTCGGCCGGGATGAACAGGCAAGGCAGAAGATCGCTGTCCAGGTCTACCAGCCGGGCTGGCACGGCGCGGGTCTCATAGCCCAGGTTGGCGAGAACGGAGACGATGTCGTACTCGTCGAAAGACGTGGAGAAATGCGGCAGCGCTTCGGTGAGGTGGCGCAGTTCCCCGCGCCAGCCCATCGCCGTCAGGATCGGCGCCAGGCAGGCGGCAACCTCGGACACGGACTTGAATCCGCCGACATCGTGACCGCGAAGGATCTGGTCCAGCCGCTGGCCCGTCGCGAACGAGCTTTGGACCGGCCCCGCCGCGGATATCGCGAGGTCGGTCATTGCATCGCTCCCGACCCGGCCACGCGGCCCAACGGCGGCGGCGCTTGCTTGCCGCCGTCGCCGGGCGGCCTTGCGCCGGGTAGACTTGACCCCGGTGCCGCAACCGCATGAAGGGTGCCGTCGCGTAGCTCGAACCGGCGATCGGCGAGCCCGATCAAGGACGGCCGATAAGTCACCAGAACGATGGTCGCCGTGCCCTTGAGTTGCACCAATGCCTTGTTCAGCTGCTGGTCGCTTTTCACGTCCAACCCCGTCTGGGCCTCGTCGAACAGGATCACGGGCTTGGCGCCCGCGAGCGCCCGGGCGTTGGCGATGCTCTGGATCACGCCGGCGGCCAGGTTCCCCTCCGCCCCGTCGCCCACCATGGTGTCGTAGCCCCGGGGCAGATGATTGATGACCTTGTCGAGCCCCAGAAGGTGGCCCGCCTTCATCGCTTCGTCCACACGGCCTCGCCTTTGCGGAACAGAGCGAGGTTCTCCATGATCGTGCCGCGCATCAGGAGCGGCGATTGGGCCATGTAGGAAATCCGCTGGCGCAGCTTCACCGGGTCCAGCTTCGCCGTGCTGACCCCGTCGTAAAGCACCTCGCCTTTGGTCGGCAGCGCCATGCGCGACATCAGCGACAACAGGGTGCTCTTGCCGCTTCCTGCGCCGCCCAGGATGGCGATCATCTCTCCGGGTTCGATCTTCAGGTTGACGTCGCGCAAGACATCCTTGTCGTCCCCATCATGCCGGTAAGAGACATTGCGGAACTCTATCGCACCGGTGATCTCCGGCAGATCCTGGATGTCGGTCCCCGCTTCCCGGGGCAACCGGAACAACTCCGCGACCCGGTCGGTGGCGATGGCGACGCTCTCCAACTGTGTCGCCAGGCCGGCGGCACGCAGCACCGGCTGCATGATGCGGCCGGCGAGCAGCGTACAGGCGGCCAGGCCGCCGATGGAGAGCTCCCCGGCGACTACGTACAAGGCGCCGGTGGCAGCTACCGCCACCAACGTGACGTTGGAGAACAAGGCCCCGAGCCCTTGAGCCAGGTTGCTGAGCAGAGCCGTGTCGTAGGTCGCCATGGCGGCGCCTTCCTGCAGCCGCTCGTAGCGGCGCAGCATGGGTGCTTCCATGCTCAGTCCCTTGACCGTATGGATCCCCTTCAGAACCTCGATGATGAAGTTGTGGCGGCGTTCATCGATATCGTTGCGGGTCCTGAGCGCAGCCTTGAGCCGCTTTGCCAGCACCACCGATGCCAGTCCCAGCAGTCCCAGCAGCGCAATCGGAACCAGGACCAGGG
The DNA here is from genome assembly GCA_029863585.1 of Alphaproteobacteria bacterium. Taxonomy (GTDB): domain Bacteria; phylum Pseudomonadota; class Alphaproteobacteria; order SMXQ01; family SMXQ01; genus SMXQ01. Next base: position 2,242 of record JAOTVC010000066.1, on the reverse strand, counting down.
GACCCGGCGACGAACCAGATCAGGAGCAGGAACAGGGCGACGAAGGGCAAATCGACCATCAGGGCCTTGGCCTGGCCCGAATGGAATTCGCGCAGGGTATCGATCGCGTTGATCCGCGCCAGGTGGATACCCGACGCCTCCCGCTCATAGGCCGCCGAATCGGTTGCCAAAAGGGACGTCACGGCGGCATTGGCCATCAGGTGTTCGAATCGCGCTCCGCTCCACCCCAGGATATAGGCCCGGATCACGCGTAACATGGCATCCAGCACAAGGGCGATCGCCAGCCCGCCAATCAACAGCGTCAGGGTTCCATAGGCCTGGTTGGGAATGATCCGATCGTAGACCTGGAGGATGACGAGGGGCATCGCCAGGGATAGGAGGTTGATCACGAAGCTCGCGAGGATCGGCCCCAGGCCATTGGCCGGCAGGTCGGGACCGCCCTCGAACCGGGCGCTTGGCAGGCGACTCAGCGGTGCACTCCGAAGACCCATAGACACGCGCCGTAACCGGCACCCCCTTGACAAATTCAGCCGCGATCCCACCGACCCGTGCCGCGTGCAGCCGCGTCCAGGGCCTCTCGCGAGGTCCTCGGCAAGGGGGAACTGTCTCAAACGAGGTTTGCGAATTGGTTAATGGCTGGAATTACTTGTGGCCGCGCAAACAACAAGATTTCCTCACCTTAGAGAAAAATCCGCCTTCCTAATGCACATGTCACGACAATAATGAAATCCTATGTTTACTACATCACGTCATGTTTTGTTATTTATCTAGTTAATATATAAACTTTTAGACAAATTACACCTTTGCGAAACTTAACATTTTATTTGTAATTTCGTTTTAATTTTTGCCCAGTTTTCAGTTGGAGTCCGCCGCGGTGGGATGGCGGACCAGGAGTATACGGGGGTCAACATGGCGACCGAAGAACGCGGAAACGGCGGCGATCAAAGGGCGGACAACGCCCGCAGGCCGGGTGAGGAGGAGCTCGATCTCGCCCGCCCGGCGGCCGAACGGCCGGAAAGGGACAAGTGGGAGGACGATCCCACCGAGGCCGCGGTTTCCGAGGAACAACTGTCCAACCCCAATATCCATTATGGATCGCGCGCCGAAGCGGGCGTCAACGCCGACGGGCCCCGGTCTACCGGAGCCCCTTCCGCCGGCGGCCGGCCCCCGTTATCCGACCACGCCCACATTCCGGAGAGCGAACCGCTGCACCAGGGGAGAAGCGGGGGCACAGGCGGCTCCGAGGGGAGCGTTGCGTCATCACAGGCGCCGGAAGCGGGCTCCGAGGTGGCGGGAAACGGGTTCCGCGCCGTCGGCCATGGCCGGGCCGCCCTGCGGTCACGCGAAACAGAGGATACCGTGGACGCGCAGCCCGGCGCCGGAACTTTCGCCGGGAACGGCCTTGGCGTGCCAAGTGCCGCAGCCGTAACCGATGACGATGGCGTCCGGACGGAGGACGACCGCCCCGCCCCGCCGGTCGCGGACCCCGCCATCGTCGGCACCGCCGATGTGGCCGGGGCCGAGGACACCGCCATCGCGCTCGACCTCTCCGCCGCGCTCGCCGATACCGACGGCTCCGACACGCTGTCGGTCACCATCTCCGGCGTACCCGAGGGCGCCAGCCTCAACCACGGCATCGATCAGGGCGGCGGCGTCTGGTCGGTCGATCCGGGCGATCTCGGCGACCTGACCGTCACGCCGCCGGCCGATTCCGATGCCGACTTCACCCTGACCCTCCACGCCACGACGACCGAGAGCTCCGAAACCCATACCATCAGCGAGAGCTTCACCGTCACCGTCGACCCCGTGGCCGATGAAGCGATTCTTGACGCGGCCGACGTCACGGGGGCCGAGGATACGGCCATCGCGCTCGACCTCTCGGCGGCGCTTGCCGATACCGACGGCTCGGAAAGCCTCTTGGTCACCATTTCCGGCGTGCCCGAGGGCGCCAGCCTCAATCACGGCACGGATCAGGGCGGCGGCGTCTGGTCGGTCGATGCCGGGGATTTGGCCGACCTCACCGTCACGCCGCCGGCCGATTCCGATGCCGACTTCACCCTGACCCTCAACGCCACCTCTACCGACGGGTCCGACACCGCAACAGTCAGCGAAAGCTTCACCGTCACCGTCGACGCCGTGGCCGATGCTGCCGATATCAGCGCCGCCGATGTGACCGGCGACGAAAATTCCGCGATCGCTCTCGATCTTTCCGCCGCATTGACCGACGCCGACGGCTCGGAAA
>JAOTVC010000065.1 GCA_029863585.1 Alphaproteobacteria bacterium | reverse complement strand
CGATAGCTGGAGCCGGGATTGAGGAAGGCGTATTCGAAGCCGTAGCGGCTGAGCAGCTCGGCCACCGCGTCGGAGCCGTATTCCGGGCGGTTGCGCTTGCGCGTCTTGACCGCGACCTCCACCGTTGCGGTGGCGTTCTTGGCAGCCGGTTTCGGCTGACGTTTGGATTTCCCTCGGGCGGCGCGGGCCATGGTGTATCTCCCCCTCATCGAAGTTCTTGTGACGCGAATGGACCAAGCGGAGCCCGCCGCCGCATGCGCTTTTGGCGCTCCGGCCTGCGGGCGTGGTATTAATAAGTGCATCCGCGCCGGACATCCACAAAGAACGGCGCATCGGCCGAAAGAGCGGAAATAAGGAGGAGCATCCCCCATGATGATCGATGCTGACACCCACCTCAGAGAAGACTTTCACCTTGATCAGGTCTACCCGCGCGACGGCCAATTCGCGGACCTTCGGCCCCGGAAGATCGGCGAGGGCGGTTATCATCAGATGCGTTACGCCCACGCGCTCAGCCCCTGGCCGGCGCGGGCGGAGGCCAGCCATTCCCACAAGGGGCTCTACGATCCCGAGCGCTGGGAAGGACGGGTCGCCCGCATGCAGGAGGAATCCATGGATATGGAGCGCCGGCTGGCTTCCTTCCGGAAGGCGGGAATCGAGAAACAGATCCTGTTCGGCACCAACATGGACGTGCCGGTGCTCAACCGGGGGGAACTGGGGGCGACGCTCTGCCGCCTCTACAACGACTGGGTGGCGCGCCTGGTCAAGGGCAACGAGGACGCGCTGTTCCCGGTTGGTCTGCTGCCCATGGGCGCGCCCGAACAGATGCCCGCGGAGCTGACCCGGGCGGTGAAGGAGCTCGGCTTCAAGGCGGCCCTGCTCGGCGCCTATTCGCTCGACCACACGCTGGATGAGGAGGTTTTCGATCCGACCTATGGCAAGGCGGAGGAGCTCGGCGTGCCGCTCTTCGTGCATCCCAACTCGCGCGGCGAGATGACCAACCGCTTCAAGAATTTCTACATCATGCACACCATCGCCCGGCCGACCAATTGCACGGCGGCGCTGGTGGCGCTGGTCATCGGCGGGGTGTTCGAACGCTACCCGAAGCTCCGGGTCGCCTTCTTCGAATGCAACACCGAATGGATGCTCTACTGGATGCACCGCATGGACGCGACCTACGAATACCTGAAAGACGATTACGCGCCCTATCTCACCATGAAGCCGTCGGACTACGTGCGGCGCAATTGTCTGCTGTCCTGCGAGTCCCACGAACCGGGCTTGCCCCGGGCGATCGAGGAGATCGGCGCCGAGAACCTCCTGATGGCGTCGGACTATCCCCATTGGGACGCGGGCTTCCCCATGGTGGCCGAGGAATTCCAGGCGCGCTCCGACCTGACCGACCGCCAGAAGCAGCTCATCACCTGCGAGAACATCCGCGTCCTGATGCAGATCTGAGCGGCGCGCCCGAACGAGAAAAAACCCCCGGGCCGGCGCCCGGGGGTTTTGCAGATGCGCTGGGCCTCGCTTACATGCAGGCGATCATGCTGGGCGTGCGGCCCTTGTAGGTGACCGTGCAATCCATGCTCTTCTTGAGGGCGGATGCCTTGGCCGGCTTGCCGCCGACCGTGATCTTGGTCTTCTTGCCCTTGACGCTGAGCCGCGCCTTGACGTTTTCGCCCTTGTCCGACTTGCCGGCGAAGCGGAGCTTCTTGCCCTTGCCGCCCACCCGGGTCAGCTTGCCCTTGGCGGTGATCACCGGCAGCTTGACGATCTCCACCTTGCCCGGCGGCTGGGAGGCCTTTTGCAGCGCTGCCACGATGTCGGGCGGGTAGGAGTAGATATCCTTCAACAGCGCCGTGAATTCCTCGTGGTAGATCGGGGCCAATTCCATCCGGCTCTTCTTCATGTCGGCGGCGAGTTGGGGATCCTTGCTCGCCTTCTTGAATGCTTCCGACACCGCCAGAAACCGCTCCTTCGGCACTTTCGCGCCCATGAAGTAGGGATAGCCGAACTCGTTCATGGCGAACTTCAGGAACAGGATCTTGCGGGTGCGTTCGTCCTTGGCCAGGTCGACGGCCCAGGGAACATCCTTCAGCCTCGGATCCGGGTTCTTCTTGGCCCCCATCTGGTAGAGGAGGTGGATCTTGCCCGCTTTATACCTCTTGGAGTTGGGCCCGCTCAGCAGCGCCGACCAGGAATGGGTCGAACGGCCCATGACCTCGCCCCGGTCCGCGGCGAGGTTGATCTCGCTGCCGCCCGGGTAGCCCGCGATCACCTTGAACTTCATGCCGAGCAGATTGCGCAGCATATGCGCCGCCGTGACCGAATCGGAAATGACGCCGGTGCCGCCGACGATGAACTCTTTCTTATAAAGGTCGTCGGCAGTCTTGATTCCATGGCCGTCCCAGGCGATGGCGATGCTGGTTTCGCGGTTGAGCGACCCGAGCCATTGCGCCTTCAAGGGATCCATCTTCAACTTCGATCCCTTGCCCGTGACGATGGGGTCCACCGGCACGCTGCGCAGCGGCGCGGCGATGACGGTGCCGTCCTGCTTGGCCACGTTGTAGACGTAGTTGGCCATTACGAGGGAACCGCCGCCGGTCATGTTCTTGGCGATGATGCGCGGATTGCCGGGAATATATTTCTCGAGATAATGCGCTGTCAGGCGCGCGTAACGGTCATAGCCGCCGCCCACCGAAAGGCCGATCAGCATGGTCATGCGCTTGCCCTTGTAGAAATCACTGATCGCGTCGGCATTGGCGGGCACAGGCTGCAAAACGGCCGCCAGGCCGCAGGCCGCCACGGTGCTTGCCAGCAGGTTCATTCTCATCCTTGCCTCCCGTTTCATTGTCATTGGCTGAACCGGACTGTCCGCTGACACCCCATGGGGGATCGCGAATATGTGTCCTCAACAAATACTATGCCGACTTCACCGCTACCGGAAAACGATTTCTCACTTCTTATGGTCTCTGCGCCGCGGCGCAGTACCAGCCTGTGGGCCGTTTTCCGATCAAGAAAAAACCCCCGGGCCGGGGCCCGGGGGTCTCAGATCGCCGATGCGCCGTGCCTACATGCAGGCGATCACGCTGGGCGAACGGCCCTTGTAGGTCACCGTGCAATCCATGTCCTTCTTCAGGTCGGATGCCTTGGCCGGCTTGCCGCCGACGGTGATCTTGGTCTTCTTGCCCTTAACTCTGAGCCGCGCGTCGACCTTTTCGCCCTTGGTGGACTCGCCCTTGAAGCGCAGGTTCTTGCCCTTGCCGCGGACCCGGGTCAGCTTGCCCTTGGCGGTGATGACCGGCAGCTTGACCTTGGCGACCTCGCTCGCCGGCCGCGACGCCTTGCGCAGGTCTTCGATGATGTCCGGCGGGGTCGAGTACATGTCGCTCAACAGGGCGGTCATTTCCTCGCCGTAGATCGGGTCATGGCCCATCTTTCTTTTCTTCATGGTGGCGATCAGGCCGGGATCCCGGCTGGCCTTCTTGAACGCTTCCAACACCGCCTGATAGCGGGCCTTGGGCACCTTCGGTCCCATGAAATAGGGGTAGCCGAATTCGTTCACGGCGAATTTCAGGAACAGGATCTTGCGGGTCCGCGGGTCCTTGGCGAAATCGACCGCGAAGGGGACGTCCTTCAGGGCCGGATCGGGGTTCTTCTTGGCACCCATCTGATAGAGGATCGCGATCTTGCCTTCCTTGACCAGCCGGTAGTCCGATCCGCTCTTCAGGCTCGACCATGAATGGGTGGCCCGGCCCATGACCTCGCCGCGTTGCATGGCAAGGTTGATTTCCGAACCGCCGGGATAGCCCGCGATCATCTTGTACTTCATGCCGAGCAGGTTGCGCATGATGTGGCCGGTGATCACCGAATCGGTGGTGACGCCGGTGCCGCCGGCGATGAATTCCTTGGTGTAAAGGTCCTCGGCGGACTTGATGCCAGACGGGACCCAGGAGATCGACAGGCTGGTCTCCCGGTTGAGCGAGCCCAGCCATTGGGCCTTGCGCGGATCGAGCTTCGCCTTGGAATCCTTGCCCGAAACCAGGGGCTCCACCGGCACGCCGCGCTGCGGGGCGGCGATGATGCTGCCGTCCTGGGGGGCCACGTTATAGGCGAAATTGGCCATCACCAGGGAGCCGCCGCCGGTCATGTTCTTGGCGATGACCCGGGGCTCGCCGGGGATGTACTTGCCGATGTAGCGCGCGGTCAGCCGGGCGTAGCGGTCGTAGCCGCCGCCCACCGAAAGGCCGATCAGCATGGTCATGCGCTTGCCTTTGTAGAAATCGCTGATGGCATCGGCCTGGGCCGGCACGACCTGCAGGGCGGCCGTCAGGCCGGCCGCGGCCGCGCCAAGGAACAAGGTACGTTTCATGATGTCCTCCAGTAATGTCGAAAGCCGCCGGATGGCGGGAAGCTCAAGTGTGGGAATTCCGGCACACACGCATATCAGCCGGAAAGAAGAAGCCCGGCCCCCTCGGGGGCCGGGCCAAGCGGCTATTTTTTCTGGTCGCCGCGGCCGCCGTCGGACCGCCTGCGCTCAAGCGCATCTTCGGGTTCGATCCAGGCGTCGATGCAATAGCGGCCGCCGCCGGCCACCACCTTGCGGCCGCGCTCGAGCGCCGCGGCCAGGTCCTTGCCGGACTTGACCGGGCCTTCGGTCTGGAAGCCCTGGGCTTCTGCGAACTTGCAGACGTCGGGCGCCGGGTCGTCGATGCGCAGACCGATCCAGCGGTTCTCCGGCGCCCGGCCGCGGACGTCGGCGACATGGTGCTGATGGGCCTCGTCATTGAAGTAGGAGCGGTTGTTCATCACCACGACCAGCAGCGGAATGCGCATGCGCGAGGCGGTCCAGAGCGCGTTCACGCCCATCGAATAATCGCCGTCGCCGAGCATGGTCACCGGGATCTGACCCTTATCGCGATAGGCCAGGGCGCAGCCCACGGACTGGCCCGGTCCGGCGCCGACGCCGCCGCCGGAATCGTTTCCCGAGAAGTCGAGCGGGCTGGACCAGCGCGCCGCCGTACCCGGGAAGCCGGTGGAGATGTGGCACAGCGAAATCTTCGGATCGCCGCAGACGAAGTTGGACATGGTCAGGTGGAAATCCTGACCCAGCATGGGCGCCGCCTGGCGCGGTTTGGCCTTGGCGGCCCCCCCCTTGGTCCAGTGGCGGATGCGCTTGACCGCGGGCTTCAGCCGCGGCTTGCCGGTGGGCTTGCCCTTGACGCCCAACTCGTCGAGCATCTGCTGGACGAAGGTGTCCGGATCGGCCAGCACGTTGATGTCGACGGCGGGCAGGGACTGGTAGTCCATGTTCCAGCCGTTGTGCAGGTATTGCTGCAGCGAAACGTTGATTATCTCCGCATCCACGGGATCCTGGGTCTGGGAGTTGCCGGTGCACAGCCGCAGGAACCCCCCCAGGTCGGCCCATCCCAGGTTGAAGATCAAGTCGGCGCTGTTGATCATGTCCTTATTTTCCTGGGGCGGGCGGACACAAGGCGGCAACACGTGAGAGGGATGCTCGGTCGGGAACATGGATCCCGCCCGCAGGTTGGAGAGCACGGCGCAGCCCAGCGCTTCGGCCAGCTTCACCCGGTTGTCCCAGGCCGCCTGGCTGCGGTCGCCCCGGCCCAGCAGCATCACCGGCAGCTTGGCCTTCTTGATGGCGGCGATTGCCTTGCGCACCGTGGCGCGGGTCGCGGCCGGCGGTGGCGCCGGCTGATAGCGGTCGGTATCGGGAATCTTCACGCCGCGGGGCAGCGCCTCTTCCTGGAGACCGGCATCGAGACAGATATAGACCGGGCCGCGCGGCTGGGAGCGGGCGATCTGGTTGCCGCGCAGCACCGATTCGATGGCCGCCTGGGCCGATTGCGGCTCGTCGTCCCACTTGACGAAGTTGCGGATCAATCCGGCGTGGTCCTTGGTGGTGTGGATCCAGTCGATCCAGGGACGGCGGATGTTGGCGTCGATCGGTCCGTTGGCGCCGAACATCACCATCGGCGCGCGGCCCTCGAAGGCGCAGAAGATCGCCATGGAGGCGTGCAGCAGGCCGACATTGGTGTGGATGGCGACGGCCATGGGTTCATCGGAGACCCGGGCATAGCCGTCGGCGATGGCGACCGAATGCTCCTCGTGCAGGCAGATCAGCATCTGCGGATTGTCGTTGCCGAGGTAGTTGACGATGGAATCGTGGAAGCCGCGGTAGCTGGCGCCGGGCACCAGGGCCATGTACTTGAAATTGCATTTGCGCGTGACTTCGGCGATCGCGTCGGACGCCCAGCCCATGCGCGGGTTGCCGAGTTTGACCGGCCGGTCCACCGCGGCCGTGGCGTTGGCCGCCTTTGCAGTTTTCGAGGTCTTGGGTGCAGTTTTACGCCTGGGCTTGACTGTCGCCATGGTTTCTCTCCCTGATGCGTTTGTGATTGCCCGAGCTGGGAAAAAATTCAGCGGATCATAGCAGCGAAGGGAATCGCGGCAAGCCCCGGAATCGATCCCGCGAAAAGTTATGCAGATGAAGCCGTCAAGGTGATGGTGCCGAGGGTGATGCTGTCGCCCAATTCGAACTCCACGGTCTTCGCCGCGAAGCCCTCCTTTTCGATCTTCAGGACATGGCCGCCGCTGCCGGGATCGAGCCGGTCGATCCTGAAGTCGCCGAAGGCGTCGGTTTCCGTCCTGCCGATTTCCGTCCCGCCCTTGAGCAGGACGACGGCGGCCCCTTGAATGCATTCCTCCTTGTCGTCGACCGTGGCCGCGATTGATGCGGCGACGAAGCACTTGGTGAAGCGGTGCAGGTTCTTGTAGAGCACCCGTGGCTTGGTGGCGGCGCCGGGATCGAGTTCCTGCAGGCCCTCGTCGGCGCGGATCCGTTGCATCTCCGCGTCTTCCACCTTGATCGCCCGGAACGCGCCCGTGGGGCAGGCGGTGGCGGCGCGGGGCTCGGCCCAACCCGCGTCCAGCAGGTGGGCGTCGAACGGCCAGGCCTGCGGGATGTCTTTCTCCTCGTTCCAAAAGACCGCGCCGTAGGGGCAGGCTTCCATGATCTGGCGCTGGCCTTGCGCTTTTTCCGGATCGATGATGACGATGCCGTCCCCGCGCTTGGTGACGGCACCATTTTCTGCCGCCTTGATGCAGGGTGCATCGTCGCAATGCTGGCACATCACCGGCATGTAGGCGACGTCCACCAGCGGCGGCTGGCCGCGTTCCTTGCGCTTGATGTCGATCCAGCGGTGGCCGTGCTTGGGCATCTCGGCGGCGATGCCGGGCCATTCGTTGCCGACATATTCATCCTGGGTCGCCAGCGTGCAGACGTTGCAGTTGGTGCACTCGCCGACGTCGATGATGAGGTTCCATTTCTGCATGGTCTAAGTCCTTTCCCGCAAGCTCAGCGCGGTAGCAGCACTTCGCTGGCCCGCGCCGCCTCGTATGATTCCGAGACGAACTCGGGGTTACGGTCCCAGGGCTCGATCTCCACCAGCGCCGAGGACGCCGACATTGCGTGACCCTGCTTGATCTGGGAGCGCTTGGGCGAGAGCAGGTTGAGGCAGCCGCCGATATCGACGGTGCGGCCGGGCTCGCCCAAGGGCTGGTAATTGGCCGACGATTCGTATCCGTGGACGATGCCCTGGGGCAGCCGGGCGGTGATCAGGGCGGCGCAGATCACGGCGCCGCGCTCGTTATGGACCTTGACCAGATCGCCGGTCGCAATCCCGCGCGCCTCGGCATCGGCGGCGTTCAGGCGGATGATCCAATAGTAATGCCCTTCGATCAGCATGCGGTGATCGGGGATGTCATTGAGGAAGCTGTCCTTGCCGTCGCCCTGGGTGTGGAAGCTGAACCGCGGGTGCGGGGTCAGCAGTTGCAGCGGGTACTTGGCGAAGCGCCCGGTGTCGTGAAAGCCTTCGAAGGCGGGCTCGTAGCGCACCATGGTCGGGCGTTCCGGGTCCGTGGCGTCGAACCGCTTGAGGCTTTCGCAGTCGAACTCCAGCTTGCCCGACTGGGTCTGCAGCCCCTCCAGGAAGTTTTCCGAATAGTCCGACGGCAGGGGGTGGGGCTCCGGCACGTCCTTCTTGCGGCCCTCGGCGAACCAGCGGAAGGAGGTCGGGGCCCGCAGCTCTTCTTTCTCCGCCGGTACCACGTAATAGCCCTTGCGGATGAACTCGGACCAGGAAATGAACTTGGGCAGGTCGGTCGCGTCGAACTGGCGCTTGACCCAGTCGAGTTCGGTCATGCCTTCGGAGAAATAGGCGCTGAGGCCGAGGCGCTTGCAGATGTCGTTGAAGATTTCGAAATCCGAACGCGATTCGCCCATGGGTTCGATGCATTTGTGCTGGAACACGATGACCCGGTGGTTGAGCTGCATCTGGCCGTGATGGGCGTAGCCGCCGAGTCCGGCCCATTCGGAGATGTCGGGCCGTTCGAAATTGGTGCAGGCGGGCAGGATGATGTCGGCGAACTTGGCTTCGCCCTCCATCCAGATCGACTGGTTGACGACGAAATCCAGGTTCGGCGAGCGGTAGGCCGCCACCCAGCGGTTGGTGTCCGGCATGGTGGCGATGGCCGAGCCGCCGTATTTATAGAGCATGCGCACCATCGCCTGGCCCGGCTTGGGATAGACGATCTTATTGAACTGCGCCTCCATGGTCTTGCCGTCCCACATGTAGCCCTCGGCCTTGCCCTCGAGGATGGCCTCGGGGAAGAACAGGCGCGGGATCTTCTGGCTGGCGGAATTGATGGTGGGCAGCTGGGGCATGCGCTGGAACAGCTCCACCGCCATGGCGGTGTGCTCCATGTCGCCCGACATGCCGCCCTCGGCGTAGCCCGGGAAGTAGAAATTGAAATCGACCGGGGTGCCCCATTGCAGGTTGCCGAAATTGACCCCGGGCTTGCCGAGTCCCTGCATCGCCATGAGGCAGACGCAGACCCGGGCCCACTGGATGCCGGTGGCGTTGCGACACGCCCCGCCGTGGCCGGTGCCCCAGCCTCCGGCGCCAAGGTATGTCCGCTTGGTGCCCCATTCCCGGGCCAGCGCCCGGATGTCGCGGGCCGGCACGCCGGTTTCCGCCGCCGCCCATTCCGGCGTCTTGGGTACGCCGTCCTCATCGCCGAGGATATAGGCCTTCCATTTGTCGAACCCCGTGGTGCGGGCCTCGACATAGGCCTTGTCGTAGAGATCCTCGGTGATCCAGACATAGGCCAAGGCCATGCCCATCGCCGGGGAGGTGGTGGGTTTCGGCGCGATCCACTTGCCGCCGAGGAACTGGGCGGTGTCGTTGAAATAGGGATCGATGTGGACGATCTTGATGCCGCTCTGCTTCAGCCATTGGCGGCGGACGGTGCCCTCGAAGGCGCCGTAGGCGCCCGAGGTCGCCTCCGGGTTGGCCGACCAGAACACGATCATCTCGCAGTTCTGAAGGCAATCCTCCACCGTGCCGTAGTTCTCGCACTGGCCGACGCGCAAGCTGTAGCCCCAGTGGTGGGTCGCGCCCCAGTACCAGCCTTCCCAGCTGTCGGGGTTGTGGTGCACCTCGGTATGGCCGATGGCGTTCATGAAGCGGAAATTGGCGGAAAGGTAATAGCCGATATTGCCCCAGGTATGGTGGGAGCCGTGGGAGGAGGCGATGGCGCCCGGCCCGTAATCGCGCTTCATGCGCTTGATTTCCGAGGCGACGATGTCGAGCGCTTCGTCCCAGGAAATGCGTTCGTAGCCTGATTCGCCCCGGTTCTGGGGATTGCGTTCGCCGTCGGGATCGAAATCCACGCGCTTCATGGGATACAGGCAGCGGTCGGGCGAATAGATCACCGATTTGAAGTTCTGCCCGTGGGGCGCCAGCGTCGTCTTGCGCGGCGGCGTGTATTCCTTGCCCCGCGCCTTGATGGTCCAGGGCGCCGCGTCGGTCTCGTCGAAGGTGATCGGGGTGATGCGCTGGATCTTGCCGTCCTTGACAAAGACGAAGACCGGCCCGCCGTTGGTCATGGAGGTCAGGCGCAAGCTGCCATCCGGCTGCGGCACCCCGTATTTCCACCCGATGGTCTGGGTCAGCAGGACGGTGCGGGTGAACCAGGAGGTCAGTTCGTCCGGCCCCTCCATCTTCAACTTGAAGTCCTTGAGCGCGTCGATCTGTTCCTGCTGGTCGATCGGCGGCATCAGGAGGTCGGCGGCGATCTTCGCGTTCTTGAACGACAACACGACCTCGGCCTCCGGGTCGATGCCGGCGCCGGAGACGACCTTGCCGTCGCCGAAGCGGAACCAGCGCCCGACGGTTCCGTCGGCGGTCTTCATCTGAGCGGTGAAGCTCTTTTCCTTGAGCCGCTCGGCGAAGGCTTCGTAGCGCCACGCGCAATAGCGGAGAAGGACGTTGAGCCCCCACAGGATCAGGGAGAAACGCGAAAAGGTCATGGCCGTGCTCCGATGCCCCGCCGCGCCGGCGTAGGCGATCAAATGAACCGCGCGCCTACTCGGCGGCGATCGGGTTGGTCAGGGTGCCGATCTTGGAAATTTCCACCTCGACCGTGTCGCCGGGCTTCATGAAGACCTGGGGGTCGCGCTTGAAGCCGACTCCTCCCGGGGTCCCCGTGGAGATCACGTCGCCGGGCCGAAGCTGGGTGAAGGTGGTGATGTATTCGATCAGGGTCGGGATGTCGAAGATCATCAGGTCGGTGGTGGTGTTCTGCATCACGTTGCCGTTGAGCCGCGTCGTGAGCTCCAGCTGGGTGGGATCGCCCAACTCGTCGGCCGTCACCATCCAGGGTCCGAAGGCGCCGGTGGCGGGAAAGTTCTTGCCCGCCGTCCATTGGATGGTGTGGTTCTGCCAATCGCGCACCGAGCCGTCGTTGTAGATGGCGTATCCCGCGACGATCGAGGCCCAATCCGCCGCCTTCACGTGGCGGCCGGGTTTGCCGATGATGACGGCAAGCTCGCCCTCGTAATCGAAGCTGTCCGACGCCGTCGGCTTGATCATGGGCTGATTGTGGCCGCATTGGGTGTCGGCGAAACGGATGAACAACGCCGGGTTGTCGGTCGGCGCCCGGCCGGTCTCTTCCCGGTGGGCCTTGTAGTTGAGCCCGACGCAGATGACCTTGTCGGGATTGACGATCACCGGGCGATAGGTAACGGCGTCGAGGGCTTCGTCGGCGCTCTGGCCGTCCGCCGCCGCGGCGGCCGCGGCCAGGGCGTCGCCCGCCAGCAGGGCCTTGATATCGGGATAGCGTTCGCCGATCCGGGCCGAAAGGTCCACGATCCCGTCGCCCGCCACGACGCCGTAGGCGTCCTTTCCATTGGCCGTATAACTCACCAGTTTCATGCCGATTGCTCCCCCTGTCTTTCGGTTGATCAGATTCCGTGCCGGGCCGGGCCCGCCTCAACTTCGCATCCAGGCGACCCCCCACAGGTTCAAAGTATGGGGTTCGTGTTTCCAAAGCCGGGGCGCCATGTCCCGGTCCATATGCTCGATCTCCGCCGAGACCTCGACCATGTTGCCGTCGGCATCGCACACCATGAAGAACAGGTTGTTGCCGGGCCCGTGCCGCCCCGGGCCCCAGCTCAGCGGAATGCGCATCGAACCCAGGTGATCGGCCCAGTCGCGGATGTCGTTCCAGCTGGTGGCTTCCATGGAGAAATGATCGAACTTGGGATCCTTGGTGTGGAACATCGCCTGGGAGTGGTGCTCGTCGTCGGAGCGCAGGAACGCCGCCGTCAGGGTGCCGTCCTCGTCCTTGACCTCGTCGGACAGCACGAAGCCGAGCTTCTTCCGGTAGTCGATCAGCGCCTGAAGGTTGGGCGTGCCGACCACCGAATGCTGCAAGCGCCCGGGCAGCCGGTCGGTCTTGGCCGGCGCGTCGTCCAGCGGCGTGCCGAACACCAGTGTGTTGCCGTCGGGATCGGCGACCGCGAAGGCCTCGGGCCCGAACAGCGGCGTCGGCGAGGATTGGACGTTGATCCCCTGGGCGGTCACAAATTCCTGCAGGGCCGCGACCCGCTTGGCATCGTCGATGGCGAAGGCCGAATAGCCGAGCCCGTTGCGCGGCCCCCGGCCGATGACGAAGGTCCGTTCGCCGCCGGTCAGCGCCCACTCGCCGTCGGACAATTCGCGCACTTCCTGTTCCAGGACGCGCTGGTAGAAATCGAGCAGCACCGGCGGCTGATCCGAGGTGATCTTGAGATGGTGCAACCGCGCCGGCCAGAGCGGCGAAAAATCGGTCATGGCTGGGTTCCCCTTGGGGTCTGTCTTAAAGGTCTCCGCGCGTCCACGCCAGTGGCTTAAATCTCATATACTAGGATTTTTGCACTTATACCAATCAACAGGAATTCCTGATAGGTTGTTTTTGAGTGTCGCCGCGGGCCGCGGGCCGCGGCTCAGGGGAACGGGGCCGGGATGTCCAGTCTGGAGCGGATGCTGAAGGTGATCGACGCGTTCTCCGAGGACGCCCCGGTCTGGACCGTCGATCAGTTGGTGGACGCGCTGGGGGCTTCGCGGTCGACCACCTACCGTTACGTCAAGGAATTGTGCGAGGCCGGGTTCCTGGCGCCGGTCGGCGGCGGCGGTTACATCCTCGGGCCCCGCATCATCGAACTCGATCGCCAGATCCGCCAGAGCGATCCCTTGTTGACCCTGGGCCGCGACGTGCTGACCGAGCTCTTGCCCAAGGTCGGCGAGGGCATCCTGTTCATCTGCGGCCTGTTGGGCGACGACGTGATTTCGGTCTACCGCCGGGAAAATCCCAACAGCCTCGACATCAGCTACAGCCGGGGGCGGCCCATGCCGCTGTTTCGCGGCTCCGCCTCCCGGGTCATCCTGGCCCATCTGCCCGAGCGCCGCCTGATGAAGTTCTTCCTGTATCACCGCGCGGCGATCGAAGAGGCGGGCCTGGGCGGCGACTGGGAGGTGTTCCGCGCCCGCTTGCGCGAAATCCGGGCCAAGCCCTACCTGACGGGCCGCGCCCAGGTGGACGACGGGGTCTTCGCGATTTCCGCCCCGGTGTTCGACGGCGATCGCCAGATCCTGGCCAGCCTGACCCTCGCCATTCCCGAAGCCCGGGCCGATGCTGAGGACATGGGCGCCCTGGCCGAAATCGTCGTCGGCGGGGCCCGGCGTCTTGGGGCCGCCATCGCCCAGCTTGCCGAGCAGGCGGGCGCCCGGCCGCCCGCCACCCAAAGTGCTGCGCGCCGGACGGGCTAGAGCCGGTGTCCGGGTCGGGACAACAAGGTTGCCTTGTCCTCCCGGGCAGGGCAACCTACCGGCAATAAGAAACAGAATATCGAACGAGCAACAGGGAGAAGTCTGATGAGCAAGAAGATGCTTGCCGGTTGCGCCGGTGCAATGGCGATGGTCGCCATGGCCGCGGGCGGCGCGGCCCACGCCGCGGATGATTTCTATAAAGGCAAACGCGTGACGCTCTATGTCGCGGCCAGCCCCGGCGGCGGTTACGCGACTTACGCCCGTGCCTTGGCGCGGCATTGGGACCGCTACATCCCCGGCAGTCCGCGCTTTACCGTCAAGCACAAGATGGGCGCCCAGGGCCTGGTTGCGGCAAGCTATCTCGCCAACAAGTCGAAGCGCGACGGTACCGAAATCCTCGCCTCCTACCGCGAAGCCGTCACCACCACGCCGCTGACCAGCAAGAAGGGCGTGCATTACGATCCCAAGGAGTTCGGTTTCATCGGCTCGGCCGATCAGGGCTTCGGGACCTGCATCGCCAACAAGACGACGGGCATCAAGACCCTTGAAGACGCGATGAAGAAGGAGGTGCGTCTCGGCGCCACCCATCATCGCTCCACCGGCTACACCGCCGCCTATTTCATGAACAACATGTTCGGCACCAAGTTCACGGTGCATCACGGCTACCCGGCGGGCACCTTCATCGTGCTGGCGCTGCAGCGCGGCGAGGTTGATGCGCGCTGCGGCTGGTCGGTATCGTCCATGCGGGCGATGAAGCCGACCTGGCTGGCCGGGGACGCGGTGAACATCCTGGTCCAGCTTTCGCTGACCTCCCACCCGGACCTCAAGGGCAAGGTCCCCTTGCTGATGGATTACGCCAAGAACGACGAACAGCGGGAGCTGATCAAGCTGATCCTGACGCCGGAATCGGTCGGCCGTCCCTACATCGCGCCGCCGGGCCTGCCCAAGGAGCGGCTGCAGGTGCTGCGCACCAGTTTCATGGCGACGCTGAAGGACAAGGAGTTCCTGAAGGACGCGGCAAAGCAGCGGATCGACATCAGCCCGGTCCCCGGCGAGGAACTGGAAGCCCTGGTGGTCAACCTGTTCAAGACGCCGAAGGAGATGATTACCCGCTACCTCGACGTGACCACAAAGTCCGACACAGTCAAGCTGGTCAAGGTCAAGATCCCCTACAACACCGACAAGGTGAAGGTCGGCGGGGTCAAGCGCAAGGGTGGCCGCGTCAGCTTCAAGCTGAAGGGCGAGAAGGTCACCGTGCGTGTCGGCAAATCGGCCAAGATCACGATCGCCGGCAAGCAAGCCAAGCGGTCGGCCATCAAGGCGGGCATGACCTGCGAGATCACTCATCAGGGCAATCGGGGCCGGGCCAAGACCATCATCTGCGACTAGCGAAGGACATCCGGCCGGGCCGTCGGCCCGGCCGGATGAGGACAACGGGACATGGCCGGGACATTACAGGTAAACAGGCTCAGCAAGTCATATAAGAGCGAGGACGGCAGCGCGGTCCAGGCGCTGGATGACGTGTCCCTGACGGTTTCCGAGGGCGAGTTCGTCGCCATCATCGGGCCTTCGGGCTGCGGCAAGTCGACCCTGTTCAACATTATCGGCGGCCTGGTGGGTGATTACGAAGGCGAGGTCCTGGTCGACGGTAAACCGGTCGCCGGCAACCATCGGGACATCGGCATGGTGTTCCAGGAGGAATCCACCTTTCCCTGGCGCACCACCATCGAGAACGTCGCCTTCCCCCTGGAGGTTGCCGGCATGGGCAAGGCCGAGCGCCAGGAACAGGCGATGAAGTTCGTCCGCCTGGTCGGGCTCGAAGGGTTCGAAAACCGCTATCCGGCGGAGCTTTCCGGCGGCATGAAGCAGCGCACGGCGATCGCCCGGACGCTCGCCTTCAATCCCAAGATCATGCTGATGGACGAACCGTTCGGCGCCCTGGACGAGCAGACCCGCATGCTGCTGGGGGACAAGATCCTGCAGATCTGGCGCGAGCTCCGGCAGACCACCCTGCTGATCACCCACAACATCACCGAGGCGGTGCAGCTGTCCGACCGCGTCCTGGTGATGTCGTTTCGGCCGGGCCGGGTGAAGGAAGTCATGGAAATCGATTTGCCCCGCCCGCGCACATCGGAGATCATTTCCACCGACCAGTTCGGGCGTTACGTCGGCGCGATCTGGCAATTGCTGCGGGAGGAAGCCTCCCTCGGCATGGTCGAAAGCGAATCGGCGGTGGGTTAGGCCAGGCGCCCGGCGCCGCGGCGGACAGCGGAAAACATGATCGAATTGGGACACCTGAAACAGAGGAGGATCATCATGACCCATGCAGTTTCAAGGCTGGCGCTCGGCGCCGGCATGGCCTTCGCGGTCGCGGTTTCGGCGGGCGCGGCCGGGGCCGCCGACAAGGTCACCATCGCATCCAGCCATAAAGGGTCCTGGAGCACGGTTATGGCGATCCTTGCCGAGGAGCAGGGCTACTTCAAGAAAGAGGGGATCGAGGCCAAGGTGGTGTGGACCCGGGGCGGCTCCGACGCGCAGCAGGCGATCATCTCCAACGCTGCCCAGATTGCCCCCCAGACCGGTATCCTGGGCGTCGTTTCGGCCTATGCCAAAGGCGCGCCGATCCGCATCATCGGCGCCGCCATGACCGGATCGGGCGGGCTGTACTGGTATGTGCGCAAGGACAGCAAGCTCAAGTCGCTGAAGGACGCCACGGCCGAGAACACCATGGGCTTCTCCCGCCCGGGTTCGTCGACCAACCTGGTCGCCGCGGCATTGAAATCGATGTACAAGTCGCCGATCAAGTTGAAGCCGGCCGGGGGGCCTCCGGGTACCCTGACCCAGGTGATGTCGGGCCAGCTCGACGTCGGCTGGGCGTCGCCGCCCTTCGGTCTCAAGAATCTCGCCAAGGGCGAGATCCGGATCCTTGCCAAGGGCGACGATGTGCCTGCGGTCAAGTCCCAGACCATCCGGGTCTACGCCGCCAACGCCAATTGGCTGAAGGCCAACCGCGACGTCGCCAAGCGCACCATGCGGGCGCTGTGGCAGGCGGCGGAATACCTCTATAAGAACCCCAAGGCGATCGACGACTACGTCCGGATTTCGCGCATCTCGGCCGAGAACGCGAAGAAGGTGCGCGACGAATTCATCCCCTTGAAGTCTTACGCCTATGCGCCGATCGGCGATCTCGACACCACCATCAAGCAGGCGGTCGAATTCAAGCGCCTGAAGAAGCCGCTGACCGAGGCGCAGATCAAGGACATGATCCAGATCGTCTACGAGCCGAAGGTGATGTAGCCGCGGATCGGCCGGCCCAGGGAAGACGGTTGAGGGAGCGCGCATGAATACGGGCATGAAAGTCATGGTCGCGGTCGTGGCCTCCCTCGTCGTCCTCGTGGCGGCGGCCGAGGGCGCCGTCCAGGTGGGCTGGGTCAGCCCCTTCATCCTGGCGCCGCCGTCCCAGATCTGGGAGGCGGCGGTCGATCTCGTGGTCGGCGAGAAGCTCGGCCAAGCCTTCATCGACACCATCGGCGTCACCCTGATCGCCATCGCGCTGGCCATCGGCATCGGTCTGCCCTGCGGCTGGGCGCTGTGGCGGTTCGAGCGCTACGGCCGCGCCTATGAAGGCTGGCTCGGGGCCCTGTTCGCCTCGCCAAAGCTGCTCCTGTATCCGCTGTTCCTGGTGATGCTGGGGCGCAACCTCGGGACC
This sequence comes from Alphaproteobacteria bacterium, assembly GCA_029863585.1. Lineage (GTDB taxonomy): Bacteria > Pseudomonadota > Alphaproteobacteria > SMXQ01 > SMXQ01 > SMXQ01. Next base: position 1,408 of record JAOTVC010000065.1, on the reverse strand, counting down.
CTTGTGGTCATGGGCTTCGTCACCGCCACCATTCCCATCATGCTCAAGACCCGCGAGGGCTTGATGACGGTCTCGCCGGTGCTGCTCAATGTCGGGCGCAGCTTCAACCTCAGCCAACGCCAATTGTTGTGGAAGGTGATGTTTCCCTCCGCCGTGCCGGTGATCTTCACCGGCATCCGGCTCGGCATGATCTACACCCTGATCGCCATCATCGCCCTTGAATTCCTGCTCGACTTCGAAGGCCTCGGCGGCATGGTGGGGGAGATGTACGACCGCTACAATATTCCCGGCATGTACGCGGCGATCATCTTCGTGGTGCTGTTGTGCCTGGTGTATTTCCAGATCGTGCAAAAGATTCAGTCATGGCTGAGATCGGTTTAGAAAAGCGCAGCGCCGGGTTCGGCGTCCGGCTATCGCCGGAGCTCCGCATCCAGCTGTTTTCGCTGATGGGCATCTGGGCCCTGTGGGAAGCGATGTCCCAGTCCGGCCTGTTCTACCGCGACATCGTGCCGTCCTCCTTCAAGGTCTTCGCGGCGCTGGGCCGTCATCTCGTCGATCCCGGATTCTACGTCCATCTCGGGACTACCGCCTACGAGGTGGCGGTGGGCTTCACCATCGGCTCCCTGATCGGCCTCGGCCTCGGCATCCTGTTCGGGGTGCGGCGTTTCCTCGGCCGCGTGATGGACGGGTACATCCTGGCGCTGGCGCCCGCGCCCAAGGTCATCTTCCTGCCGATCCTGATGATCCTGTTCGGGGTCGGTCCCGGGTCGAAGATCGCCATGGGCGCCGTCTCCGCCTTCTTTCCGGTGGTGCTGTCGACGGTCGCCGGCATGCTCCTGGTCAACCAGACCCTGGTGAAGGTGGCCGAAAGCTTCAATACCTCGCCCCTGCAGATGGTGACCAAGGTCTACCTGCCGTCCCTCGTCCTGCCGGTGATCACCGGGCTGCGCATCGGGCTCGGCGTCGCCATCATCGGCACCCTGATCGCGGAGATCAAACTGTCCAACGCGGGGCTCGGGTTCCTCGCCATCCAGTATTACGACCTGTTCCAGATTCCCGACATGTACGCGGTGATCATCGTCATCTTCGCCATCGCCATGGGCGTCAACATGCTGATGAGCCGCTTGAACGACCGGCTCGGCCGGCGCGGCATGCCGGCCACCGCGGAAGTCTCCGGCGCCGCGTAACCGACCATGCGTCCGCCGGCTCCGTCCTTCATCGCACTGAAAAAGAAACAGGGGAGACCATCATGGCCAAGGCGGCAGTGAAACGGCAATCCGCGGCGCGGACCAGGAAGGGCACGTCCGCGCTGAACCGCCCGAGCTTCGGCATCAAGCTGACTCGGGAACAATGTTATGTGTGCTGGATGTCGGCGCCCGAGAATCCGCCCAAGCTGCGCAAGACGCCG
>JAOTVC010000249.1 GCA_029863585.1 Alphaproteobacteria bacterium | reverse complement strand
CTGGCGCGCATCCGCGGCGACCGCATCGCCATGGTGTTCCAGGAGCCCATGACCTCGCTCAACCCGCTGCACAATATCGAGCGCCAGGTCACCGAGACATTGATCCTGCACAAGGGGCTCGATCGCGCCGCGGCGCGCGCCCGGGCCCTAGAGCTGTTGCAGATGGTTGGCCTTCAGGACGCGGCGAGCCGCCTCAACGCCTATCCCCATCAGCTTTCGGGCGGCCAGCGCCAGCGGGTGATGATCGCCATGGCACTCGCCAACGAACCCGATCTGCTGATCGCCGACGAGCCCACCACGGCACTGGACGTCACGGTCCAGGCGCAGATTCTCGAGCTCCTCAAGGAGCTGAAGGACAGGCTCGGCATGGCGCTGCTGCTGATCACCCATGACCTCGGCATCGTCCGCCACATGGCGGACCGGGTCGCGGTGATGACCGACGGGCGGATCGTCGAAAGCGGCCCGGTGGCCCAAGTCTTCGACAACCCGCAGCACGACTACACCCGCCACCTGCTGGCCGCCGAACCCAAGGGCAAGCCCCAACGCCCCCTGGAAGACGCGCCGGTGCTGATGGAGGCCCGCGACGTCAAGGTCTGGTTCCCGATCAAGAGCGGCGTGTTCCAGCGCACCGTCGGCCATGTCAAGGCGGTCGACGGCATCTCCATCGCGCTCAGGGCGGGGCGGACGCTGGGCGTGGTGGGCGAATCGGGATCGGGCAAGACCACCCTGGGCCTGGCATTGCTGCGCCTGGAGCATTCCGAAGGCACCATCAGCTTCGATGACGCCCGGATCGACGGCAAGAATGAGCGCGATATCCGGCCGCTGCGCCGTGAGATGCAGATCGTCTTCCAGGACCCCTATTCCTCGCTCTCGCCCCGCATGTCGATCGGCCAGATCATCGGCGAAGGCCTCAAGGTCCATGACATCGCGCCCGATGCCGCGGGCCGCGAAAGGCTGATCGACACGGCGCTCACCGAAGTCGGGCTCGATCCCGACGCCAAGCACCGCTATCCCCATGAATTTTCCGGCGGCCAGCGCCAGCGCATTTCCATCGCCCGGGCGCTCGCGCTGAAGCCCAAGCTGATCATCCTCGACGAGCCGACATCGGCGCTGGACATGTCGGTCCAAGCCCAGATCGTCGACCTCCTGCGCGAACTGCAAGACCGCCACGACCTTGCCTACATGTTCATCAGCCACGATCTCAAGGTGGTCCGGGCGCTGGCCGACGAGGTCCTGGTCATCAAGGACGGCAAAATGGTGGAACACGGCCCGGCCGGGCAGATTTTCGACAACCCCGAGACCGCCTATACCAAGGCGCTGATGGCGGCGGCCTTCGACCTGGCGGTTGCGGGCGACGACGCCGTCCGCCAGTAGGCCGAACTCGCGCCATGGCGATCCTCTTCCTGACCCCTTCCGCCAACGCCGCGTCGCGCTGGGCCGACGGCCTGAAGAAACAGTTCGCCGGCGAGGACATCCGCATCAATTCCGGCCCCGAAGGCGATGGCGATGTCGAATTCGCCATCGTCTGGAAACCACCGCCCGGCCGCCTCGCCGCCCTGCCCAATCTCAAAGCGATCTTTTCCATCGGCGCCGGCGTCGATCACGTGTTCGCCGATCCCGGCCTGCCCGAGGGCGTGCCCATCGTCCGCCTGATCGACGAGACCCTGACCACCCAGATGACCGAATACGTGGTCATGAACGTGCTGTGGCACCACCGGGAGATGGATGACTACGCGGCGCTCGTCGCGGCGGAGACCTGGCGTCACCTGCACCCGCCGCGTACGCCCGAACGCCGGGTCGGGATCATGGGGCTCGGCGTGCTCGGCAGCGCCGCGGCGGAGGCGCTTTCGCGCTTCGGCTTTTCCCTCGCCGCCTGGACGCGGCGGCCGCGCGCGTGGCCCCTGGGCGAAGCCTTTTCCGGGCCGGACGGGCTGCAACCCTTCCTCGCCAGGAGCGATATCCTGGTCTGCCTGCTGCCGCTGACGCCCGAGACCGCGGGCATCCTCGATGCCGCCGCGTTTTCCGCCCTGCCCCAGGGTGCGGTGGTGATCAACGCCGCGCGCGGTGGCCACCTGGTCGAGGCCGACCTCCTGGACGCGTTGGAATCGGGGCAGATCAAGGCCGCCACCCTCGACGTCTTCGAACAAGAGCCGCTGGCCCCGGGCCATCGGTTTTGGTCTCATCCCAAGATCCGGGTGACGCCGCATATCGCGTCGCTGACCTACCCGGACGCCGCGGCCCGGGAGATCGCGCGCAACATCGCCCGTCTGCGCGCCGGCGCGCCGATGATCGGGGTGGTGGACAGGGACCGGGAGTACTGAGCCCGGCCGCCCTGGGGCACCGGTCCAAGAAGCCGGGGCGCCTGCCCAAAAATTGTCACACAGTTTTACAAATCCTAAATCAATTCCAAGTAGTGTGAGCGCATCCGCCGGCAGATGGCGACCCGCAAGGGCCTAGATCGCGGCGAAAATCGCCCCCTAGCGCGCGTTGCGGGCAGCGGGGCCGGACCAGAACATAAAGGGAGGAATTGGAGCGAGGGGCCACGGTGGTCCCACGATGCGCGGTATCGGCCCTTCGGCCACATTGGCAGGGGGACCGGAAGAGAGGACGTTATGAAATTCAGGTTTACGCTCCTGCTGCTGCCCCTGATGCTGGCACCCGCGAACCACGCGGTCAGCGCCGACACCACGCCGTGCCTCGTCCGATCCATGATGATCGATACCTTGATCTCGGACTACGGCGAACAGCTTGCCGAGGTCCGCGAAATCAAGGGCACGGGCCTTCTGGAGTTTCACGTCTCGCCCAAGGACGGCACCTGGACGGCGGTCCTGACCAAGCCCAACGGCATGTCCTGCGTGCTGGCGGTGGGCGAAGGCATCGACCCCGCAAAGACCGTCACCCTCGGCGCCGGCACCGATATCTGAACCGCGCCCGGCAGGGGGCGCGGCCGCCGCCCTCCTCAGGCGGCGAATTCCCGTTCGATCAGCGCGAACAGCGCCCGCAGGCCCTGGGCCTCGCCCCCTTCCGGGCGGCCCGGCCGGCTTGCGGAATTCCAGGCCATGAAATCGAGATGGATCCAGGGGATCCCGGGGTCGACGAATTCCTGCAGGAACAGCGCCGCCGTGATGGCCCCGCCGTGAGGCCCCGATGAGATATTGTTGATGTCGGCCACCGGGCTTTTCAGCATCTCCCGATAAGGCGCCCATAGGGGAAGCCGCCAAAGGGGATCGCCGGCCGCCGCGCCCGCGGCGACGGCCTTGTCCGCCCAGCCGTCGTCGTTGCAAAACAGCGCCGGCAGGCCGGGACCGAGCGCCACCCGGGCGGCGCCGGTCAAGGTCGCCATGTCGATCAGGAGATCGGGCTTCTGAGTGCTCGCTTCCGCGAGCGCGTCGGACAACACGATGCGGCCCTCGGCGTCGGTGTTGCCCACCTCCACGGTGATCCCCTTGCGCGTGGTGATGACGTCTTGGGGATGATAGGCGTTGCCCGCCACCGCGTTCTCCACCGCCGGGATCAACACCCTGAGGCGCACCGGCAGCCGTGCCCCCATGATCATGCGGGCCAGGCCCAGCGCCTGGGCGGCGCCGCCCATGTCCTTCTTCATGATCAGCATGCCGGCGGCGGATTTGAGGTCGAGCCCGCCGGTATCGAAACACACCCCCTTGCCGCACACCGCGACCAGCGGCAGTCGGCCCCGGCCCGGCCCGCGCCACGTCAGATCGATCAGCCGGGGCGCATCGGCGGCGGCGCGCCCCACGGCATGGATAGCGGGATAATTGGCGCTGAGCAGCTTGTTCCCGGTGATCACCGAGACCCGGGCGCCGAAGGCGCGGCCGATCCGCCGCGCCTCCCCGGCGAGTTCGCTCGGCCCCAGGTCGCCGGCCGGGGTGTTGACGAGGTCGCGCACCAGAAAAATGCCCTCGGCCGCGTTCTCCACCGCCTTGCGGTCCGCCGCCGCCGGCCAGACCAGCCTGGCGGGGGCCCGCTCGGCCTTGCGGTAGCGGGTGAAGCGGTAGGTGCCGAGCGCCCAGCCGAGCGCCGCATCAAAGGCGCGCGCCGCACCGGTCCGTCCGTCCAGCCGGTAGGTGCCTTCCGGCAGGCCGAACGGGCAGGCGGCGAAGGCCCAGAGCGTCCCGTCGGGCCCGGATTGGCTGCCCTCGGGCGGCTTGGGCAGGCCGAGGAAGGCGCGTTCCAGGGCACCGTCGGCGTCAGCCAGGAGGCTGATCTGCCCGGGCCGGCCGCGGAACCCGCCGCTCTGTGCCCAGGCCTTGATCCGGGCCGGCTGGCGGCCGCACCAGGGATCGAACCCGTCC
>JAOTVC010000248.1 GCA_029863585.1 Alphaproteobacteria bacterium | reverse complement strand
CATACGATTTCCTGGAGTTGTCGCGCCGCCACGGTTGCCTCCTGCAGATGGGCGGCTCGGATCAGTGGGGCAACATCGTGGCCGGCATCGAGTTGACCCACAAATGCGACCGCAGGCAGCTCTATGGATTCACCACCCCGCTCCTTGCCACGTCATCGGGCGAGAAGATGGGAAAGACGGCGTTCGGCGCGGTATGGCTGAACGAAGAGCGCTTGAGCGCGTATGATTACTGGCAATACTGGCGCAATACCGAAGACGCCGATGTGGGCAGGTTTCTCAAGCTCTTCACCGATCTGCCGCGCGATGAGATCGCCCGCCTGGAGGCGCTGGAAGGCGCCGAGATCAACGAGGCGAAGAAGGTCCTGGCCGGCGAGGCAACGACGCTGTGCCACGGTGCAGCGGCCGCGGCGGCGGCGGCCAAGACCGCCCGCAAGACCTTCGAGCAGGGCGTCATCGCCGACGATCTGCCGACCATCACAATCGACCGCGGCGAGTTGGAGGCCGGGATTGTCGTCTTCGAACTGATCCGCCGCGCCAGCCTCGCCGCCAGCAACGGAGAGGCACGGCGACTGATCAAGGGCGGCGGCGCACGGGTCAACGACACGGTAATCGGCGACGAGACGGCGCGGGTCACCATGGCCGACGTTAATGCTGACGGCGTGATCAAACTCTCCGCGGGAAAGAAGCGTCACTCGCTGGTACGGCCAGTCTGATTCCCCATGACCTGGCGGATTATCCGCCTGCCTGGAGTCGGCACCGAATACATTTAAGTGGGCAATGCGTCAGTCTCGGCCCTGCGGTGGTTGGGCACCGGGTGGGGCGCCCGCCTTCTGGCCGCCATTGGTCGTTCCGGCCTGGCGAAACAGCTTGCGAAGAAATCCAGGCAGCAGCGTCGTCGCCTCCTGAGGATTGACGTCCGGTTCGTCCAGCGATCCGGACACCACGAAGTTGGTTGCGATCAGGCCGTCGCCCAAGATGAATCCGAGGAGCGGGATTTTCCCGATCAGACCCTGCACGGTGTTGGCCGGCACCACGACACCGATCAGCTTCACGCGCCGCCGGTTGAAATCGAGCCACCCCCCTTCGTTCACATGAACGCCGACCGGGCCCCAGGCCTCGACCTCGCCCAGAGTCAGCACACCGCGGTCATACGTGAAGGTGCCTTCCATGCCGGTGAACGGGACGCTTTCTTCCATCGCATCCGGCAGGCCTATGACCGTCAAGAGCTGCAGGAATTTGAGTCCGGCGGGTGCCTCGGTCATCCTGAAATCGTAGACCTCGAATGTCCCGGTCAACGGCCCACCCACCAGTTTGCGGATTCCGCGGATCACCATCGATCCGCCCTGGATTTCACCCCACCAGTCCAGCGTCCGCAATGCCTGGCCGGCGTCCTGCGATTCGATCTGGAGCTCATACCCACCCTCTCCCCGGCCATAGGCGAGCTTGAGGTCGGCGCCTTCATCAAGCTTGCCGGTCAGGATTGCCGACTCCCAGTTCCGCCCATCGTATTTTCCGGAAAAGCTCGTACTGTACATCCGGCGGTTTTCGCCGGTAATTGCCTCATCGAAGCCCGCCTTGACAGTGAATGGTTCGGTCGCCTCATCGTGTTCCGGCGTGCCGTTCTCGATGTTTCCCACGGTAAGGAAGTGGCGCACGTCGAGCCGCCGGCCCTTGACGTCGATGCGGTAGCCGCCTTCCTCGCGCAGGGTAATCTCGCCGGCAACGTCGTTGCCGCGAAACCGCGCCCTCCTGATCGTAACCTTCCTGACGTTCGACAGGTCGCGCAGGAATTCCATGGCAAGGTTGGCCTCCATGTCCGCGGTCTCGATACGCAGACGGTCGAAGCCAAGCCACCCTTTGGCCGGGACTGTTCCCTCGATGATACCGATACCCGCAGCGTCCGGCTCCTTGCGCCAGCCCGCCTCGTCCACCTTCACCAGCGCAGCCGTAAGATCGCCGCGGACGCTCAACTTCGCGGCCCCGTCATCTCCAATCGCGTAAGTCATCTCGGCTTCGATCGGTCCTTGCACCCAGTGCGACAGGTCCGGCAGTCCCAGCGCCAGCCGCTCGGCGTCGTCCGCCCGGCCCTTGACCGTGAAGCGTCTCTTGAACAGCTCCCTGTTCTCGAAGTTCTCGTCCCAGACCAGCGCCGCCGGCACCCCATTCAATTCTACGGCGCCGGCAATGCGCATGGCGCTGCGCGTCACATCCAGGCCCAGCTCGCCGTCCGTGACGGCAAGACCAAACGGGCCCTCCGCCACCACACCCTGGAGACGGGACGCCACCCTGACGTCCAGCATGTCGCCCGTCACATTGCGGACCAGCGGCAATTCGAAATGAAGGTTCGATATGCCACGACCATCCATCCTTGACGGGTCGAATCCCATCTTGCCGCTGTAATGCAGCGGTTCCTCGTCGAGGACCCGCAAAGCCGTGACAAGCGACCCCTCCGCCTTCGCATCGATGATCAGCCGCGCTTCGCCCGTCTTGTCGATGTCGACGATATCGACCGTGCCTTCATCGACAACAATGCCATCGGCGAGGCTGCCCGCAGTGATCGTGAAGGCGAAGCCCTGCCCATTGAACGTCGCGGTGCCGTCGGCTCCGACCAGGGGCGTCATCGGGCGCCTGTAATGTACCTTCAAACCCGAAAAGGCGAGCGCTCCCTCGAGTACGGGAAGCGAGACCCGGCGTTCCTCCTCGGCGCCGCCGACACGCAGCGCCACGATCACCGAGCCCTCATCGACGACTCCGTCGACAATATTCGTGGCCACCCAGTCATGGGCTGGCGGATGCGTCCAGGCCGGCCAGTACCTGTGTAATTCGTTGATCGGCAGGCGTTCCACGCGCGCTTCGAGCGAAATCAACCGGCCGCCGTCGTCCGGGGCAATGCTGCCTTCGGCATAAATCGTCGCCTCCCCGAAGCCGACGATCGCCCGATCCAGCCGCACCACGCTCAAATCCTCTGTCACCGCGCCGACAATGCGCAGTGAGCTGATGTCGAGTGGCTCCCGATAAACCTCTTGAAGCTCCAGCTTTCCGGCACCACCCACGAAATTGAACCCGATCTCGTCGACCTTCCCGCCAAAATGCCCGCGAATGGCGATTTCGCCGTTCAAGGGCATTTTTATGGCGGTAAGATCCGCCAGCTGCGGGATGCTCGGCGCGAAGGCCGCCGGATCGACCTGCTGGAACGTCGCCGCGGCGCTGTAGCTTTGGTCCTTGGCAAACGCGATATCCACCGAAAGATCGGCCCGCCGGGCGCCGTACTGGACGCTGAGATTTGCCCCACCGGTGATGCCGCCACGCCCCTTGAGAAGCACGACATCGGTATTCGGTGCGCGGTAATAACGGCCGGCGACGCGGTCCTCGAACGCGATCAGGCCATCGAGAACGCTGACCCGCCGCAGATAGCCGAAGGGACCTGACCGGTCCTGCTCGTCGGCAAGAAGCTCGGCGATCAGGAACCGGACCACCGTCCGGCTGTCCTGCGCCGGCGCGGCGACATCCTGCGACCCGGCTTCCGGGCCGGGCGGCTCGGTGTCCGTCAATCCGAACGCGAATTCCCCCGTCTCGCTCCGAATGACCCGAATGCGCGGCCGGATGGCGTCGAGGCTGGTCGGCGCCAACCGTCCGCGCACCAGCGCCCTCAGCGACAGCCCGAGGGACAGTTCCGGTACCCGGGCCAGAGCGACCCCGTCCGGTGCCGTAACCGACACCTGTGTCGCACGAATGTCGATCGCGTCGCGCCATCCGGCCCACACGACGACCGTGCGATCGATATCGACGATAAACCTGCCGTCCTCATCGTTGAGCATGGCCTCAAGATGCGGAGTCATGAAATCAAGCGAGACCGGCCCAGTATGCAGCAGATACGCCGCGATTCCGCCAATCGCGACAAGCCCGGCGAACAGCATCGCCAGGAGTTCCGTCAAAATCAGGGAGGTGCGGCGGACCAACGCTCAGCACATTCCTTTTGTACAATCAGCGCCTTATGATTCTATGATACCGCAACGAATGAGTCTTGGCCACGCCACAGGCGTTGCACAGCATCGTTCGATCCCATCGCAACGCACATGACGCTCTTGCCAATATCAATCTCGACCGACCTGATACCGAAACCCGCGGATGCCGGACGCGCGGCCGCAGGGCTGATCCGTTTGCGCGAATCGCTGGCCGCGGATCCGGAGCTTGCCGGGTTCTATGAGGCGTTCGCCGAGGATCGACCCGGCCGCGCCCTGCTCGACGCGGTATTCGGGAACAGCCCGTATCTCGGCCGATGCCTGATCCAGGAAGCGGGCTGCGTGCGGGACATGCTGACCCACGGCCCC
>JAOTVC010000002.1 GCA_029863585.1 Alphaproteobacteria bacterium | reverse complement strand
TTCGGCTCCACCGGAAAGGACGCCTCGGACGCCGGCCATGCACAGGGAGGGCGGCCGTGATCCGCCTGCCCAAGAAGCTGCTGTTCGCGATCGAGGCGGTGCTCGACATCGCCTACAACGCAGGCGCCCAACCGGTGCAAAGCAAAGACATTACCGCGCGCCAAGGCATCCCGCGGCGCTATTTGGAGCAGGTGCTGCAGAAGATGGTGCGCGCCGGCATCCTGTCGGGCGTCCGGGGCCCGCGGGGAGGCTATCTTCTGGCGCGGGAACGGCGGCGGATTACGCTTGGCGACATCACCCGGGTGGTCGCCACGCCCGAGCGCGGCGAGGATACCCGCAGCGGTCCGCAATCGGACCTCGGGCTCCGGATCGTCGGTCCGGTGTGGGACGACCTCGAAAACGGGCTGATCAAGCGGCTTGATAAGGTGACCATCGAGGAGCTTTGTCTCCAGGCCAAGCAGGCCGGGATCGAAAGCAAGGCCGCGGAGCGGCTGGATTTCGTGATTTGATGGGCACCGGCCCGGGAAGGCAGTGACCCATGGCGACAAGGCCCGACCCCGCCCAGGCCCCCCTGCCGCCCATCGACGGCGGCGCCGACGATCGCGCCGGTCAGCGCGGGCGAATCTACGGCAGCATTCTCGAGACCATCGGCAACACGCCGCTGGTGGACCTACCCAAGCTGTCCAAAGAGCAGGGCTGCGGCGCGCGCCTGCTCGGCAAGCTCGAATTCTTCAACCCGCTCGGCTCGGTCAAGGACCGCATCGGGCTCGCGATGATCGAAGCCGCCGAGCGCGCCGGCCGCATGGGTCCCGACACCGTGGTGGTCGAGCCGACCTCGGGCAATACCGGCATCGCGCTGGCCTTCGTCTGTGCCGCCAAGGGTTACCGCCTAATCCTCTGCATGCCTGAAAGCATGTCCATGGAGCGGCGCAAGATGCTGATGATCCTGGGGGCGGAGATCGAACTGACCCCGGCCAATCGAGGCATGTCCGGCGCCGTCGCCCGGGCCCGGGAACTGACCGCCAAGATCGACGATTCGATCATGCTGCAGCAGTTCGAGAACCCCGCCAATCCCGATATCCATGCCCGCACCACGGCGGAGGAAATCTGGCGCGATACCCACGGCGCGGTGGACGCCGTAGTCTCCGGGGTCGGCACCGGGGGAACCCTGGCCGGCGTGGCGCCGGTGCTGAAGGCACGCAACCCCGGCTTCAGGATGATCGCGGTGGAGCCCGAGGACAGCGCCGTGCTGTCGGGCGGGCTGGCCGGCCCCCATAAGATCCAGGGGATCGGCGCGGGATTCGTTCCCGAGATCCTCGACACCAGCCTGATCGACGAAGTGGTGCGCATCGGCAACGAAACCGCCTTCGCCACCTCCCGCCTGGCGGCGCGCCTGGAGGGCGTGCCGGTCGGCATTTCCTCCGGCGCGGCGCTGGCCGCGGCGCTGGAGATCGGCGCGCGGGAGGACTTCCGGGACAAGACCATCGTGGTTATCATTCCGTCCTTCGCCGAACGCTACCTTTCGACGGCGTTGTTCGATAACCTGTAATTCCTAGGAAAAAGAGGCGCGCGGGCGACCATGGAGTTTTCCGACCAACAGCTGGAACGCTATGCCCGGCATATCATCCTGCCGGAGCTGGGCGGCAAGGGGCAGCAGAAGCTCCTGGATTCCAGCGTCCTGGTGGTGGGCGCCGGCGGCCTCGGTTCGCCGCTGCTGCTCTATCTTGCCGCCGCCGGGGTCGGGCGCATCGGCATCGTCGACGACGACGCCGTCGATCTTTCCAACCTGCAGCGCCAGGTGATCCACGCCACCGGGCGCATCGGCACGCCCAAGGTGGAAAGCGCCCGCGAGGTGCTCGCCGGGATCAACCCCGACGTCGTTGTGGAAACCCACGCCCTGCGGCTCGATGCGTCGAACGTTTCGGAGCTGATCGGCGCCTACGATATGGTCGCCGACGGCACCGACAATTTCGCCACCCGGTTCCTGCTGAACGATGCCTGCTACCTTTCCGGCGTGACCCTCGTCTCCGCCGCCCTGCTGCGGTTCGAAGGCCAGGTCTCGACCTTCAAGGCCCATGAAGGCGATTACCCTTGCTACCGCTGCATCTTTCCCGAGCCGCCGCCGGACGGCCTGATCCCGACCTGCGCCGAGGGCGGCGTGCTTGGCGCCGTGGCCGGAATGGTCGGTTGCCTGCAGGCGACCGAGGTGATCAAGGAACTGGCCGGCATCGGCGAAAGCCTGGCCGGGCATCTGCTGATCCTCGATGCGCTGAACATGAACTTCCGCAAAATCAAGGTCCGCCCCGACCCGGCCTGTCCCTTGTGCGGGCCGAACGCCACCATCACCGACCTTTCCATCCACGCCCATGGACAAGATGACGGCCAATAGGACGGCGATCCTACCGGCCCATCGCGGGGCCCCCTGGTTCGGGGCCGCCCTGATCGCCGCCGTCCTTTGCGCACCGATTGCCGAAGCGACCGGCCCCGCCATCGGCGCCGCCGAAGAAACGCCTTTCCTGCGGCCCGTCGCGGGAAACAAGCCCGGCAAGCCACAGGGCGTGAAACGCACGGGGCTGCCGCTGCCCCGCTTCGCCAGCCTGCGGGCGGGCGAGGTCAATCTGCGGGCCGGGCCCGGCGTGCGCTATCCCGTGGAATGGGTCTACCAGCGCCGCGGCCTGCCGGTAATGATCACCGCCGAGTTCGATGCCTGGCGCAAGATCCGCGATTGGCGAGGGACGGTGGGCTGGATCCACCGCTCCATGCTGACCGGAAAGCGCGCCGTCATCGTCACCGCACGGGAGGTCGTGCTGCGGCGCAAGCCCGCCGACGATGCCCCGGCGGTGGCCCGGGCGGCGTCCGGGGTGATCGCCCGGGTGCTGGCTTGCGAGAAAACCTGGTGCCGCATCGAGGCCGGCGGCATCCGCGGCTGGGCCCGCCGCGCCCACCTCTGGGGCACCCTGAAGGGGGAAAAAATCAAGTAGCGGCATTCGCCGCGCGGCCTCAGGCGGGATCGAAGTCCTTGGCCAGCGCCGCGCGCGCGGCGTCGGGCAGAACCGCCATGTGGGAATAGTTCTGGTGATTGATGGCGAGGACGACCCGCGCATCCGGCGCCTTGAACTTGGCGATCTGTTCCTTGGTGAAGGGGAAATGCAGGAAATGGATGGATGACGTCTTGCCGTCCGCCTTGGTCCGTTCCAGATCCTTCTCCGGCTGGGCGGCGATGGTTTCCCCATCGACCTCGATGGCGATGGTCTCCTCCACATGGGTCAGACGCTCGAGTTCCCGGGCCCGGCGCACCGGGTCCTCGATCTCGAACATCACGGTCGCCACCAGCTCCGAACCATCGGGGATCAGCGGATTGTAGGCGTCGAGCTCGCCGGCGAGCTGCTGTTCCCCGCCGCGTTCGATATAGAGCATCTCCTGGATCTGATGGCGCATGGTCTCGAAGCTCTCGAACATGAAGGTCGCGAAGGGGCCGACCGCCACGCGCCGCTTTTCCTTTTCCGCCCAGATTTCCTTGCGCCGTTGAGCGCGCACCGCCTTGTAGGCATCGAGGTCCAGCATCAGGTCGTCACGGGAAATCTGTCGGCGGCCGGACATGATCAATCCTCCTCCGTCTCGAAGCCGTAGGCGCGCGCGAAGATTTCCACCGGGTGCACCGACCGCGCGACCACGGTGTGCTCCGCATCGAGCGTCCGCATCCCCTGGACCACATGCTTGCCCGCGAGCGGGCATTCGGAAGCCACGAACGCGCGGGACTGCTCGAGCGCCCGGCGCGCCACCGGCTGGCCGACCTTGAGCGCGACCGGATAGTTCTCGTTCTTGATGCCCCAGCTTCCGCCGTGACCGGAGCAACGTTCGATCACGTCGATTTCCGAATCCGGGATCAGGCGCAGCATCTCCGCCGCCTTGGGGCCTAGGTTCTGGGCCCGGGCATGGCAGGCGAGGTGCAGCGTCACGCCGCCCGGGAGCGGCTTCAGGCCGGGGGCCAGGCCCTCCTTGCCGGCGATACCGACGATGTATTCGCTGATGTCGCGCGTCGCCTGGGACAATCGCGTCACGTCCTGATAGGCGGGATCGTCTTCGGGCACGATCAGGGGCCATTCGAATTTCAGCATCAGCGCGCAGGACGGCGTCAGGGCGATCACGTCATGACCGCTTTCGATCCAGGGCGCGAAATAGGCGGCGGTGCGCTTGGCATTCGCCGCCACCCGGGCGATGTCCCCGTGCTCTAGCTGCGGCATGCCGCAGCAGCCGGGATAGCCGACCTCGGTTTCCACCCCGTTCAGCGCCAGCACCTTGCGCGCCGCCTCGCCGATGCCGGGGTTGTTGTAATTGACGAAACAGGTGGCATAGAGGATCGCCTTGCGCCCATGGGCCGGCGCCTCGGTGTTCACCTCCGGCGCCCCGCCGGCGGCACGGGCCGTGAAGGTCTTGCCGTAGAACTTGGGCAGCTCGGCCTCGGCATGGACACCCGCCACCGATTGGAGGACGCCGCGGGTCAGGCCGTTGCCGGTCTTTGAAGCCCAGTTGGCGAGCCCCGGCATGGTGCTGGCCAGGCGCCCGTTTCGGTCGGTCTCGGTCAGCTGGCGGTCCATGAGGCCGACCGCGCCCTTCTTGTTTTCGACCGCACGGTAGCGCAGCATCAGGTGGGGGAAATCGAGATTGAATTCATGGGGCGGCACGTAGGGGCACTTCGTCATGAAGCACATGTCGCACAGCGTGCAGGCATCGACCACCGGCTTGAAATCGGCGCTCTCGACCGAATCGAGCTCCCCGGTCTTGGACTCGTCGATCAGGTCGAACAGCCGCGGGAAGGAATCGCAGAGCGCGAAGCACCGGCGGCAGCCGTGGCAGATGTCGAACACCCGGCGCAATTCCGCATCCAGCTTTTCCTCGTCGTAGAAGTCGGGGTCGTTCCAATCGATGGGATGCCGGGTGGGGGCTTCAAGTCCGCCTTCGCTCATGGCTTGCTCACGTTTCTTGGATCTTGCTGGCTTGGGGAATCCGGGTTCCGGATAAAGGAAAAGGCGCCGGGCCGGTCGGGGCGCCGGCGCCTTCCCGAATGCGACGCCGGTTAGTCGAGGTTGTCGAGCGCCTTCTGGAAGCGACCGGCGTGGGATTTTTCCGCCTTCGCGAGGGTTTCGAACCAGTCGGCGATCTCGTCGAAGCCTTCGTCGCGGGCCGCCTTGGCCATGGACGGATACATGTCCGTGTATTCGTGGGTCTCACCGGCCACCGAAGCCTTCAGATTCTTGGTGGTGTCGCCGATCGGCTCACCGGTGGCGGGGTCGCCGACCTCTTCGAGATACTCGAGATGGCCGTGGGCGTGACCGGTTTCGCCTTCGGCGGTGGAGCGGAAGACGGTAGAGACGTCGTTGTAGCCCTCGACGTCCGCCTTTTGCGCGAAATACAGGTAGCGGCGGTTGGCCTGGGATTCACCGGCAAACGCGTCCTTGAGGTTCTGTTCGGTCTTGGTCCCTTTCAGTGCAGGCATGTTTTTCTCTCCTCCATGTGATGATTAAGGCGCCCTTGCGGGTCCCTGCGGTGATTGCGACACCCTTGAATATAAGCGCGGGAATGCCGCTGTCAATAGTTTAGAATGGTTCTAAACCACTTTTTACAACTCTGATACTGATAATGATTATTAGAGCGATCGCACCCGGATGACGACGTCCACGCGTTCCACGCAGGCGCCCTCGGGGGGCTCCGGAACGGACGAAATCACGACATCGCCGTGATCGATATCCTTCAACTCACGCCGGTCTTCAAAGAAGAAATGGTGGTGGTCGGACACGTTGGTATCGAAATAGGAGCATCCCGAATCGACGACGATCTCGCGCACCAGCCCCGCTTCGGTGAACTGGTGCAGCGCGTTGTATACGGTGGCAAGCGATATCCGGTGGCCGGCTGCGGCGGCGCGGGCGTGCAGCTCCTCGGCGGTCAGATGACAATCACCGGCATCGCGCAGCAGCTTGGCAAGCGCCATGCGCTGACGCGTCGGACGCAGCCCGCAGCGCTTCAGGGTATCCACAACTTCCTTGTAAGGTCGCTCAACCATTCCTCAAACCGCCCTAACCGACCGTCGTCCGCGCCCTCAGAAACGGGCAGATATCCGGCAAGTTAAATCAACTCGATTAATACTATATAGGACTTTTTGGAAAAAATACAAACTGGCGCCGCGGCCCGGTTTCAGGGTGTTTCAGTCGCCGGTCTTGAGCCGGTCGATCAATTCGCGGACCGACGGGATGAAACGATTGGCGTAGAAGGGATCGTCTTTGAACCGGTAAGCGTTGTGGCCGGCAAACATCAGCTGCTGGTCCACCGAACCGCCATGGCTGATGGCCTGCAGCGTTTTCTGGATACAGAAGGAACGGGGATCGGCCTTGCGGCCGGTGGTCCCGGCCTCGTTCTGGGCCCAATTGGAGAAATGGCAGGCCGACAGGCAGCCCATGCATTCGATCTGGTCGCGGCGGATCTGCTGCGCCCGTTCCGGGGTAACGAAGATCAGGGTCGAGTCCGGGGTCCGCAGCGATTCGGTGAATCCCTCCGCGAGCCAGGATTCGGCGCGTACCTTGTCCGTCGCCGTGAGATAGACCTTGCGCCCCCGGGCGCCGACCGGGAACGGCGTGCCATGCTCGCCCACCGGCTGGGTGGAATAGGCCACCTGATGCTCGGACCGCTGCCTCAACTCTTCCAGGAAGGGGTTGTCGACGGCGGAGGAATAGAACCCGGTGGGGCTGAACTTGTTGAGGTAGACATCGCCCTCCTTCAGGTCCAGCAGCTTTGCCTTCCACTCATCGGAAATGGGGCTTTCCTTGGTGAGCAGCGGCCGGGTCCCGAACTGGAAGGCGATGGGACCGAGTTCGGGATTATCGATCCAGTCGTCCCATTCGCGCAGGTACCAGACACCTCCCGCCATGAAGATCGGCGTCTCATCGAGGCCGTACTCGGTCATCATCTTGCGCAACTCGGCAACCCGGAGCATGGGCGCTTCGGGACAATGGGGGTCTTCGACATTGGACAGCCCGTTATGGCCGCCGGCCCGCCACGGGTCTTCGTAGACGACGCCGCCGAGCCAATCGGCAAACTTGTGATAGGCCCGCTTCCAGAGCGCCCGGAAGGCCCGGGCCGAGGACACGATGGGATAATAATAGACGCCGAACTTGGTACAGATCTCGGCCATGCGGTAGGGCATGCCGGCGCCGCAGGTGACGCCGTGGATCAGGCCCCTGGCCCCTTCGAGAACACCCTTGAGGACGCGTTCGGAGCCACCCATTTCCCACAGGATGTTCATGTGGATGCGGCCCTGTCCGCCGCTCAGTTCATGGGCCACCTGGGCCTGGGTGATGCCACCCTGAATGGCGTAAGCGACGAGCTCCTCATGGCGCTCGCGCCGGGTCCGCCCGCTGTATACGACGGGGATCAGATCGCCGTTCTCGTCGAACGAA
Source organism: Alphaproteobacteria bacterium (assembly GCA_029863585.1). GTDB lineage: Bacteria > Pseudomonadota > Alphaproteobacteria > SMXQ01 > SMXQ01 > SMXQ01. Next base: position 55,353 of record JAOTVC010000002.1, on the reverse strand, counting down.
TCGGCGTTGACGCCGGAGAACGTGCCGACCCCGCCGGTGGCCGCCCAGGCACCCGAGCTTTCCCCGTTGGAGATGGCGATGCCCTTGCCGCCTTCGACAAGGGGCAGCACCTCTCGGCCTGAAATGACAAGGGACTTGAGCGGCTTCATCTATCGCCTCCCCTTGGCCCCGGCCCGCGACGGCGGCCGGGGCCGCCTCGGACTATTCCGCGGCCGGCGAATCGGCCGCTTCCTTCGACTGGTCTTCGCCGGTCTCCTGATTGACCACGCGCATGGATAACCTGACCTTGCCGCGGTCGTCGATCCCGAGGACCTTGACCTTCACTTCATCGCCTTCGTTGACGACATCGGTGACCTTGGCGGTCCGGCCTTCGGCCAGCTCGCTGATATGCACCAGGCCGTCCCGGTTGCCGAGGAAGTTCACGAAGGCCCCGAAATCCACCACCTTGACCACCTTGCCGGTGTAGATGACCCCGACCTCCGGCTCGGCGACGATGGACTTGATCCAATCGATGGCACGCTGGGCGGCTTCGCCGTCGACCGCCGCCACCTTGATGGTGCCGTCGTCCTCGATATCGATCTTGGCGCCGGTGGTCTCGCAAATCTCGCGGATGACCTTGCCGCCGGTCCCGATGACATCGCGGATCTTGTCCTTGGGAACCGAGAAGGCGGTGATCCGCGGGGCGTTGTCGGAAACCTCCTCCCGCGCGCCGGAAAGGGCCTTCTCCATCTCGCCCAGGATATGCAGGCGTCCGTCCCGGGCCTGGCCCAGGGCGATCTCCATGATCTCCTCGGTGATCGAGGTGATCTTGATATCCATCTGCAGGCTGGTGACGCCCTCGGCGGTGCCGGCGACCTTGAAGTCCATGTCGCCGAGATGATCTTCGTCGCCGAGGATATCGGACAGGACCGCGAACCGGTCGTCCTCCTTGATCAGCCCCATGGCGATTCCCGCCACCGGCTTGGACAGGGGAACGCCGGCGTCCATCAGCGAGAGAGACGAGCCGCAGACCGTCGCCATCGACGACGAGCCGTTGGATTCCGTCACCTCCGACACGACGCGGATGGTATAGGGAAAATCGTCCTTGCTGGGCAGCAGGGGATGGACGGCCCGCCAGGCAAGCTTGCCGTGACCGATTTCCCGGCGTCCCGGCGAACGCAGGAAGCTCGCCTCGCCCACCGAATAGGGCGGGAAGTTGTAATGCAGCAGGAAATGCTCCCGGTAATCGCCGTCGAGCGCATCGATGATCTGCTCGTCCTGGCCGGTGCCCAGGGTGGCGACGGCCAGAACCTGGGTCTCGCCCCGGGTGAACAGCGCAGAACCGTGGGCCCGAGGCAGGACGCCGACCTCGCAGGAGATCGGCCGCACCGTCTTGGTGTCGCGGCCATCGATGCGCGGCTTTTGATCCAGGATGGCGGTCCGCACGATATTCTTTTCCAACTTCTTGAAGGCCGCGCCGATGACGTCGCCGGTCGCGTCCTCGTCTTCTACCAGGGCGCTCACGGTCTCCGACTTGACGGCCTCGATGGCGCCATGGCGTACCGTCTTGTCGGGATTCGCATAGGCGTCGCGCAGGCCGCCCTCCGCCAGGTCCTTGACCCGGGCGGCGACGACGGCGTGTTCGGGCGGCGGCTCGGCCACCGACCAGGGCTCCTTCGCCGCGGTCTCGGCCATCTCGATGATGGCATCGATCACCGGCTGGAATTCCCGATGGCCGAACATCACGGCGCCCAGCATGACCTCTTCCGACAGCTCATGGGCTTCGGATTCCACCATCAGCACCCCTTCCTGGGTGCCGGCAACGACCAGGTCGAGCTGGGAGGTGGTCATTTCGTCGACCTGGGGGTTGAGCAGGTATTCGCCATCGACATAGCCGACCCGGGCGGCGCCGATCGGGCCGAGGAACGGCACCCCCGAGAGCGTCAGTGCCGCCGACGCACCGACCAGGGCGACGATGTCGGGATCGTTTTCCAGGTCGTGGCACAGGACCGTGCAGATGACCTGGGTTTCGTTGCGGAAATTGGGATGAAACAGCGGCCGGATGGGCCGGTCGATGAGGCGCGAGGTCAGCGTTTCCTTCTCACTGGGGCGGCCTTCGCGCTTGAAGAAGCCGCCGGGGATCTTGCCGGCGGCGAAGCTCTTTTCCTGGTAATTCACGGTCAGCGGAAAGAAATCGATGCCCGGCTTGGGCTCCTTTTGCGCCACCGCGGTACACAGCACCGTGGTTTCGCCATAGGTGGCAAGCACCGCCCCGTCGGCCTGGCGCGCCATGCGCCCGCTTTCCAAGATCAGTCGGCGTCCGCCCCAGTCGATTTCCTTCCTAGTGATATCAAACATGCGTTCTCTTCCTTCCTTCCAACCTACCTCCCCGCGCGGCCCTGCCGCCAACGGGGTTTCGGCCCGCCCCATGCGGACCGGACATCATCAGCGCCGCAATCCGAGGCGCTGGATCAGCTTCTGGTATCGGTCTTCGTTCTTGCGTTTCAGGTAATCCAGCAACCGGCGCCGCTTGCTCACCATCATGATGAGGCCGCGCCGGGAGTGGAAATCGTGGCTATGGGTCTTGAGATGCTCGGTCAGGTTTCCGATCCGTTCGGACAGGATAGCCACCTGCACCTCAGGCGACCCGGTGTCATTGGACCCGGTGGCGTATTCCGTCACCAGTTCCTGTTTCTTTTCAGGCGTAATCGACATCGTCTACTCCTTCGATCAAATGTTCAGTACGCGCACCGGCCGGATTTCTCCGCCGTAATACCGGGCAAGCGCAACCAGAGCGCCGTCCTCCATCGCACACACGACGGTTCCGTCGGACAGTTTGAGGGATACGGCAATCGCGCCGGCCTCCCGGGGCCCGGGGCCACCAGTGCATTGCACCTTTACGGACCGCCCTTGCCTTATGGCGGCGGCCTGATCTCCGGTCACGGCCAGGGCCGGGATGTCGTCCAGCACGGTCTCAACCGGATAAAGGTCCTTTAAAACGGGCGCACTATGCCCCAAGGCGGCTAGATTTTCCAGCGGTTTTGCCGCCGTCTCGGTGAAGGGGCCGACCCGGGTGCGGCGCAGTTCGGAGACATGCCCGACGGTCCCCGCCGCCGCCGCCAGGTCGCGGGCCAGCGCCCGGACATAGAACCCCTTGCCGCACTCGACCTCGAACACCGCGTGATCCGCATCGGGCCTGGCGGCCAGCCGCAATCCATAGACCCGAACGGCGCGCGGCTTCAATTCCACGGCCTCGCCCGCCCGGGCGCATTCATAGGCGCGCCGTCCTCCCTGCTTGAGGGCGGAATAGGCGGGCGGGACCTGATCGACGGTGCCGACAAAGCGCCCGAGAAGGCCCTCAAGAACGGTGTCGGCGGGCCGCGCGGCGCTGGTTTCGACGATTTCGCCTTCGCCGTCATCGGTGTCGCGGCGTTCGCCGAAACGGACGGTGAAACGATAGCTCTTGCGCGCGCCCATCAGGTAGGAAACGGTCTTCGTGGCCTCGCCCAGCGCCACCGGCAGAACTCCGGTCGCCAGCGGATCGAGGGTGCCGCCGTGCCCAATCCTGAGAGGCCGCAGCGCCCCGCGCAAACGCGCGACACAGGCGGCCGAACTAAGCCCCAGCGGCTTGTCCAGGTTGAGCCAGCCGTCGATGGCCCGGGCGCCCGGGGGCGGCTTGCGCCTACGCCCCATGGCCGGGACCGCCCTCGCCGTCATTTCCGTGGCCGCCTTCGGCCTCCAGGTCGCGCTCCACCTCGGGCCGGTGCAGCACCTCTTCGATGCGCGAGGAATATTCGAACGAGGTGTCGGCGGCGAAGGTGATGCGCGGCACGAATCTGAGCGTCAGCCCGCGCCCCAGCTGGCCCCGGAAATAGCCTTGGGCCCGGTTCAACGCCGCCACCACGCGCCCCATTTCGCCGCCGCCGAGCGGCGTGACGAAGGCGGTGGCGTTCTTGAGATCCGGGCTCACCCGGACCTCGGTGACGGTGATCGACACCGACGCCAGATCGGGATCGCGGAAATGGGCGTGCTCCAGGATGCGCGCCACCTCGTGGCGCAGCTCTTCGCCAATCCGGAGTTGGCGCTGGCTAGGGGCGCGCGACCGCATTTCGATAGATCCTGTTGCCGGCCATTGCTCGATGGGGAGGACGTGCCGCCCGCTTACAGCGTCCGGGCGACTTCCTCGACCTGGAAGCACTCGATCACGTCGCCCACCTGGATGTCCTGGTAGTTCTCGATGGCGATGCCGCATTCGGACCCGGCCCGCACCTCGCGGGCGTCTTCCTTGAAATGCTTGAGTGTCTGGAGGTTGCCTTCGAACACCACGACGTCGTCGCGCAACAGCCGCACCTTGGACTCCCGCCGGATCGCGCCGTCGGTCACCAGACAGCCAGCGATGCGCCCGACCTTGGAGATGTTGAAGACCTCTCGCACCTCCGCGGTGCCGAGCTGGGTCTCCTTGATGGCGGGCTCGAGCATGCCCGAGAGCGCCTGCTTCACGTCGTTGGTGACGTCGTAGATGATCGAATAGTAGCGGATTTCGACATTGTCGCGCCGGGCCATTTCACGGGCCTGGGGATTGGCGCGCACGTTGAAGCCAATAATCAGGGCCTCGGACGCCCGGGCCAGGGTGACATCGGATTCGTTGATGCCGCCGACCGCCGCATGGAGGATCCGCGCCTGTACCTCGTCGGTGCCGATCTTCTCGATGGCGCCGGTGATGGCCTCCACCGAACCCTGGACATCGGCCTTGATGACCAGCGGGAATTCCGCGCTTTCGCCGGCGGCGATCGATGCCAACATCTGTTCCACGGTGCCCCGCGCGCCTGCGGCATGGGACGCGTTGCGGCTTTGGCGCTGGCGGTATTCGGTGACCTGACGGGCCCGGTTTTCGCTTTCCACGACCGCGAACTCGTCGCCGGCGATCGGCGTGCCGTTGAGGCCCAGCACCTCCACCGGCATGGAGGGACCGGCCTCTTCGATATTCTGGCCATGGTCATCGACCAGCGCCCGCACCCGGCCCCATTCGGCGCCGGCCACGAAGATGTCGCCGACCCGGAGCGTCCCGCGGGCGATCAGCACCGTGGCGACGGAACCGCGGCCCTGCTCGACCTTGGCCTCGACCACCACGCCCTGCGCCGGGCGGTCGGGATTGGCCTTGACCTCCAGAATTTCGGCCTGCAGCAGGATGGCTTCCTCGAGCTTATCGAGATTGGTTTTGTTCTTGGCCGACACCTCGACCCACAGCACATCGCCGCCATAACCTTCCAGCGCCACGTCGTGCTGGAGAAGGTCGGTCTTGATGCGCTCGGGCTCGGCACCGGGGAGATCGATCTTATTGATGGCCACGATCAGCGGGACTTCCGCCGCCTTGGCATGATGGATCGCCTCGATGGTCTGGGGCATGATGCCGTCATCGGCGGCCACCACAAGGACCACGATATCGGTGACCTTGGCGCCGCGAGCGCGCATCTGGGTAAACGCCTCATGGCCCGGGGTGTCGAGGAAGGTGATCTTCTCGCCCGATTCCATGGTCACCTGATAAGCACCGATATGTTGGGTGATGCCGCCGGATTCCTTGGCCACCACGTCGGTTTCCCGGAGCGCGTCGAGCAGCGAGGTCTTGCCGTGGTCGACATGGCCCATGACGGTCACCACCGGCGGGCGCGCCTTGAGGCTTTCCGGCGCGTCATCGCCACCGCTGAGCCCGACCTCGACGTCGGATTCGCTGACCCGTCGGATCGTATGGCCGAATTCGGACACGATCAGCTCGGCGGTATCGGCGTCCAGGGTCTGATTGATGGTCGCCATGACACCCATGTTCATCAGTGACTTGACCACGTCCGGCGCCCGTTCGGCCATGCGGTTGGCGAGTTCCTGGACGGTGATGGTTTCCGGCACCACCACCTCCCGGTAGACCTTGGAGGTCTCGCCCATGCCCTGCATTGCCGCCTGGGCCCGGCGTTCGCGTTCGCGCGCGCGGCGCACCGAGGCGAGCGAGCGCACCCGCTCTCCGCCCTCGTCGTCCAGCGCCTTCGAGATGGTCAGCTTGCCGCGGCGCCGGGCCGGGCCTTCCTTGCGCAGGGTCAGGGACGGGCGGCCCTTTTCCGCCTTCGCGCCACGGCGGCCGGGACCACGCTTCTTGGCGTCCTCGTCCTCGCCTTCCAGGGCCTCGGGCTCGGCGGGGGCGGGCTTGCCCTTGGCGCTTCGGGCCGTCTTGACCGGGGCCTCGGGCTCACCCTCGGGCACCGGCACCAACGGCGGCGCGCTGGTCCCCGCGTCGGCCTCTTCCTCGGCGCGCTTCTTGGCTTCCTCGGCTTCGCGCCTGGCCTGCTCGGCCTCTTCCTCGGCGCGCTTCTTGGCTTCCTCGGCTTCGAGCTTGGCCCGTTCCGCATCCTCGAGACGGCGGCGCTCCTCGTCCCTCTTGGCGTCTTCCAGCACCCGGGCGCGGACCGCCAGCTCGCCGCTGGTCAACTTTTCGGCCTTGGCGGACTCTTCGGCCCCGATCGGGGCCTCGCTGCCCGGCTTGACCTCCGCCATGCCGCCGCTTTCGGTGGGTGCATAGGTCCGCTTCTTGCGCACCTCTACGGTGACCGCCTTGCTGCGCCCGTGGGAGAAGCTCTGGCGAATCTGTCCCTGCTCCACCGTCTTCTTCAGCTCGAGCTTGCCGGGCCGAGAGAGCGACAGGGGCTTCTTCTTCGCGTCGGTATCTTTGGTCGTTTCGCTCATACCTTAACCTGATCCACTTCCATATCTAACTTTAGCCCACCTTGGGCGTCCCGGGAATCGCGTCGTGATCCCCGGCCGGGCCGCGCACGCCGTCGAGCCGCGCAAGGGTCTCGCCGATCCGCTCTGCCAGCCCGGGATCGGTCACCGCCACATGGACCGCGTGGTCGCGGCCGAAGACGGTTCCCAGTTCGGCGGCGGACAGCCCTCCGGCCCGGACACAATCCGGCGCCAAGGCGGCCAATTTGGCGCGGCCGTCGGCGGCACCGTCACGCGCCGTGATCAAGAGGCGCACACTGCCCCCCTTGAGCGCGGCGCGGGTCTTTTCGAACCCGGCCACCGCAGCACCGGCCCGGCGGGCGAGGCCGATCAGGCTCTGGGCCCGGGCCGCAAGCCCGGCTTCGACCCGGCGGCGGAGATCGGCGGGCACCGCGACCGGACCGCGCTGGGCGCGGGCGAAATGGCGGCCCATCGCGGCCTGATCCAAGGCCTCCGGGCTGGCGGCGACCCACAGGCCGCGCCCGGGAAGGCGATGATCCAAATCCGGTACGATGGCGCCGTCGGGCCCCTTCACGAAACGGATCATGCGGGCGCGGGGCAACAGCGCGCCGGTCACGATGCAGGTCCGATCGCCGCCGGCGCCAGCCGCGCCCGCGGGGGCGGTGCCCTTGATCTTGGCCCGTGCGGTCATCGCGACGCCTCAGCCCTCCGTCGCCGGTTTGTCTTTATCGGCGTCGGCAGCGGGCGCCTCGGCCTCGGTGCCGGCTTCGGCCGCACCCTCTTCGCCGCCTTCGCCTTCGCCGCCCTCGGCGGCCTCTTCCTCGCCCTCGTACCAGTGCGCCCGGGCCTCCATGATGATGGCGTTGCCGTCGCTTTCGCTGATGCCGAATTCCTGAAGCATGCCGGTTTCGCCCTCTTCTTCCGAACCGGACAGCTCGTAGCCTGCCAGCTCGGCCAACTGGTCGCGGGTCTTGATCCCCGCCTTGGCCAGCGCCACCACCATCTCCGGGGTCAACGAACGCAGTTCGGCCAGGTCGTCGGCAATCCCCAATTCGCGGCGGGTTTCGACGAACTTCTCGGCCTGTTCCCGCAGGTAGGTTTCGGCGCGGTTGGCAAGCTCCTGGGCGATGTCCTCGTCGAACCCTTCGATGTTGGTCAGCTCCTCGATCGGCACATAGGCAACCTCCTCGATGGAGGAGAACCCTTCGGTGACCAGGAGATGGGCGATGACCTCGTCGACATCCAGGGAATCGATGAACATCTGAGAGCGGTTGCGGAAGAATTCCTGGCGCCGTTCGGATTCCTGGGCCTCGGTAAAGATGCGGATGTCCCAGCCCGACAACTGGCTGGCCAGCCGGACGTTCTGCCCGCGCCGGCCGATGGCGAGCGAAAGCTGCTCGTCGGGGACGACCACCTCGATTCGTTTCTGGTCCTCGTCCAGCACGACCTTGGACACCTCCGCCGGCGCCAGGGCATTGACCACGAAGGTGGCGGGGTCCGGCGACCACTGGATGATGTCGATCTTTTCGCCCTGCAACTCGGCCACCACCGCCTGGACGCGGCTGCCCCGCATGCCGACGCAGGCGCCGACGGGATCGATGGAGGAGTCGTTGGACAGCACCGCGATCTTGGCGCGGCTGCCCGGGTCCCGGGCCACGGCCTTGATCTCGATGATTCCGTCGTAGATTTCCGGCACTTCCTGGGCGAACAGCTTGGCCATGAATTCCGGCCGCGTGCGGGACAGGAAGATTTGCGGCCCGCGCATTTCCTCGCGCACGTCATAAATATAGGCGCGCACCCGCTCGGACGTCCTGAGGTTTTCCCGCGGCAGGGCCTCGTCCCGGCGCAGCACCGCCTCGGCGCGGCCGAGATCCACGGTGACGTTGCCGAACTCCACCCGTTTGACGAGCCCGTTGACGACCTCGCCGACGCGATCCTTGTACTCCTCGTACTGGCGTTGGCGCTCGGCTTCGCGGACCTTCTGCACGATGACCTGTTTTGCCGTCTGGGCCGCGATGCGGCCGAAATCGATGGGCGGCAAGCGGTCGATCAGGAACCCGCCGGGCTGGATGTCGGGATCGATCTTGCGGGCCTCGGCGATCGCAATCTGGGTGAACTCGTCCTCGACCTCCTCCACCGCTTCGGTGTAGCGCGCCAGGGTGATCTCCCCGGTCGACCGGTCGATGGTGGCGCGGATATCGTGCTCCTGACCGTAACGCGAGCGGCCGGCCTTCTGGATCGCCTGCTCCATGGCGGTCAGGACCTCTTCCCGGTCGATGGCCTTCTCCCGGGCCACCGCATCGGCCACCTGGATCAGTTCGGGGCGGGCGAGACCCGTGGTCTCTTCCGCGAGAGGCATGGTTTCCGTGGTTTGTTCGCTCATTCTATTCCGTCCCAATCACATTCGCTGCATCGGCCACTAGATCGGCAAATACACATTGGCAAGTCTCGGACACGCGACCCCCGATCGAGGGGAGCAACCGGCACCAGCAAAGCGCCGCCCGCGCACCGGTCAGGCGCCGGACGCCTCTTGCGCCGCGGCAATCAATTCATCGGTCAGCACCAGCCGGGCCTTGGCAATGGCTTCGATCGGCAGGCGCACGGTATCGGCATCGACCGCCAACGAGACCACGCCGTCCTCAAGACCCAGCAACCGGCCCTTGAACCGGCGCCGCCCTGAAATCGACTCGTGGGTCTCGATCCGGGCCTCGAACCCGGCGAACCGCTCGAAATCCCGCGGCCGGGTCAGCGGCCGGTCGATCCCCGGGGAACTCACTTCCAGGGTGTAGGCCCCGGCGATCGGGTCTTCGGCATCGAGCAGCGCGGACACGCTGCGCGAGATATCGGCGCAGTCCTCCACCGTCATCGCCGCGCCGTCGGACCGTTCGGCCATGACCTGAAGCACCGGCCGGTCGCCGCCCGAAAGCTGCACCCGCACCAGTTCATATCCCAGCCCGTCGAGGGGGCCCGTGATCAGGGCCGCAACCCTGTCCTTGACCTGTAGCATCGTCGTTGGCGGTATCCCGCTGCATCACTCCCGCCGGCTACGGCAGCACCGGTGGGGCCGGCCCAAAAGCGAACCGGAAACAAAAAAAGCGGGCCGGTGGCCCACCCCGCACATTCACCCGAATATTCGGACCGTCTTGAGATCGTTGGAAATATAGTCATTTCCGCGCGTCCTTCAAGTGTTTTGGGCATCTTGGCCCCTCTCCGGAGCGCTGCGCTAAACCCTCGCAAACACCAGGAAGACGGGCGTGGCGCCCTTGGCCCGGGCCTTTTCCTCGTAGCGGCTGGGCGGCTGATCGGCCGGACGGTGGCGCCAGTCGGCGGGCGAGCGCGCCCGCCAGGCGAACTCGGGATGGCGGATCAGGACCGAAAGCGCCCAGCGCAGGCAGACCGGATCGTCGGTGGCGAAGCGCAACTCGGCATCCCGGGCCATCACCCGGGCGAACGTGTCGAGTGTCTCGGCCGAGAGGAACCGGCGCCGCGCGTGGCGGGTCTTGGGCCAGGGGTCGGGGAACAGGATGAAGACCCGGCCGAGACTGCCGGGGGCCAGGTGATCGAGCAGGACCCTGGCATCGTCGTCATAGATTCGCACATTGTTCAGCTTTCCCCGATCGATCCGCGCCAGCGCCGCGGCAACCCCGTTGAGGAACGGTTCGCACCCGATGAAGGCGATTTCCGGATTCGCCTCGGCCTGGGCCGCGAGATGTTCGCCGGCGCCGAAGCCGACCTCCAGCCACACTTCGCGGAAGGGGCCGGCCGGCCCGGCGTCGAAGGGCTGGGGGCCCGCGAACAGTTCGCGCGGGTCCAGGAGCCCGGCTTTGCCCACCGCACCACCCTGGTTGCGCCCCGGAAGGGGCACCCGGATGCGCCGGAGCAGGCCGTCGACAAGCGCTTGCCGGGCGGGGCGGAGGGGGCGTCCCTTGCGCCGACCGTAGAGGATGCGGCGGCGGGGAGGCGGATCGGGGCTGGGGGTCTCGCGTCCGGTCATGGGTCGCCGGGGCGTCCGGCTGGGGATGGGGGCGTCAGGTGAGGGCCGCCTTGACGTCCTCGACGAGGTCCTCGCGCTCCCACGAGAAGCCGCCATCGCCGTCCGGCGCCCGGCCGAAATGGCCATAGGCGGCGGTGCGCGCATAGATCGGCTTGTCGAGGCGCAGATGGTCGCGGATGCCCCGGGGGCTGAGGTCCATCACCTCGGTCAGGGCGCCGGCCAGCTTGCCTTCGTCGACCTTGCCGGTGCCGTAGGTGTGGACATAGACCGAGAGCGGCTTGGCGACGCCGATGGCATAGGCGATCTGGATCACGCATTTTTCAGCGAGCTCCGCCGCCACCACGTTGCGCGCGAGATAGCGGGCCGCATAGGCCGCCGAGCGGTCGACCTTGGACGGATCCTTGCCCGAGAACGCGCCGCCACCATGGGGAGAAGACCCGCCATAGGTGTCGACGATGATTTTGCGCCCGGTCAGGCCGCAATCGCTGTCCGGGCCGCCGATGACGAACCGGCCCGTGGGGTTGACGTAGAACTCCTCTTCCGGGCACATCCACCCCTCGGGCAGGACATTTTCCACATGGGGCCGGACGATGTCCCGGACATCGTCCTGGCTGAGATCCTCGGCATGCTGTGTGGAGACCACCACCGAGGTCGCCCGCACCGGCTTGCCGTTCTCGTAGCGCAGCGTGACCTGGCTCTTGGAATCGGGGCCGAGGCCGGGCTCGGCCCCGGAATGGCGCGCCTCCGCCAGGGAGCGCAATATGGCGTGGGAATAATGGATCGGCGCCGGCATCAGCACGTCGGTTTCGCGGCAGGCATAACCGAACATGATGCCCTGGTCGCCCGCGCCCTCCGACTTGTTGCCGGCCGCGTCCACGCCCCTGGCGATGTCGGCGGATTGCGAGTGGATCAACACCTCGACCCGCGCGTTCTTCCAGTGGAACCCGTCCTGCTCATAGCCGATGTCGCGCACGCAGCTCCGGGCAATCTCCTCCAGACGCGAGGCATCCAGCGTTTCCGGCCCGCGCACCTCGCCCGCCATGACGATGCAATTGGTCGTCACAAGCGTTTCCGCGCCAACCCGAGACTGCGGGTCCAGCGTCATGTAGGCGTCGACCACCGCATCGGAAATCCGGTCGGCAACCTTGTCCGGATGACCTTCGGAAACCGACTCGCTGGTGAACAGGTAGTCGCCTTGTGACACGGGAACCTCCTTGAGGGACGAATTGGCGAATGGGCCGGGGTCGATGCAACGCAAGCCTATCGGGACCGAGCCTGGAATCGCCAGGGGCCCTGGGCCGGTCTTGTTGCAACCTTTAACGATCCCGTCAAGCGGTTTCCCGGCCGGGAGACCTCAGGAGCCGTCGGCCATGGACCGCAAGAGTTCGAGGAATTTGCGTCTCTGCCTGGGATCCTCGATCCGATAGTAGGCCCGCACCAATTCAGCCGTTTCCCGGTTGGCCATGGGATCGGCTTCATAGGTGGTGGTGCCATCGGCGAATCCCCGGGCCTTGGCACCGGCGGTAGCCAGGGCACGCGGCATATCGTCGAAGAAAAACGATACGGGCACGTTCAGGACTTTACTGAGGGTGAATAGGCGGCTTGCGCCGATTCGATTGATGCCGCGCTCGTATTTCTGAATCTGTTGAAACGTCAGCCCGACGGCCTTGCCGAGCATCTCTTGACTCATTCCCAGAAGCATCCTCCGTTGCCGCACTCGGCTGCCAACATGTGCATCGATCGGGTTGGATCGTCCCTTGGTGGCCCGAGGCGGTTTTCGGGTCGTTTTCGTTGTCGCCCTTGCCATTACTATTTCCTTTTTTATAGGCGGAGATAACCGCCGTTTTATACGCGATATCCAATGCTTATCAAACCATTCTAATCATATCTAGATATGCCCCAAGACACAAGATTGCGATAAGGATCCGATATATCAGGACGCCCCGCCGCCGCTTCGGCGCCGCGCCAGGCCGGCCCCGAGGGCGATCAAAACTGCAATCACGGCGAGAACCCCGTTGCCCAGGCGGGAATAGACCGTCGGGGCCGACGCCGCGGGCAGGCGGCGCTCGATCACCCCGCGGCGGCCCAGCGGCAGGCGCGCCAAGACCCGACCCCAAGGGTCGATGACCGCCGAGATTCCGGTATTGGCCGCGCGCACCAGGGGCAGGCCTTCCTCCACGGCACGCATGCGGGCGGCGGCCAGGTGCTGGTAAGGACCGGTCGAACGGCCGAACCAACCATCGTTGGTGAGATTCAAGAGCCAGGCAGGCCGGGGGCCGCGTCCGGTGACGGCGCCGGGAAAGATCGCTTCGTAGCATACCAGCGGGGAAAACGGCGGGAGCCCGGGAACCGAGACCGTCGCGGGACCGGGCCCGGCAGTGAAATCGAGCCGCCCGGGGGTGATCTTGTCAATCGGCAGGAGGCCGCGGCCGGGCACGTATTCGCCGAACGGAACCAGGTGGTGCTTGTCGTAGGTCGCCGCCAGGCCCGAACCGGTGACGGCCACCACGGCATTCCAGATGCGGCCGGGGCCGGGCACCGGCGGGGTGGTGCGCACGGCGCCGGTGATCAGCACACCGTCCCGGGGCACCGCACGGTGCAACAGCCGGAGGCGCGCCGGATCGCCATTGAGGCTGAAGGGCAGGGCCGTTTCAGGCCAGATCACCACATCGGGCACCCCTGCGCCGGAGGCCCGAGACAGGTTCAGATAGGTCTGGAAATGCCGGTTGGCGAGGTCCCGCCGCCACTTGAGGCGCTGGGGGATATTGCCCTGGACGACGCGCAGCGTGACTTGCGTCGCCGCGTCATCGGGATCCGGCGCCAGCGCCGTCCTCATCAGGCCGCCGCCGGCCAGGACCAGGGCGAGCAGCGCGGCGGCCGCCAGGGGCCAGGGGGCGATGCGCCCCGTGGCGGCACGCGACGCCAGGGCCGGGGCCGCGGCGAGGACCACCACCGCAAGGCTGAGGCCGTAGCCGCCGACCACTGCCGCCCCCTGCAGGGCGGCGGCATCGAAAGCAAGTGCCGTGGAGACCAGGTTCCAGGAAAATCCGGTCAGCGCCACGCCGCGGGCCCACTCCGCCACCGCCCACGCGGCCGCCAACGCGGCAATCCGCCAGGCGCCCGGGGGTGCCCAGGACGCCGCAAGGCAGGCCAATGCGGGATAGATCGCGAAATAGAGCGACAGGCCCGCCACCGCGAACGGCGCGAGCCAGCCGTGGGTGGCGGCGTCGACCAGGAGCGCATTCGTGATCCAATAGAGACCGATCGAAAAATGGGCGAAGCCGAAACACCAGCCGGCCGCCAGGACCCGGCGCCAGGCGCCCGGCCCCTTGGCGGCGCCATCGATCAGCCAAACCAAGCCGGTGAAGGAAACGAAGAGGATCGGCAACCCGAAAAAGGGCGGCAGCGCCAAGACCGCCAGCGCGCCCAGGGCCAATGCCGCAACCAACCGGCGCCAGCCGGCGAGCGCCCCCAATCTCCGGGCCAGCCTCGTCACAGAGCGCCCGAAGCCCGGTCCGAATCTTGCGGCGGGGCGGGCAGGTTGCGCAGGCGCACGCGCTTGACGCGCCTGGGGTCGGCATCGATGATCTCGAACTCTACGCCGGATCCGTGACGGATGATTTCCCCCCGGCCCGGCACCCGGTTCACCAGGGCGAAGATCAGGCCCCCCAGCGTGTCGATGTCCTCAGCCCGTTCGTCTTCCGTCAACACCGGCCCGACCTCGGCCTCGAAGGCCGCCAGCTCGGTCCTGGCATCGGCGATGATGGTGCCGTCGGGGCGGGCGATCATGCCGACTTCCTCGGCGTCATGCTCATCCTGGATATCGCCGACGATTTCCTCGACCAGGTCTTCGATGGTCACCAGCCCGTCGACGCCCCCGTATTCGTCGACCACCAGCGCCATATGCACCCGAGCCAGACGCATTTGGAGCAGAAGGTCGAGCACCCGCATGGTGGGGGACACGAACAGGACCTTGCGGATGATCTGGTTGAGATCGAAGGACTCCCTGTCCCCGGCCCGCGCCAGGACGTCCTTGATATGGACAATGCCCAGGACTTCATCGAGGGTTTCGCGATAGACCGGCACCCTGGAATGGGCCTCGCGGGTCATCAGGGCGATCAGTTCGTCGAGCGGCGCATCGGCCTCGAAGGCGACGATCTCCGCCCGCGGCAACATGACGTCGGCGGCGTTGAGGTCGCGCAAACTCAACACGTTGGCGATCAGCAGCCGTTCGTCGGTGCTGATGGTTTCCTGACCGTCCGGACGCTCTTCGATCAGCTCCTCGAGGGTTTCGCGGATCGAGCCGTCGCCGTTGCGGCGCCGGTTGCGGCGTGCGAACCAGTCCAGGGCCTGCTGGAATACCGACGGTTTCTGTAGATCGGCCCCAGCAGTCTGGGGCGAGGGTGTTGGGGCGTTTTCGGTCATCGCTCTTTTGTCGGGGTTCCCGAGAGGGTTCCGATCCGGCTGCGCCGGTAAGGATCGCCAATCCCAAGGTTTGCGAGAATCTGGACTTCGGCCCGTTCCATGGCTTCAGCTTCGGCGGCCGCCAGGTGATCATACCCCAAAAGGTGCAGCACACCATGCACCACGAGATGCGCCAGGTGATGAGAGAAATCGAGTTTCCTTTCCTCCGCCTCGCGGCGAACCGTGCCGTAGGCCAGCACGACATCGCCCAGCAGCCGGGGGGCGCCCGGCGCCGGGCGCGGATCACCGCTGGCGAAAGCCAGCACATTGGTGGCGGCATCGACCTTGCGGTAATCGCGATTGAGTCCCCGCACTTCGGCGTCTCCGGTCAGCAGGACGCTGATTTCAACCGGTCCGGATTTCACTCGCCCCGATTCTTCCGGCCCGGTTGCCGCCAGTTCGCGGATCACGGCCCGCGCCGCCCGGCGGATGGTGGCGCAGATCCCTCCCGCCGCCTTCCAGGCCGGATCGGCCACCCTAATCGGCACCTCCACGCGGGCCGCGTCGGCCGCCAGGACCATTCCCGGATCACCGGTCATTGCCGTCATCGCCACTCCTGGTCGCCGGGCGCCTTCGCGTCGCCGGGCCGGGCTTGGACGGGCCGCGGCGCGCGGCACCCTTGCCGGCCCGCTTTCGTTCAACCTCCTCATAGGCGCGAACCACGCGGGTCACAAGCGGGTGGCGCACCATGTCCTGGTTGGTGAAGCGCACCATGGACACCCCGTCGACGCCCTCCAGCGCCTCCACCGCATCATCCAAGCCCGAACGCGTGCCGCTCGGCAGGTCGACCTGGCTGAGGTCGCCCGTCACCACCATTTGCGACCCCTCGCCAAGCCGTGTCAGGCACATCTTCATCTGGACGCTGGTGGTATTCTGGGCCTCGTCCAGGATGATGAAGGAATGGGCCAGGGTCCGCCCCCGCATGAAGGCCAGCGGCGCCACTTCTATATCGCCGCTGGCGAGCCGCTTGACCACCTGGTCGCCGGGCAGCATGTCGTAGAGGGCGTCGTAGAGGGGGCGCAGATAGGGATCGACCTTCTCGCGGATATCGCCCGGCAGGAATCCCAGTCTTTCCCCCGCCTCCACCGCGGGACGCGACAGGATGATGCGGTCGACCTCGCCGGCCTGGAGGGCGACCACCGCGGTGGCCACGGCTAGATAGGTCTTGCCGGTCCCCGCCGGGCCCAGGCCGAACACCAGTTCGTAGTTGTTCATGGCATCGATATAGTCGGCCTGGGTCGGCGTCCGCGGCATGATGCGCCGCCGCCGGGTCTGGATCGTCCGTCCATCGCGCTCCATGTCGCCTCCCGCGGTGCCCGGCGCCAATTGGCCGGCGGCGGCCAGGCGGACGATGGCATCGACTTCGCCCTGGTCCGGGGGGGCCCCTCCCTTGACCCGCTCATACAGCGTCATCAGGGCATCCCGGGCGGCGGCGGCGGCCGATTGCGGGCCGGTGATCGTCACCTTGTTGCCCCGCGCGTGGATATCTGCCCCAAGATCGTGCTCGATTCGCACAAGGTTGCGGTCATGTTCCCCGAACAGCAGGGCCAACGCGGAATTGTCCTCGAAATGAAGGACCAGGGGCTTGTCGCCCGCGTCCGCCTTGGGCGCTTTGGGCACCGTGGCCCCCTTGGCGCGGGATCCCGCAGCGGGCCGCCTGGGGGCCCGGGTCACGGTCGTGCCTCCCGCACGGCGGCTCCGGTCAAGCGGCCGGCCAGGCTGTTGGCGTGGCCCTCGGTGATGCGGACCGGCAGGATGCGGCCCTGGAGGGCCTCGATGCCGCCCGGGTCCGGGGTCACATGCACGGCCTGAAGATAGGGACTGCGGCCCGCAACCTGGCCTCGGTAACGCCCCGGCCGGTCGAACAGAACTTCCATGACGCGGCCGACGCAATCCTCATTGAAGGACCGGGCAAGATTGGCGAGCGCGGCCTGCAGGCGGGCCAGGCGCTCCGCCTTGACGTCTTCCGCCACCTGGTCGGACCGGTCGGCGGCGGGCGTCCCGGGCCGGGCGCTGTACTTGAAGGAATAGGCCTGGGCGTAACCGACGTCGCGGACGAGATCCAGGGTGGCGGCGAAATCGTCTTCCGTTTCGCCCGGGAAACCGACGATGAAATCGGAAGACAGGGCGATATCGGGCCGGGCCGCGCGCAGGCGGTCGACCACCGCGAGGTATTCCTCGACCCGGTAGCGCCGGTTCATGCCCGCCAGGACCGCGTCGGAACCCGACTGCACCGGCAGGTGCAGATAGGGCATCAGGGCCTCGACCTCGCCATGGGCGGCGATCAGATCGTCATCCATGTCGATGGGATGGGAGGTGGTGTAGCGGATGCGGGCGAGGCCGGCGACCTCGGCAAGGGCGCGGATCAGTCGCCCGAGACCCCATTCATCGGCTTTCCCCGCTTTGCCGCGCGGCGCCGCGCCATGGTAGGCGTTGACATTCTGGCCGAGCAGCGTCACCTCCTTGACGCCGTCGCCCGCGAGCACCTCGACCTCGGCCACGATATCGGCAACCGGCCGGGAGTATTCGGCCCCCCGGGTGTAGGGCACGACACAAAAGGTGCAGAACTTGTCGCACCCTTCCTGGACGGACACGAAGGCCGTGCTCTCGCCCCGGGCACGGGGACGGGGCAGGTGATCGAATTTCACCTGGGCCGGAAACTCGGTTTCCAATACCGGACCCTGGCGCTCGGCGCGGGTCACCATGTCTCCGAGATCGTGGTAGTTCTGGGGACCGAAGACGACATCGACGAAGGGCGCGCGGCGACGCATTTCCGCGCCCTCGGCCTGCGCGACGCAGCCGCCGACGGCAATCAGCATGGTGCGGCCATCGGCCGCGGCCGCCTGCTTCTGGGCCTTGAGACGGCCCAGTTCCGAATAGACCTTCTCAGCCGCCTTCTCGCGAATGTGACAGGTGTTGAGGACCACCAGGTCGGCGCCCTCGGGCTCCGCGGCCAGGGCATAACCCGCCGGCGCCAGGACATCCGCCATGCGGGCGGAATCGTAGACGTTCATCTGGCAACCGTAGGTCTTGATATAAAGCTTCTTCACCGAACTCTCACCGGCGGGCCAAAACGCCGCCAACCCGTACTTTGAGGGCCTTTCAACCCTCCGCGCAAGGCCCATCCCCGGCGCCAAACCGCCTTAAGTATCACCCCGGACAGCAGAGTCAAGACGGCCACCCACCCCCTCAGGCCGCCGTCGCAGTGCCGTTACGCCCGGCATTGAAATTGGCGACGCCTTGACGGACCACCTCGAAGCAATGCTCGGCCAGCGCCTTGCGCGATCCATATTGCCCGATGGTGACCGGGTCGTGAAACCTGACCTCGGCGCGCACCGAGGCGAAGGTCAGAACCCGCCAGACATGCAACGGCAGCGACATTTCGCCATACCAGGACAACAGGGGCCGCCATTCCCTGCCCAGCGGCAGACCGCCCAGCGCGGTGTAACTGAGGGAGAAGGGCTGCACCGTAAGCGGGACGTCGTCGACCTCGCGCTCGGCCACCGCGAACAGCGCGCTCTTGAAAGGCAGGACCCGGGTGCCGTCGTTCGACGTCCCTTCCGGAAACAAGATCAGCCGGTCGCCGGCATCGAGCCGGGCACTGATTTCGTCCCGCTGATTAGCAGTGTGACGGGCGCGCCGCTCAATGAACACGGTGCGTTGCAGCCGGGCAAGCATGCCGAACAGGGGCCAGGTCGCGACCTCCGACTTGGCGATGAACGACCCGTCGATGAGCGTGCCCAAGACCATGATGTCGAGATAACTGGTGTGGTTGCCGACGAACAGGACCGGCGACACGTCCACCGGCCGGCCGCGGACAACGATGTGGAATCCGAACAACCGGGCGCACAAGCGGTGAAAAACGCCCGGCAACCGCCCGGCCAGTTTGTGTCGCAGGCCGACCGCCGCCACCTGCACCGGTGTCAGAAAAAGGATGAGCAGGAAAACCGCGGCCAGGCGCCAGGCGCCCCGGAGGATCGACCCCTTGGGTATCACCGGCCCCCCGTATCGTGGCCCGTATCGTGATTGGTCCGTTCGAAATGCCGCAGGTATTTCTGGGTCACGAGGTCGGTCTTGACCAGCACGCAGACATCGGTGGTGTTGAATTGCTCATCGACCACCGCGCCATCGCCGATGAAACCGCCCAACCGCAAATAGCCCTTGATCAGGGGCGGCAGGTCGGACAGCGTCTTGCGCCGATCGATCGCGTCGGCCGGTTTCAGGTTCATGGAAACGTAGCGTTCCGGCAAAGCCCGGGGCCGATACTTTTCCGGCGCCATGTGGAAATGATGCAGGTAGGACAGGGGCTCCGCATGGGACGGCACGTCGGTGCCCGGCAGGCTGGCACAGCCGAACATGATCTGAATGTCGTAGTGATGGACATAGGCCGAGATGCCGCGCCACATGATCTGCATGGTCGGCCTGTTGCGATGGTCGCGCCCAACGCAGGAACGGCCGAGCTCGAGGATTTCCCCTTCCAGGGCGACGATCTTGGAAATGTCGTATTCATCGGCGGTATAAAACCCGCCCTGCCGGGCCGCGGCGATTCGCCGGATCAGACGATAGGTTCCGACCACCGCGTCGCGCGGGTCGTAACCCCGGGAATGGTCGAACACCAGAAGATGGTCGCAATGGGGATCGAAGCCGTCGAAGTCGCGCTTTTCCCGTGCCATCTGCTCGGTCGGATGGGCCGTCATCTCTTCATAGAAGACGCGGTAGCGCAGCTCCTGAGAGGCGACGATCTCAGCCTCGGAACACGCCAAGCGAACCTCCAGGTTGCCTGCCCGAAGCCCGTCTATCAATGCCTGGGGCCGACTGATCGAGTCCGTAGCCAAGATTCCCCTATCCGATATGCCGCGGGCCGCCAAGAGGCACGGCTATTCGTTCTTCTTCGGCACACAGAACAATTCCATCCTGTGGCCGACCAGATCGAGATTCATTTTATCCGCAAGCTTGCGCTGCAGGGATTCGATTTCCGCATCGTGAAATTCCAGGACTTCCCCGGTGCGGACATTGATGATGTGGTCGTGATGGCTGTCGGACCGCTGCTCATACCGGGACCGCCCGTCGCCGAAATCGTGACGCGTGATGATGTTGGCTTCCTCGAACAGACGCACCGTGCGGTAGACCGTGGCGATGCTGATTCCCGGATCGATCGCCGCGGCGCGCCGGTGGACCGCCTCAACATCGGGGTGATCGGCGGCGTCGGACAGCACGCGGGCGATGACCCGGCGCTGCTCGGTCATCTTCATGCCTTTTTCAATACAGGCCTGTTCCAAGGGTGACATGCCGTTTCCACCCACTCGCTGGCTATCCCCGGTCTAGGTTCAGCGTGGCTTCGCCGCAATCATACCCAACCGGGGGGACGACGGGAACAGTGGATGACTCTCCCCAACCAGAAAGACGGCAACGGCCGGTCCCCGCTGGGGGACCGGCCGATTCGTGATCATGCCCCTTGCCACGGTTCCCTCCTTCGTGGAAGCCTCCGGACTTCCTACATTCGTGAGGGATGGCGGGCCGGGCCATATGACCGGAGCAAGCGAAGCCTTAGGATCGGCGGCGCGGCTTGGTCCCCAGGCCGATCTTTTTCGCCAGGTTGGAACGCTGGCGCGCATAATTGGGTGCGACCATCGGATAGTCCGCCTGCAGGCCCCAACGCTCGCGATACTCTTCCGGCGTCATGTTGTAAGCCGTCTTGAGATGGCGCTTCAGCATCTTGAGCTTCCGGCCGTCCTCCAGACAGACGATATAGTCCGGCGTGACCGACCTTTTGATCGGAACCGCCGGCTGCGGGCGGTCGGCATGGGTGGCGGGGGCTTGTTCGATCGTCGACAGGGTGCCGTAAACCTGACGAATGAGGTCGGGCAGATCCTGGACGGCAACGGAATTGTTGGCCACATGGGACGAGACGATTTCGGTCGTCAGTTCCAAAAGGTCGTTTGTTTCTTGTGTGTCCGTCATTTGTATTTATTCTCCTTGGGGGAATAGCGGCTAGAATATAGTTTCAGTGAAAAGGTAGTTCAACTTTTTATTTCGTAAAGATGACGACAAAGCACTATCTCGATATAACTCAGGACACCTGTCCACTTACCTTCGTCAAGACGAAGATATTGATTGAGAAAATGGCAACCGGCGATGTGGCGGAGGTTCGCCTGCGGGGCGCTGAACCGCTCGGAAATGTACCCCGTTCGGTCCGCGAACACGGTCACGAGGTCCTCGGCCTCGAACCGGCCGACCCGAAAGCCGCCGGGCCAGAGGATATCCACATCCTGAGCTTGAGAAAAACCGGCGATTAATCTTGCAGCGAGACCGCGTAGGTCAGCGCCGCCATCGCTTCGCCCCGGGGGCGGCGGTAATACCGCGGTCGGCGGCCGACCTGGCGGAACCCGTAAGCGCGATAGAGACGCTGGGCGACGGCGTTATCTTCCGCCACCTCGAGAAACATGCGTCCGACCCCATCGCGGCGGGCGCGGTCCAGGGCTGCGGCCAGCAAGGCATTGCCGATGCCGCGTCGGCGCTGGCGCGCGGCGACGGCGAGAGACAGCAGCTCGCATTCCCCGGCGGCGGAGCGGCCCAGCGCGAAGCCGAGCAAACCCGGGTCGGCCATGCCGGAATTCTCTTCGACCGCAAGAAATCCGAAGGCGCCGGGCATGGCGAGCACTTGGCGCACCGTGAAAACGCTCCACGGTTCGTCGAAACAGCGCCGGTGAAGCTCGGCAATGACGGTGGCGTGGGATGCCGTCGCCGCGATCAGCCCGGCCCCGTCGAATGCACGCAGCGCCTTCATGGCACGCCAAGTCCACGCCCGGTGCCGGGCCGGGGCAGACGCGCGTCGGGCGGCCGGATATAGAGCGGACGGGGCGGAGCCGACGGGGCTGTCCCCTCTGCGGGCCGCCTTTCCGCGCCGATCCGGGCCACGTAAACGGCATCGGGCGGCGCCACGGCGATGGAAAACCGGATCCGTGCCTCGGGGCCGTCGCCGGCCTCCTCGTTCCCTGCGAGCCCGGCCCGCAGCTGCGGCGCCCCGTCCCCGGCAATCAACAGCGGGCCTGGCGGCAGGACATCGACCGCGGCGCCGGGATCCAACGCGGCGCCGGGGCCGCAGGACTGCCCGTCGGCTCCGAACAACTGATAGAACACGTCGCGGCGCTTGCCGTTGACCGCCACCACCAGGCTGCGCCCCGCACGCTCCGCTTCGGGCACGGCCAGGGCCAGGGCGTCGAACGTGGTGACCCCGATCACCGGTACCGCCACCGCCAATGCTATGGCCCGGGCCGCGGCAAGACCGATTCGCAATCCCGTGAACGCGCCCGGACCGGTGGTCACGGCGATGGCGTCGAGATCCCGGAATGCCAACGCGGCGTCGTCCATCACCTCGCCGATCATGGGGTTGAGGCGCTCGGCTTGGCCGCGCTCCATCAGCTCGAACCGATTCGCGACGACGGTTCCGTCGGCCCAAAGGGCGACGGAGCAGGCGGTGGTCGCGGTATCGAGTCCCAGCACGATCATCGGAGCCATTCCGGTTAACGTCGAAGTATAGCGCGTCTCATGTTAAACTGCGTTTTGCTATGGCCCAACCCACGCCTGAACACGCCAACGGACTGGTCGAGATCACCGCCCCCGATTATGACGTGGACTTCGACATCGCCTATGCCGGCCCCGATAACTTTACCGGCACCCCGGTCTATGGCCGGGCCGCCTGCTATCTCCACAGGGACGCAGCCGCTTTGCTGGCCCGCGCCGTGGAACTGGCCGCCGCCGTCGGCCTCCGATTCCTCGTGTTCGATGCCTTCCGCCCCAGCGAAGCGCAATGGGTATTGTGGAACCACACGCCGGATCCCGACTTCTTGGCCGATCCCAGGCGCGGCTCGCCCCATTCCCGGGGCGTTGCGGTGGACCTGACCCTGGTCGGACCCGACGGCAGGCGGCTCGAAATGGGCACCGGTTTCGACGATTTTTCGCCCCGTGCCCATCACGGCAACCGGGACATCCCCGCCATCGCCCAAGCCAACCGGCACATGCTGTTGGGGTTGATGACATCGGCGGGCTGGGACTTTTACCGGAACGAATGGTGGCATTACCAGATGTTCGATTCACGGCGCTATCCCCTGATCAGCGACACCGCGCTGGCCGCGCCGATGATGCCGCCCGCCTGACGCCGATGGGGGACGGCGCGTCCGGCGGCGCTCACCGGCCTCTCCCGGCCTCCGTCCGGCGCTTCATTCCGGCCGCCGCGGCCCTGTCCCTGGCGGCCCTGTCCCTGGCACCCCGGCCGGGCGTCGCCGCCGACGGCCGCCCCCCCCAGGCAAACCAGAAACCGGTGGAATCGTCCGCCGTGGTGATGATGTATCATCGGTTCGGGGAATCCGGCCTGCCGGACACCAACATCCGCATCGCGCAGTTCGAAGCCCACCTCAAGGAGCTCTCGACCGGCAAGTACGACGTCAGGCCGTTGCCGGAGATCGTCGCCGCGCTCAAGGCGGGCCGGCCACTAAAGGACCGTACGATCGCACTCACCATCGACGATGCCTTTCGCTCGGTCTACCGGGAAGCCTGGCCACGGCTCCGGCGCGCCGGCCTGCCCTTCACCCTGTTTGTCGCCACCGATGCCGTGGACGGCGGGGGCCGGGCCTTCATGACCTGGGACGAGGTCCGGGAGCTGGCCAAGGCGGGGGTCACCATCGCGGCGCACTCGGCGCGTCACGCCCATCTTGCCGCGCTCGCCCCCGAGGCCGCGGCCCAGGAACTTGCGAAATCCAACGCACGGTTCGAAAAGGAGATCGGCTTCCGTCCGCGCCTCTTCGCCTACCCTTACGGCGAGGCCAGCCAGGCGGTAAAGGACGCGGCCGGGGCGGCGGGCTACGGGGCGGCATTCGGCCAGCATTCCGGCACCCTGCACGGGCAGGCCGATTTCTATTACCTGCCCCGCTTCGCCCTCAGCGAACGCTACGGATCACTCGAGCGGTTCCGCCGCGCCGCCAACGCATTGCCGCTCTATGCCACCGAAATCACGCCCGGCGATGCCACCTTGGGGCCCAACCCGCCGCCCTTCGGCTTCACGGTGGGGGCCGCTATCCGGGGCCTCGAGGCGTTGGCGTGCTACTCATCGGCACACGGGAAGCTCAAGATCGAGCGAGTGGGCCCACGGCGCATCGAGGCCCGCCCGCCCGGTCCCTTCGCGGCGGGCCGGGCGCGGATCAACTGCACCCTGCCCGCCGGCGGCGGGCGCTGGCGCTGGTTCGGCTATCAGTTCTTCATTCCGGGAAAATAACGCCCGCCGGCAGCGGCCGGCAGTGGCTATACCGGTCCCGGGGTGGCGTCGACGGCGCTCCGGGCCTGCTTCAGCCGGTCATCGTCCAGCGCCCGAAGCTTATTGAAACGGATGATCGATTTGATGGTCTTGATGTAATTCTCGCCGCGCTCTGAATAACTCTTGAGCGCCTCCACAAGGCGCAGGGAATCGATCCCGTGGGCACCGCCCGCCGCGGCCCGAAGCTTGGCCCGCAGCGCCCTGAATTCGGCATAGGCGGGATGCGTGTTCAGATTGTGGACATAGGACCGCACCCCGTCGAGCAGATGGTCGAAGCTCCGCACCTTGAAGCTGTCTCCCTCGCCGCGCTGGTGCGGCACGATCCCGGGGCCATTCTTGAAAGTGCGCTGGCCGAACAACGCCCGGCCCTCCAGCGCGAAGCGCGAAGAGCCCCAACCGCTTTCCTCGGCGCCCTGGGCCATGGCCAGGGACGGCGGGACGACGTCGATGCGGCGGGCCAGCACATCCAACGCGCCCGGCTCGACATCGAACCGGTCGTACTGTGCGGCGAGCCAGGCGCGGTCATCGGCGCCCAAGCGCGCGCCCTTGGCGGCGGACGCGGCCAGGTCCTGCACCCGGGCACGGGTGGCGCGCAGTTCCTCATTGATGCTCAGGATCAAGGGCAGCATGGTCTTGATGAAAACAGCCTTGCGCCGGGGAATCGAGCGCACCAGGCCGATGTCCTTGGGCATCGCCTTGACGAAGACTCGCGGCACGTCGCTCGCGCCTTTGCGCAGATCCTCCAGCCGATAGCCGATGCGCCGGAAATCGGAGAACAGCTTCAGGGCACTGGCCGAACCCATGACGACCCCCGCCGTCTTCGACGGTGCCGCGGCAGTCGAGACGGCCGGCGCTGCGGCCCGCTTCGTCTTTCGGATGACCGGGGCCTTGGCGACGATCGCCGTCTGCCCAGCAAAGACCGAAGAATCAGGAAGAGAGCCGAAACCCATCGGGCCCCGCATCGGCACAGCCGAGCCCTTGGCGCCGGTCGCGAAAGAACCGGCCGAGTGGGGATCCGGGGCCGTCCAGACCAGACAAGCGGCCAGGGCCGTCAGGACGACGGCGGGAGCCGCCGGTTTGCCGTCCCCGGCAAACTGGCCGGCGATGGCGCCGAACGGGGAACGGGGAAATGGAATGGACTTCAAACGCTTTAAAAAACCAATCAACATGCCTCTCTCCAATCCTTTCAGATTGTGAAAGACGGCCGTCCCCAATCGGTCCATCTCTTAAAATATCGTCCGAGCCGCTCTCGTCTACTCGACCGGACGCACCTCTCTGACCTCGGGTATGAAATGCTTGAGAAGATTTTCAATGCCCATCTTGAGAGTCGCCGTGGAACTGGGGCAACCGGAACAGGCTCCTTGCATGTGTAAGAAAACGATCCCGTCTTCGTAAGCGCGGAAGACGATATCCCCGCCATCCTGAGCGACGGCCGGGCGCACCCTTGTATCCAACAGGTCCTTGATCTGGACGACGATCTCGGCGTCTTCGCCGTCGCTCTCTTGCTCGGCCTCATCGATGGCCGCGCCCTCCACGACCGGCGCGCCGGAGGTGAAATGCTCCATGATGGCGCTGAGCACCATAGGCTTCATGGTCGCCCAGTCCTTGGCCCCGTCCTTGGTCACTGAAATGAAATCCGATCCCAGGAACACGCCGCAGACCCCGTCCACGGCGAACAAGTTGCGGGCCAGTGGCGAAGCGCCGGCATCCTCCGGGCTGGACATGTCCAGCGTGCCGCGCTCCATCACCTGGCATCCGGGCAGGAACTTCAGGGTCGCCGGGTTGGGCGTCTGCTCGGTCTGGATAAACATGATCCCGTTTCTGTAACCCCGATTGCTAGACCAACCATTCGCTGGCCCTCACGCCTGTGCCGCCATGGGGGCGACAGTCTCGCGCCGGCGGTCCCACCGACGCGCCGGTCCATAAATTGGGTAAAGGTTTGTCCAAAATCAAGGGAATTTTCTCAATATATATCAGTAATTTAGTCAAATTTATGGTAAATGCCATACATTAATTACAAAAATGAAACGTTGTGTCGCGGGGGCACGACTCTGAGCAACTATCCCAACCCTTCCGCCGTGCCCTCAGGTTAACGCGTCGATTTCCTCGTCGGTCAGGTCGCCCGGCACCAGGGTGAGGGGTACCGGCAGGCTGCCTGAGGCCTTGCCGGCCAGAGCCGAAACCAGGGGGCCCGGGCCGGTTTTGCCGGGCGCCGCGGCCAACACCAAGATGGAAATGCTCTTTTCCTCGCGGATGACTTTCATCAGCTCTTCCGCCAGGTTGCCCTCCCGCAGGAAATAAACGGGTGTCTTGCCGGACAGTTCCTGGACGTCGGCGGAAACCTCGTGAAGCAGCGCTTCCGCCTCTTCCCGGCGTTCCTGGCGCATGATGTCCTCGACCGCCATCCAATGCTTGAATTCCGCCGGTTCGAGCACATAAAGCAGGGCCACCCGCCCGCCGGTATTCTTGGCCCTCAGGCTCGCGAACCGGAGCGCCTTGCGATGCTCCTCCGTCGCGTCGATGACGACCAGGAAAATGCGCTCGTCACCGCCCCGCCCATTCTTGGTCTTGGCGCCGGGGCTCGCGTCGTTGCCGTCGTTGTCCTGCGACATGGATCAAGCCTTTCTGAAGATCACGCCCGCCAAAAGCCCCGCCGCCAGGGCAATGACGATGGCGAAGATGCCGTATAGCGCGGATGAAGCGTGGGCGAAATGATAGACATCGGCGCCGATCCCGACCTTGGCGATGTTGAGCGGCACGGTCTGGGCCCCGGCCACGCGTCCCTCGCGGACCAGGAAAACCTGGACCGTATAGGGCCCGGTGGGGACATTGGCTGGGAAATAGATGGCCGTGCGAAACAGGCGATCCCCTAGGAACGCGATGTCCCGGGGCTTGGTGGTGAACAGGCCGTCCTTGATCTTGTTCCGCAAGAGACCGGCGCGGAACCCCGCCAACTCCTTCTCGCCGACCTTCTTGGGCGTCACCAAGGCGAGGTGATTGACCCCGATCCCATGGCGTTCAAGAGCTTCGGGCCGCAGCAGGTTGTCGATCGGCTTGCTTGAGGCCAGCCAATAGTAGGACGGCACGTTGGTGAAAGTGACCTCGGCCTCGTTGATCCAGATTCCCCCGTGACGGCCCTTGCGGCGGGTGACTTCATTGCGGGCGGGACCGCGGACCACGATGATCACGTCGCCGCGTCCCTCGGTGGCGCCGAACAGCAGCACCTCGGTCCCGACGAAGCCGGTGGTGATGGCGACCAGATGGCGCGAGGAATCCGCCACCAGTTCCTGCGCCCCGGCGCCGCCCCGGCCCGGCGCCGCCGCCAGCGCCACGGCCAGCATCAGGAGGAGCGCGGCCCGTCTCATCGCCCGGTCACCCGGCCGATGGAATAGATGTCGTCGGGGGTAAGAACGAGGCTGAACATGATGACGCCGCCCACGAACAAGACGAAGGCGCCCAGCAGAAGCCGCAGGTAGTCCCCCGGCAAACGGCCCGCGAACAAGCCGCCGAACTGCGCCCCGACCACGCCCCCGATCAGAAGGATCAGGGCCAGGACCACATCCACCGTCTGATTGTTGACCGCCTGCAGGAAGGTCACGTTCGCGGTCACGAAGGTGATCTGGAACAGCGAGGTGCCGACCACGGTGATGGTCGGCATGCCCAGGACATAGATCATCGCCGGCACGATGATGAAGCCGCCGCCGACGCCCATGATGGCGGACAGGATGCCGACGGAAAAACCGATGGAAAGGGGCAGCAGGGCGCTGATGTAGAGCTTGGACTTGCGGAACCGCATTTTCAGCGGCAGCCCGTGCATCCAGGTGTGCTGGTGCAGCTTCCGGCGCGGCGCCCCAGGTCTCCGGCGACGCAGCACCGAGCGCATCGATTCCGCCAGCATCAGGCTGCCGATGATGCCGAGGAAGGCGACATAGGACAGCGAAATCACCAGGTCCAGCTGGCCGATGGCGCGCAACAGCGAATAGATCCAGACGCCGAAGCTCGACCCCGTCAGACCGCCGGCCAACAGCACCGCCCCCATCTTGAAATCGACATTGCCCCTGCGCATGTGGGCGAAAACGCCGGAAACCGAGGCGGCGACCACTTGATTGGCTTCCGACGCGACCGCCACCGCGGGACTCACGCCGATGAAGATCAACAGCGGCGTCATGAGGAATCCGCCGCCCACGCCGAACAAGCCGGATAGGAACCCGATGCCCCCGCCCATTGCCAGAAGCAGCAACACGTCGAGGGAAATTTCAGCGATCGGCAGATAAATCTGCATGGAAGGAAAGAGCGCCGAGATACACGCCCGTCCGGCCTAGATGTTCATGGACCCACCGTTTGTGCGCCCGGTCAGGCAAAAGCGCAAGGAAATAAAATCCGCGGCGCCCTTGGGGCCGATCAGGGACGCAGCAGACCGACGATCCGGTGAATCTCGGAGAGGTGATGGCGGGCAATTTCCCCGGCCCGTTCCGCGCCCCGGTGAAGCACCCCGTCGACCAGGCCGGGCTCGGCCAGCAGGCGCTGCATCTCGGCCCCGATCGGCCCCAGCGTGTCCACCGCCACCGTGGCCAGGGCGTCCTTGAATTCGGAGAACATCTTGCCCCCGAACGCGGCGACGACGTCGGCGCGGGTGGTCCGGGTCAGCGCGGCGTAGATGCCGATCAGGTTGGCGGCCTCGGGCCGGCCCTCCAGTCCGTCGACCGTATCCGGCAGGGGTTCGGGATCGGTGCGGGCGCGCCGGACCTTGAGCGCGATGGTGTCGGCATCGTCGGTCATGTTGATGCGCGAATAGTCCGACGGATCCGACTTGCTCATCTTGTTGGAGCCGTCGCGCAGGCTCATCACCCGGGTCGCCTCGCCTAGGATCTGGGGTTCGGGCAGCGGGAAATAATCGGTCTCGTATTGCCGGTTGAAGGCGCCGGCGATATCGCGCGAAAGCTCCAGATGCTGCTTCTGATCCTCTCCCACCGGCACGTGGGTCGCCTTGTAGAGCAGGATGTCGGCGGCCATCAGCACGGGATAGGCATAGAGCCCAAGGCCCGCGTTTTCCCGGTGTTTGCCCGCCTTCTCCTTGAACTGGGTCATGCGGTTGAGCCAGCCGAGCGGCGTAATGCAGGCGAACAGCCAGGCCAGCTCCGAATGGCCCGGGACCGAGGACTGGTTGAAGATGATGCATTTCTCCGGATCGATGCCCGCGGCCAAGTAGGCCGCCGTCACCTCCCTGGTGTGGCCGCGGAGCCCTTCCGGGTCCTGGGGCAGGGTCAAGGCATGGAGATCGACGATGCAAAAAATGCAATCGTAATCGTCCTGCAGTTCCACCCAATTGCGGATCGCTCCCAGGTAGTTGCCGAGATGCAGATTGCCGGTGGGTTGAACGCCCGAGAAAATGCGGTTCATCTTTCTATCCGCCGAAGCTTGCCGGTTCACGGGCGCTGTTTATGGCCCCAAGGCGGCGATCCGGTCAATGGTTTCCGGCCATTGCCCCCCGATCAAAGGGGACGACCCGGGTCAGGACGCCGGCGCGCCCCCCTCGGGACCCGCGCCGAGCGCACCGCGGCCCATGCCGGCCTTCAATTCGGCCAAGGTCATGGCGCCCGAGATCTGGGCCAGAAATGCGTAGACCGCGACACCCGCCGCGACCAGCCCGGCAAGGGCGGCGAGGCGCACCGGTTCGGCGGCATCGAACACAGGCCCGATCTGGTCGACAGCGGCATAGACCGCCCCCGCCATCACCAGAGAGGACAACACCATCCGCGGCAGCTTGCGCCGGAACTGCCGGTCCGGACTGAGGCGTCCGCGCCGGCGCAGGCCGAGGGCCAGCAGTCCGCAATTGACCCAGGCCGAGGCCGAGGTCGCCAGCGCGATGCCGACATAGGCGAACGGCCCCATCAGGGCGAGGTTGAGGACAACGTTCACCGTCAGCGCGACCACCGCCACCTTGACCGGCGTCTTGGTGTCTTGCCGGGCGAAATACCCCGTCGCCAGCACCTTGACCAGGACATGGGCCGGCAGGCCCAGGGCATAGGCGGCGAGCACCTGACCCGTGGCCTCCTGGGATTCCGGCCCGAAGGCGCCGCGGCCGAACAGCACGGTGATCACCGGCTGGGCGGCAGCAACAAGCGCGAAGGCCGCGGGCACCGTCAGCAACAGGGCGAATTCCAGCGCCCGATTCTGGCTGTCGAGCGCCGCCGCCTCGTCGCCCGACCTGATCTGGCGAGATAGCAGCGGCAGCAGGGCGGTGGCAACGGCGATGCCGATGACACCGAGCGGCAACTGGCTCACGCGGTCGGCGTAATATAGGTAGGAGATGGCCCCCGACGTCAGCAGCGAGCCGATCACCACGTCGACCAGGACGTTGATCTGGTAGACGCCGGCCCCCAGAGCCACCGGAAGCATCAGGCGCAGAAGCTTGCGGACGTCGGGGCTGAGACGGGGCCAACGCAAGGCCAGCCCGTGGCCGCCGCGCGCCAGCGCCAGGCCGACCCAGAAGAACTGAAGGACACCCGCCGCCGCCACGCCCCAGGCAAGCCCTTCGGCGGGCGAGCCGGCGAACCGCCCCCAGCCGAGGATCGCCGCGATCAGCACCAGATTGAGGATGATCGGCGCCGCCGCGGGGACGGCGAACCGGTCATGGGCGTTGAGCACCGCCCCCATCAGGGCGACAAGGGATATGAACAGGAGGTAGGGAAAGGTGATGCGGGCAAGCTCCACCGCGAAGGCGAATTTTTCCGGGTCGCTCAGGAAACCCGGGGCCAGGCCCATCATGGCGTAGGGCATCAGAACCTCGACGGCGGCGACCAGGGCAAACAACACGACCAGCAGGACGGCGAGGGAGTCTTCGGCGAAACGGCGCGCGGCATCGCGCCCGGCGGTGACCAGCAGGCCGGAATAGGTCGGCACGAAGGCGGCGGCGAAGGCGCCTTCCGCGAACAACCGGCGAAACAGGTTGGGAAACTTGAAGGCGACGAAGAACGCGTCGGCCGCCGGGCCGGCGCCCAGGACGGCGGCCAACAGCACGTCGCGCAGGAACCCCGCCAGCCGGCTCAACAGCGTGATGCCGCCGACGGTGGTTATGGAGCGAATCAGCGCCATTGCGCGGGCCCGGGTCGCGGGGATGCCACTTAGTCTTTCCTGAATTTTTTCCGCTTGGCCGCCGTATCGCCGGTTGGCGCGGTAGCCTTCGGTTTCGCCTCAATCTTGGGACCGGGCTTGCCGTCGGGGGCGCCGATGGCCTCCAGCAGCCGCTCGCGGATCGCCTCCAGGCGTTTCTCGTGGGTCACCTTCAGGCCGAACAGGTCCTTCACGTAGAACACGTCCACCGCCCGGGTCCCGAAGGTGGCGATCTTGGCGGTGGAAATCTGCAGGTTCAATTCGGTCAGGGCCGTGGTCACGTCGTAGAGGAAGCCGGGCCGGTCGCGGCCGTTGACCTCGATCACCGTGTTGGCGCTGGACGCCGAATTGTCGATGATCACCCGGGGCTGTTCGCGGAACACCTGGGTCCGGTCCGGCCGGTTCTCCTTGAGGTTCAGGCGCCCCGGCAAGCGGCGTTGCTTGGAGATGATCTGCGCCAGGTTGTCCTTCAGCCGGCGGAGTTCGCGGGATCCGTCGAAGGCTTCGCCGTTGACGTTCTGGATCCAGAACGAATCCAGCGCCATGCCGTCGGTCAAGGTGAAGACCTTGGCATCGACGATATTGGCGCCCGACAGCGCCATGGCCCCGGCGATGCGCGAGAACAGACCCCAATCGTCGATGGTGTGGACGGTCACCTCGGTGATGGCGCGGAAAGTGTCCACCCGGGTATCGATCTTGAGCGGCGCGTCTTCGGCCTTGGCTTCGCGGACGATCGCGGCATGACGGAGCTGGGTATCGGTATCGAAGGCCAGCCAATACGGTGCCGGAACCCGGGAGGCGAATTGCGCGAACGCCTCGGCGCTCCAGTCCGGCAACCGGGCCTGAAGCTCCTCTTTTGCCGCTTCGGCACGTTCGGAGCGTCCCCGCACCGACAACTGCCCCGACATCGCGTCCTCGGCCCCGTAATAGAGCTCACGCAGGAGCGCCGCCTTCCAACCGTTCCACACATTGGGGCCCACCGCGCGGATATCGGCGACGGTCAGGCACAGCAGCAGGCGCAGACGCTCCAGCGACTGCACCACCTCGACGAAATCGGCCATCGTCTTGGGATCGCCGACATCGCGGTGCAGCGCGGTATAGCTCATGAACAGGTGCTGGCGCACCAGCCAGGAGACGGTTTCGGTCTCTTCCTCGGTGAGGCCGAGCCGCGGCCCGGCCTGCAGGGCGATATCGGCGCCGATCTCGGAATGATCGCCGCCGCGCCCCTTGGCGATATCGTGAAGCAGAACCGCGACATAGAGCGCCCGGCGGGAGCCCAGCTTGTGGACGACCTCGCTGGCGACCGGCATCACGTCCGTCATCTGGCCGTCCTCGATGCTGTGGAGGATGCCGAGCGCCCGGATGGTGTGCTCGTCGACCGTGTAGACGTGATACATGTCGTGCTGCATCTGGCCCACCACGCGCCCGAAATCCGGCACGAAACGACCGAACACGCCGGCTTCGTTCATGCGGCGCAGCATGACCTCCGGGTTGCGCTCGTGGGTCAGAAGATCGATGAACAGCCGGTTGGCGCTCTCATCCTGACGCAGGTCGTCATCGATCAGGGGGAGGGACCGGGTCACCAGCCTGAGGGTCGCCGGATGGATATCCACCTGTTCGCGATGGGCCACCGCGAACAGCCGCAACAGGGCGACGGGATCGTCCCGGAACAGGCTGTCACTGGACACCCGCAGCCGACCCTGCTCGATGAGGAAGCCGTCGACCTCGCGCTGGCCCAGGCCGAAGGTGGGAAAGCGCAGGCGCGGGCGGCGCTTGTGCTGAGCCTCCAGCGCCGCGCAGAAGATACGGGTCAGGTCCCCCACCTCCTTGGCATAAAGGAAGTAATGCTTCATGAAGCGTTCGACACCGCGCGCGCCGGCGCGGTCCGCATAGCCCATCAGCTCGGCCACCTGTTCCTGGCGGTCGAAGGTCAGCCGGTCCTCCTCCCGTCCCGTCAGATAGTGGAGATAGGCGCGCACGGTCCAGAGATAGTTCTGCGCCTTGGCGAAGCGCCGCGCCTCGCGGGCCGAGATGACGCCGAGATCCACCATCGCGGAGATCTCCTCGACGCCGTAGATGTACTTGGCGATCCAGAACAGCGTATGGAGATCGCGCAGGCCCCCTTTGCCTTCCTTGACGTTGGGTTCCAGGACATAGCGCGAGTCCCCGGTGCGGGCGTGGCGCTCGTCCCGCTCGGCCAGCTTGGCCTCCACGAAATCGGGCCCGGTGCCTTCGGCGATCTCGGTCCGGAAGCGCTGGCGCAGGGACTCGAACAGGGGATTCTCCCCCGCCACCAGACGGGTTTCCAGCATCGCCGTGCGAATCGTGATGTCGTCCTTGCCGAGCCGCATGCAATCGTCGACGGACCGGATTGCCTGCCCCACCTTGAAGCCGAGGTCCCACAGCAGGTAGAGGATGTATTCGATGACCTGTTCGGTATAGGCGTTCTTCTTGTAGGGCAGCAGGAACAGGAGATCGATATCCGAATGGGGCGCCAGCTCGCCCCGCCCGTAACCGCCCACCGCCACCAGCGCCATGCGTTCGCCCTGGGTCGGGTTGGCGCGGGGGTAGACCGTTTGGGTCGTGAACGAGAACAAGGCTAAGATCAGCGCATCGGTCATCGCCGTGTTGGCGGCGACCAGTCCCGTGCCGGTGAGTTCGCCCGAAAAAAACCGCGCCCGGATCTCTTCCCGGCTTGACGCCAGCGCTTCCGCCGCCGCCGCCAGCACATCGGGACGCAGCGCGTCCCGCGGGACATCGCTTGCGGCCAGCACCTGCAGACGCGCCGCCAGGCCCGCGACGCCCGAGGCGGGGACGGCAGGGAGAGTGGATTCAGGCGACAGGGTTTCCAGCATCACATCGATCCGGCGGCGGGCATCGGTGCGCCGCCTTTCGCCTTATATAGGGGCGCGAAGTATGCCACAAAGTAAAAGACGGCGCCGAACCTTAGGTTAAAGCGCCCAATAACCGGCAAGAACCTTGCAATCCGGGGCCCCCATGACCGTTCCGCTTCTCATCATCGACGTCCAGAAAGGCTTCATCAACGCGCACACCGCGGGCATTCCGGGGATCGTGGTGGCCCTGGCGGCGCACTACGAAAGAGTGATCGCCACCCGGTTCATCAACCCTCACGGCTCCGCCTACCGCCGCCTGATCCACTGGGACCGGTTCGCGCCGGGGAGCGAGGATACCCAACTGGCCTTCGTCCCGCCGCCGGGCACCGCCTTGATCGAGAAATTTTCCTATGGCTGCATCGATGCCGGCTTTCGCGCGCGGATCGAGATGATGAACGCCACCGAAGTGCATCTCTGCGGCATCGCCACCGACAACTGCGTCCTGAAATGCGCCGTCGACCTGTTCGAGGCGGGATACCGCCCGGTGGTCCTGGCCGCCGCCTGCGCCTCCCACGCGGGGCCGGATTATCACGACTGGGGGCTCAGGATCCTCAAACGCCTGATCGGTTCCGAACAGGTGGTGGACGACCTCGGACCCGGCGGCCGGCCGGGGACGGTTGCCTGAGCCGGCGCCACCCAACGGGCCTGACGATTCAAGCCGGCATCGCATCGGAACAACCGTCCGGCGGAAATCGGCGTCACAATGGCGCCGCTTGGCGCGAATCAATCCCGCAAGGCCGCAAGCTGCTTTGTCGTCACGAGCCAAACGATGCTCCACACCCCCTCGCCGCCGCGTTCCAGGCAGACCGCGCCGCCGTTGGTCATGGACACCGCGTGAGGCGTTTGACGGCCGGCAATCAATTGGGTCGCGGTCCGAAAGGTCACATCACTGGGAAGGACGGCGACGACATCGTCCGAAGCCGAGTTTAGGGCGTCGATCAAGGGTTCGATATCCGCCTTGGCATTGAGGGGATAGAGGGGCGTGGATACGATGTCGGTGTTTCCGTCTTCCAATGCCCTTGCCAGGATTTCCGCATTTTCCTGGATCCAGGTTGTCCCGTTATGCAGAACGCGGGCTTTGCCGATCCCGTCCTTCTTCAGGAAGAGACCCAGGCGCCGCGCATCCTCCCGACCCTTGTCCGTCAAGAGGCGCGGCGATTCGTTCCGCTCTCTGGCAACCGCTTCCGCATGATAGGTTAGGTACGCCCTCATGATTCCGAGCCCTTCTATTCTCCGGATTTGACCGCGCCCATGACTTCGCGCCGGTCGACCGGGTTGCCTTTGAAAAGGATATCGGCTCTCCGGGCGGAGTCCATGCCGTCTATCCGGTCCGGGGATTCTATAGGGAAATTCCACGTTTCTCGCGCTTTCCCGATCTTCTCACGGGCCGCGGGACCGGGACCCCCGTCCTGGGCATCGGGATGAGCGGATCGATCCCTGCAATCCGTGAGGCGCCTCAGATACCGGGCGGCGGGGCCCCGCCTGCCCTAGCTTTTGGGGCGGCATTAGAAAATCGTTAACCAACATACCGTTACAAGCGTTGAAGACTTGCCGTGACGCGCAAGCCTGGTTTGCGGTCAGGCCTGTTGCGTGGAACAGGTATTGGAATCGGCCGGGCAGGAAGACAGCCCGTGGTCGAAATTCTGGAAATCACAATCGCGAAGAGCATCGACTTCGAGGACCAGCATTAATGGAGCGCGAGTTAGCAGTCATCGGCGTCAGGGAACCGGCCGAAACCCGGCTATCGAGGGCAGGGGAATGGGCGGTCCCGGTGTGGTTTGATGAACTCAATTCGGGTTTATCCACCCGACCGCATTTCGCAATCTCCGGGAACCTGCGCGACCTCTACCCACTGGATGACGGAACCGAGGTGGCGTTTCTTTCTTTTGAGCAAATCCTCTGGCGCATTGCGCGGGAACAGAAGTACGGCGCCCTGTTCTTCTACGATCCCGATGGCGGACTGAGACTACACAACGAATGTGACGACCACGCCGTGTCCGCCGTAGCAGACCGCGGACTAGAACTCGGACAGAAAGCTGCAACACCTGCGGAATTTGCCGAGCTTCACAGATCCATCACTACTCTCAACGCCTTCCCGATCGTATTCGTGATTGACTATGCATCGCATCTTTTTGAAAC
Source organism: Alphaproteobacteria bacterium (assembly GCA_029863585.1). GTDB lineage: Bacteria > Pseudomonadota > Alphaproteobacteria > SMXQ01 > SMXQ01 > SMXQ01. Next base: position 18,734 of record JAOTVC010000002.1, on the reverse strand, counting down.
ACTGCCTCATGGTTTTTCCGAAGTGTTGGTCGAGGCCGACAGAGCGGCTCGACAAATGATGATCGCCGCCGGCAGGCAAGGCGAAGCTTCAATGCTCTTAAGCCCAACGCTGTGGCTCGTCGACAAGCCGGGCGATCTTCCCGAGTGGTTTGTTGTCGGCAATGACGCGCTGCGAGAAGTGTCGGTAGAGCTTCCGAATCTGGAAGACCGTTATGCCTTTGCCAAAATCCTGATCGCAGATTTCGCGGATGGCGCGCAGCTCGAAGATGCCAAGAAGGCCACTTTCTTGGAGCAATTCGCTCTCGAATCCGACGGCATGACGCTTGTTGGCATGAAGTCGGTTGCCCGGCTCGCCGAAAACGAAGGTCTGGCATGTAGCGAGATCTCCGAGGCAATTCGTACGTACCGCCTCGGAACGCGGCGAAACCCGTGGACATCCCCGGTGATGCGATCCCGGATACTGAGGGCCGAAGAGATTCTGACCAATCGGATCAAGGGTCAGGGCAAGGCAATCGAAAAGACACTTGAGATTCTGGTGAGATCGATCGTTGGGCTGTCTGGATCGCAAACCAGTTCTCGGTACAGTCGGCCGCGCGGCGTGCTTTTCTTTGCAGGACCAACCGGCGTTGGCAAGACCGAACTGGCTAAAGCGGTCACCGAACTCCTATTCGGCGATGATACTGCGTGCCAGAGGTTCGATATGTCCGAGTTCATGGAGGAAAACTCGATCAACCGACTGATCGGCGCGCCTCCGGGCCATCCAGGTCATGAGCGCGGTGGTGAACTAGTCAACGCCATGCACAAGAGACCCTTCAGCGTACTTCTGTTTGACGAGGTGGAGAAAGCCCACCCCCGCATCCTCGACACGTTTCTTCAAATCCTCGACGACGGCCGCCTGACAGATTCGCGTGGCTCGACAGCGTATTTCTCCGAGGCGCTCATAATCTTCACTTCAAATATCGGCATGATCGGCAAAGATCATTCGCAAAACATGGGCATGAATATCCTGCCCTCTGATCATTACGATGAGATTGACCGTAAAATCGTCGATGCAGTGCATGGCTATTTCCGATACGAACTGGGACGACCCGAACTCATGAACCGGATCGGGCAAAACATCGTCACTTTCGATTTCATGCGGGGAGAAACCGCCTGGGAAATATTCTCGGCGATTATGGGGCGTGTCTTGGAGGCGGTTCGCGCGGAGCATGGGGTCGATATCGAGATCACGCCAGACGCTCTGCGGGACCTGCGCAGACTCTGTGTAAGCGATTGGTTCGAAGGTGGCCGCGGTATCGGAAACAGGATTGAGAGTCATTTCATCAATCCCTTGTCCCGGGAGCTGTTTAACCGTCGGCCGGAACACCGGATGTTTGTCCGTTCAGTGCATGAAGTCGAAGGGAAGACGCAGCTCGACTGCAGCTGATACCGGGTTTCGTCCGCCAATGGCTATGGAGGGACGGCCCCTGACTGGCTGGGAATCTTGTCACGGTGCGACAAGCTGGTCGGGTGGGCTAGGTGCCCGGCCTGATGATGCGGTTTCTGACCGCTGACCCTCATGCGACCCGCGGGTCGGGTCACAACTAAGAGCCCGGGCTCGACGCGCCTTGGCCGAAACGGGTTTTCCCGGCTGCCGGTGCCCGACCGGCCTTGCGTTGCCTCGCCTCCACCCCGCCAATTTCGATGTCTCCGCCGCTTCAGGCGCGGCCAGCCCGCCTTCGGCATGTCTCGCCGCTGACCGCCAGCGCCCAAGCGGTGCGGGCGTTCTTGTTGGCCAGCGCCACGGCGGCGACCTTCGCCGGCTTGTGGGTCGTGAGATCGGCGAGCCACGGGTTGTCCTTGAAGCCGGTCCTGCGCCCGTGGCGGACCACCGCCATGGCGCCGGCCACCAGGAGCAATCTGTGACAAGAATCCCGTTGCTTGGAGATGCGTCCCATGCGGGCCTTGCCGCCGGCTGAGTTCTGCTTGGACACCAGGCCGATCCAGGCGGCCAGCTCGCGGCCGGTTCCGGACACCTTATCCGCGCCCCGTGGCCCAGGGTCCTGAGTTGCCGCGCCCAATGATGGGAGGCCGCACAGGCTTCCAAGCCGGCCGGACAAGGATCCAGGGTTTGTCGAGTGACGGCGGAACCAGGGCATTCAACCTCACGATGCCCTTTGGGATTCGCCATATCCAACCCTGTTTCCGACGATGTCTTTCCGGCCGATGAGCGCGGAAGGATTGTTGGCCGTGATCTATTGACGCCGGTCGGTGGTCTCTTTATTTGAAGCGCTGTCCCGCCAGGATGACCTGGAGCGGGCGAACACCCTCAGCAGGCTTCTCCGTGATTCGTTTCCGCCGCCTTTTCGATCTCGCCTCGACCGCCGACCGCCGCCAGTTCGACGAAGTCGTCGATATGTTCAAGCTCACCTTCCCCGAGGAGGTCGCCATACTGGACCGCATGGTCGGCCTGGCTGAAAGTCGGGTTCCCGAAGACTTCGGCTGGATATTGTTGTTGGCGGAGGACGGACGGGGCCAGGTTCTCGGCTTTTCCTTCAACCTTTATTTCCCCGATCTTCGCTTCGGCTACCTTTACTACATTGCAAGCCACCCCGAACGGCGCGCCCGCGGCATCGGCGGGGCGCTGTACGAGGCGACCCGTGAGCTGCTCGTGGCCAAGGGCGCGCGCGGAATGTTCTTCGACGCGGGGCCGGACGAGAAGGCGAAGCTGCGGCATCCGGAGCTGTTGCGCATCAACCGCAGCCGGCTGAAGTTTTACGAACGTTACGGTGCCCGGCCGATCGTCGGCACCTTGTACGACGCGGTGCCGAATCCGGCCAACGAGGGCTATCAGACGTTTCTGTTGTTCGACCCGCTGGATCGAAAGGGGCCGTTGTCTGCACGCGAGGCCAGGCGGTTCGTGCGGCGCATGTTTCATGCCCAGTACGGCCTCGCCAGCAATCATCCCTATGCGCGGCAAATCACGAGGTCTTTCAGGGACGATCCCGTTCAAATCCGCCCGCCCGTCTATACCGAATCCTCAACCCCATTGCCTACCGAACCAAACCGCTGGTTACGGCCGATCAAGGTGGTCGTCAGCGAGCGCCACAGCATTCACCATCTGAAGGAACGCGGCTATGTCGAGCGGCCGGTCCGGGTCGACGCCGTGCTCCGCGGGCTGCGTGAATTACCGATTGAGACCTTGCCCAGGCGAAGGTTCGGCCTTGCACCGGTCCGCGAGGTGCATGATCCCCATCTCGTTCATTATCTGGAAGCGGTGTGCGAGCGGCTGAAGCCCGATGAGTTGGTATACCCCGAAGTGTTTCCGATCAGGCGTCCGGAGCGCCGGCCGCGCGAGCTGGCCTCGCGCGCGGGATATTTTTGCGTCGACACCTTCACCCCGCTGACCCACAACGCCTGGCCGGCGGCACGTGATGCCGTGGATGCGGCCCTGACCGGCGCGGAGCTGATTCTGAACGGCGAGCGGATCGCCTACGCGCTCTGCCGTCCTCCCGGCCATCACGCCGAACGATCGGTCTACGGTGGGTTCTGCTATCTCAACAATGCCGCGGTCGCGGCCCACCATCTCTCCAAGAGCGGCCGGGTTGCCCTCTTGGACATCGACTATCACCACGGCAACGGGTCCCAGGAGATCTTTTACCGGCGCGCGGACGTCTACACCCTGTCGATCCATGGAACGCCAAGCCTGTCCTACCCGCATTTTGCCGGGTTCGAGGACGAGCGCGGCGAAGGAGAGGGCAAGGGATTCAACAGGAACTATCCGCTGCGAAGGGGTGTCGACGACGGCCGCTATCTCAAGGTGCTGGACGAGGCGTTGCGGCAAATCAAGCGGTTCGGTCCGGAATTTCTCGTTGTCTCCCTCGGTTTCGACATCATGAAGGGCGATCCCACGGGATCGTTCAACGTGACGGTTCGGGGAATGCGCAGTATCGGCACCGCGCTCGGGCGGCTCGGCCACCCGATCCTGGTCGTCCAGGAAGGCGGCTACTCGGTGGTCAATCTGCGCCAGGGCGCCCGCGCCTTCTTTCTCGGCCTCTCCAGCACCTGGTACTAATTCGGCCCATCCTTTGCCGGACTTTGTCGGAGCAAGGCCGCGGGAGCCCGGCGCCAGGGGTGGCGACCCGGGGGCCAAAGACAACCGCTTCGATCAGCCCTGTTCGAAGGCACGGTTATCGACGATCTTTTCGTAGCTGGACCCCGGCATGGTCATATCCCAGCCGACGGTCCAGTTATAGGTATCGTCCCAGCGCTCGCGCGTATAGGGCTGCGGCGGGGCATGCAATAGCCGCTGATGACGGAAGTCTTTGGCTTCCAGCCGCCCGCCGGCCTCATTGACGAAGTAATGCACATACGGCGTCGGATCCTTGGCCAGCACTTCGCAGGCACGGGCTTGGGCGCGGAACATCGCCGCGAGCGTCGGCCCGTCGAGATCATCGGTCGCCGCCTCGGCGCGGGTCGAATGCGCTTCCATCAACACACGAAGGCCTTCTTTTTCGGCCACGCTGATCCACGGTTCCATCAGACTGACCGCGGCGACGTCGCCCTTTTTGAGCGCTTCGATCCGTTGCGGCATCGTTCCGGCGTTGGTCACCTTGACGTGTTCTTTCTTCAAGAACCCTTCGATCATTTTCAAGGTCACGAAATGCGATCCATTATTGGGGGTGACCGCAATCGGCTTGCCCTTGAGCATTTCCGGCTCATAGAAATTCGAGTCCGGGCTGACGACGATCGCAAACATCGACATGGACGCGCCCAGGGAAACGATCTTGCGCGGACGCAAACCGCTCGCCTCGGCCTCGACGGCGCGCTTGACGATACCCCATTCGCACATACGATATTGATCGATGCCGCCTTCGTTATAGACGGAATCGAGCGGGCGCTCGAACACGGAGTCGAACTGGACCTTGTGGGACGTCGTGACCTGCGCCATGCCCGGGGTCGTCACAAATTCGATATCCAGCCCTTCGTCCTTGAAAAACCCCTCGTCGCGGGCCACCAATACCGGCAGGTCATGCACCGCATTCATCACTGCCAATTTCACCGGTGTTTTGTTCGTCGCCATTCTGTCCCCCAGTCGATCGCCGGATCTCGGTCGGTTTTTATTGGGAAAAAGTCTCCCAGCCTCAGCCACGCAACGCCATGAAACGAAAGCAAGATCGGCGGGCAGACGCACCCTGTCAATGGAAAACGCCCCTCCTGCGCCGTTGACCTGATGATGGCTTTCGGCCCGAAGCGGACATACGCCGGCATTGACAAAGCATGACGCTCCCTGTTGGTTGATCGCTTCGAGCCGCTTAGATTTTCGGAAAATAACGAAGCAAGCAGGGGAGCAGAAAATGTTTGAAAATATCGTCGTTGCTACGGATGGCTCTGAGAACTCGAAGCGTGCTTTGGAAGTTGGAGCCAAACTTGCCGCCGCCTGTAACGGGCGTCTTACCGTAGTCCACGTTGCCCCGACATACTTGGCTTTGGAGGAGGCCGAGCAGGCGTCGGACCTTCCCCAACCGGCGAAAGACGAAATAAAGCGTGTGCGTGATGCAATCAGCGGATTTGACATGAGTATTGTTGCCCCTTTGCCGGCACCACAATCGGCCATCGAATTTCTTGGTAACGCCGTTCTGGATCGCGCAAATGACACAGTTCGCGAGTGCGGGATAAAAGAGATTTCCCGCGTACTCGCCCAAGGAGATGCCGCGGAAGAAATCGTCGCGGCAGCTGAAACCGCAAAAGCCGACCTGATCGTCATCGGCTCACGCGGCCTAAGCGATCTTGAGGGATTAGTGATGGGTAGCGTGTCGCACAAGGTCATCCATTTGGCCAAATGTCCCTGCGTCACCGTGAAATGATATCGGGCCGTCCAGCCACGATGTGATGTCGGGAGCCTTCATTTAGGCCCGCGAACCCGATGGCCGCTCATGATCGGAGGGACGGCTCTGACCCGCCGGCATCGATCGAGACATGGTCGCGGAGTTCACCGGTCGCGAGGAATGGGAGTTGCCCACCTCATTGACAGCGGACGCAACTCACTCGATAGACTGGGTCAGGCACCTCTTTTAGTATTTCACCGAAGCAAATGTTCGCAAGTTTGCCGCGAGACCGCAGCCTTGCCCCGCATCTCTCGCAGGCTTGCCGCGTTCCCGATCGCGCCGCGGGCCGGACCAGGCCGCGTACGCGCACATTTCGGACCAGGTTGGCTGGGGCGGCCATTGAAGAGGAAGACCCACCATGCTTTCGAAAGAGCAGAACGAACTGATCACGGAGACGGGGCCGGGCACGCCCTGCGGCCGCCTGTTGCGGAGCTACTGGCAGCCGGTCGCGACGGCCGAGGAAATGCCGCCGGGCGGCGATCCCATGCCGATCCGTATCATGAGCGAGGATCTGGTGCTGTTCCGCGACGATCAGGGCCGCCTCGGGCTGATCGGGCAGCATTGCCCCCATCGCGGCACCGACCTCTCATACGGACGGGTGGAGGATGGCGGTCTGCGCTGCCTCTATCACGGCTGGCTGTTCGATATCGAGGGCAACTGCCTCGATCAGCCGGCGGAACCCGAGGGGCGGAAATTCTGCGACAGGATCCACCATACCGCCTATCCGGTCGAGGAGAAGGGCGGCGCCATCTGGGCCTATCTCGGCGAGGGCACGCCGCCCTTGATCCCCGACTTCCAGTTCCTGACGGCGCCGGAACCCAACCGGCTCGCCTTCCGGGTGAAGCAATTGTCCAGCTGGCTGCAGGGCCTGGAGAGTTCCATCGATCCCGCGCACACGACCTTCCTGCACCGCCGGCCCCCCGGCATACGGAGCAAGCGTTCCGGGACCGATGTCAGCGCCGTGAGGGGCACCCATCCGCCCGCGATCGGTACGGAGGATACGAGCTTCGGCACGCGGATCTACGCCATCCACAACTCCCCCAATGGCCGCAAGTATCTGCGGGTCAACAATTACGTCTACCCCAGCGGCACGACGGCATCCCAATCGGGGGACGATGTTTCCTATCAGGGGCGCATTTATGTACCCATCGACGATTTGAGCCATTACCGGTTCGAGTTCTTCTACAGCCGCGACAAGCCCATGGATAAGGAGAGGCTGAGGAAAAACCGGGAGAAGAATGTGGCGCCCGATCTTCGGCACGTCAGGCGCGCCGAGAATCGCTATTTGCAGAACCGCGAGGAAATGAAGCGTGACGATAGCTGGAGCGGCATGGGGACCCATTTCCCGTCGCAGGACGCATTCGCGATCGAGACCCAAGGCGCCATCCAGGACCGCACCAAGGAGATGCTCGGTTCGAGCGACGTCGTCATCACGGCGGTGCGCCGCACCCTCCTGGGTGCGATCAAGGATATTGGGGACGGCAAGGCCGCACCGGGCCAGATCCGCGACCCCTCACAGGGCATCTTCGCCGATTTCATCTGTGCCGCGGATTACATCGAGGACGACGAGGACGGGCCGAGCTATTGCCGCCGCGCCCTCGCCCAAAAGCAACCGGCGGCATAAGTCGTGAGCCGGGGCCGGCGGGACCGATCGCTGGTCCCGCCGTCGCCAGCGAGCGCCTAAAGGGCGAAACCGGGGCTGGGCTAATTGCTCTTACGCTTGCGCTTCTTCCGCTCACCCTTCGGCCCGCCGGCGGCTTTCCAGAAAGGGTCCCAGACCTTCATCAGCTTGGGCAGATCGGCGGCCTGCAGCCCAGGGTCGTGAAACGCGAGGGGCTTGCCCAGGACTTCCTCGGGGAAGGGGACGAACTGTTTGGTTTGCAGGGCCTTGTGAATGGGCCGTGCCCCGTTGTGACGATACTGGGACAACTGCCCTTCCAGGCTCAACAGCCAGTTGAGGAACAGCTTGCCGGCATCGGTGTTCGGGCTGCCCTTGATGAGGCCCATGACCGAAGGGTTCACCATCACCGTATCCGGGCAATGGAACGCGACCGGCGCGCCCTTCTCGCTCACTCTCGTGACCATGTAGGCGGCAACCGCGAGGGTGGCCTTGAACTCGCCGGCGCCCGTCAGGGCGGTGAGCGCGGTCATGCCCTCCTTGCGACGCTCGGGCTTGAGCTTGCCGTAGACGTCCCGGATGAACTGGCTGGTCCATTCGGGGCCCTTTTCGCCCCACAACGGCAGCAACCACGCGCCGACGCCCGACCAAAGCGCCGTCTTGCGGTCTTGCAGGGCCGTAGAGTTCTTGAGATCGTCCCAGGTTTTCGGCAGCTCGCTCTTTTTCACCAGCTTCGTGTTGTAGGCCAGGCAGTAATAGCGCAGGCGGGCCAGGATCCAGGGCTTGTCGCCGACCGCAAACTTGGCGGGAATGTTGGCGCGATTGGGGAGGTCGGAAAGATTCGTGAGGGCGCCGGCCTTCTGGAAGAGAGCGAGACCCGTGTTGAGCCCGTCCACCACGTCGGTGATGATCCTGCCTTCGCGGTAGGCGATGATGGGCTTGATGACCCGGGTGTTCCGGCTGCCCCGGGTGTAGTCGATCTTTAGGAACGGGTAGCGCTCGCTGAACGGGGCGACAAGCCGGTTGAAGTCCCGGGGCCTATTGGTCCCGCTGACCCGGAGTTGGCCGGTTTTCTTGGCCCCCGCGATCCAAGCGGCCGGCACCTTGTGTTCGTCTTCCCATTTCGCCATCGCCTCGGCGGAAACCTTGAACTCCTTGGCAAGCTTTAGGCCCGATGCCGGCGTTTCTGCCGATGCTTGGCCGACAGCACCGACGGCAAGTGCGAACGCCGCCGCCCCGGCCAGAATGCATGGCAAGGCCGCCGTTCCCGTTCCATTGATATCGCCCATGTTGTTGCCTCCCGTTGGGATAAAGTTTTGGCGGCACGTTCCGGGACACCGCGTTGGAACCGTCAGGGAAGGCCTTCAAGGCCGAAGTTCCAAATGCGATGGCAAGCGAGCCCCATATTGATCCATGTAGGCCGTCGCGCCTTTGCAAAGCCGCGGAACCAGCCCCCCTTCCCCTGTCGTTTGGGGCCGGCCGCAGCCGGGGCAATGATAACGACCCAATTGCGGACGGGAAAACCAAAATCTTGCTCGGATCTCACATCGGCCCGCCGCCTCGAGACTTTACGCAAATAAAGCTGCCCGATGTCCGATTAAAGAAGCGGACCTGACAATCCCGGATGGAGCAGGTTTTCTTTCATCGATGGGCGAGCGCCCGATGCAGAAGCTGCGGTGTTAGGCGGAGGAGACTGGTGAATTTGGCGGGTGCATTGCCCGACTAAAGCGGCACGTTGATTCCACCGGGACAGGGTTACCATCGATGGGAATACGCGATGCCGATGAAATGGGTCTCTTCCCGTCCGGGGATCTCTATCGTCGTGCCGTCGGCAAAGGTCCAGGACTCCCATGTCCAATCCTTCGCCACGATCCGTGAATATCCGTAATTCAGCCGGATGCGCCTGCTGGCCGAGATCTTGTAATCCAGGAACAGGCCGACACTTGCCTGGCGGTAGCGGATGTCCGGCAGGTTCGGGATGACCGAAGCGTCCAGGCCGGTCAATTCGTGCTTGCTCCGGTCCGTGGAATATTGCGCCTCGGCACCCGTGGTGAGGCTGTCCGTGAGGCGGCCACGGACCCCGAACCCCGCCGCGATCCCAAGATGCTGGAGATCCGCCGCCCAGTCCTCGTCGGTGATGGCGCCGCCGCCAACAGCCGTCCCGTCGCCGTTGGAAGCTTGGTCGAGGCGGAAATCGCTCAGGGCCGTCCAGGCGTTCACATTCCAGTCTTGGGACAGCTGATAACCGACATCGAGCGATGCCAAGAGCGTGCTGCCGTCGCGCGGCCCCAAAGGACGGCTGTCATAGACGTCGTCCGAGTATTCCAGGCTGAGCTGCGCCGTCAGCCGTTCTTGAGGCACCCAGCTCAGCGACAGGCGAACCTTGTCGCGCTCCCGGTCCGCCAGATTGATGGCGTCGATCGCCCCATCAGTGCCGTCATGCCACCGCGAACCGTTCTTGACGCTCCGCGTGTAGGAAATGGAGCCTCCCAGGTTGTGCATGAGGGGGCGCCGGAGCTCGATCCCGTAGGATGTTTCGTAGGTGTCGTCGCGAAAACTGGCCTGGCGTAGAACCGGTTTGCTGCGGTTCCAATTTTCCTGTTTGAGCCTGCCGATCACGCGGAATCTTTGCGGTAGGCTGTAGATTGCTTCCAGGTCGCCGGTCAGGGTGGTGCGGGAGAAGGGGATATTGAAGCCGCTGCGCGAAGCGGAAGCGGTAATGTATTGCGCGCGGTCGGTGCGGTCGTCGCGGTCGTCGTAGCGCAGCTTGGCATTGACTGCCAGTTTCCGCATCGGCCGCGCGGTCAACCCCAGCTGAACGAGCGTCGTGTTCACCTGACCACCCAAATCGCCGCGGGTGTTTCCGCCGAAGGTCGGCGCCGTGAAAAAGGTCTCGTCCTGGATGGCGATCCCGTAGGATGCCTTGAACGTGGCCCGGGTCGTCGGCGTCAGGGCGTAGGCGCCCGCCAGGTGAACCTGATGCGCCGAGTTGTCGGGCGGCAAGGCGATCCGGGGCTGGCTCGAATCATTGTCCAGCACTTCGTGGGCGCTGGTGAAGAAGCTGCCGATATAACCGCCCGACAGCTGCAGCCGCCGTCCGGTGTAGTCGGCCGTGCCCGTCACCTCACGCGTGACGAAATCGACGGGCTCGGTCAGGAAGTTGAACCCTTGCGCGCCCCACTGCCGTTCCCCCCGCTTTTCTTCATGGCGAAATTTCATCTTCACGTCGAGGTTCCGGCCAAGCCGCTTCGTGAAGCCCGTCTTGAGCTGCTCGCGCTTGGTTTCAAGGTCGACCTCGCGAAGCGCCGTGCCGGATACCGATTGATCGGGCTTGCCGATCCCCGTCAAGCCGGTCGTGATCTCCAGCGGATTGCGAAAGGTGAACTGACTGAGATCGATGAAGTATCGCCAATCCCCTTGGCGCTCATGACTGAACCCGAGCTCTCTGCTGTCGAGGCCAAGGTTGTGGGCCGTAAACCACATCCAGGTTCCCGTCGCGTCTTCGCGCAGGGCGACGTCGGCATCGGCGATCGCGTACAGGCCGTCGTCGGCCATCCCGTTGAACATGCCGAAATAGCGCGTGTCGCCCGTGACACCCGTCGCCCCGACCTCGACCGTGCTTTGGGGCATGATTCTGAAGCCGGTCTCCGCCGCAGGTTGATCCTGCGCCAGAGTCCTCGTCGCCCCTCCCACCGCGGCGACGGTAAGAGCGATCAAAACAAGGCGATGTGTTTGCCGATGTCTCAATGATCCCCTCCCCGGAGGAATCATCGCCGGAACGATCGCGACCCCGCACTGTTGGTCGGATTGTTCGAGCCATGAATATTGGTGTGGCAATTGACACAACTGCGCGCCAGGGTGCTGCCGATCCCGGTCGTCGTCCCCGGTGCGGTCAGCGACGGAATGGCGCCGCGATGGCTGGTGATCTCATGACATTGTTGGCACAGGAACGGTTGGCGCCATTTGAGCATGCTTGCCACGGTGGATCCGTGCGGTTCGTGACAAAGCGCGCAGTTTTCGGTAACCGGCTGATGATTCCAGATGAAGGGGCCGCGTTTTTCCGCATGGCACTTGAAACAGGTGCCATTGACTGTGTCGCGCGCCATCAGCGCGGGACCCGCCGACCCATGCGGATTGTGACAATCCGAGCACCGCACCTTGCCCTCGACAATAGGATGGCGCGACGGCTTTTTCAGTTGCACGTGCTGCTGCTTGTGACAAGCGGTGCAGACCTGGGTCTGTTGCGTCTTGGTCATCACCGGGTCGCGGGGGGTATGCATCTTGTGGCAGGAGCCGCAGGTCACCTCTTGGGACTGATGGGGACTGCCGGGCCACAGGATCATGTGGCCGCCACGATGGCAGGCCAGGCATTGTCCATTCTGCTTCGCCGGTTCGGTGGAAGACTTTGCGTGATATTGAATGTCCGTCTTTGCCGCCTTGGGGTCGGCGATGTGGGCCCCGCTGTCCCCGTGGCAGCTCCGGCAATCGGGTGTTCGTCGGTCGGTCGCGGTCCCATGCTTGGTCACGCCGATGTCGCCGACGGGCTGATCACTCTTCGGCCCATGGCATTGCAGGCAATCCTTGTCCGCCGCGGAAACCACCCTCGCGCCGCCAGGCGGGCCGGCGGCAGGCGTTTGTTGTGCGCCCAAAGAGAAGACGAAGACGAAGAACGACAGCGTGGCCGCCAGGCATCCGGACAAGATCAGGCGGCAACAGAAATCCATGACGGCTCTTTTTCTAAATTAGATTTGCCGGCCTGTCCGGCGGCCTTGCATCACGCGGGGCATCGTCCTGAAATATTGGTCAATCTGGGATTTCTTATTTCTCCGGGCCAGCAAGCGACGGCTGGCGTGCTTACTCGACCGGGTCCGACTTGGCTGTTATGTTAAACACATATAAAAAATGTGCAAATACCGCGGTTTCGAAAAAATTGAATTTGCCGCGGGTGTTGCAACTTGCGGCGTGGTAGCGGACATGCTGAAACGACGAGATTCCTGCTCAGGAACGCCCCGCCAAGCTCGAAGCCTTTCTCGCGAATCACCACACGCCCGACGCGGCAGAACGATCTGCGATCGCGCGCCTCGGCGGAAAAGGCTGGGACCAAGACCTGAGGGGAGATTTGTCCGCCTTCGGTTATCGCGCGGCGAAGACGGCCCTTGTCCGCACGGTCTTTGGCATTCACGCCAAGCTAGCGCCGCGGCCCGGACCCGAGTTCCCATGTTCGCTCTGATTGAGCGGCGAACAAGCAGGCAACAGGCACCAAAAAGCGGCAAGCCATCCCATGAAAGCCGACCCCCGGTGCCTAGGCAGGTTGTCTCATCACGAGATACCGCGATAGGACAGGAACGGCAGTTCGCCATTTGATAGAGAGGCACCCATGGTCCTTTTCCGGGAAGTATTTGGCACCGCCGGTTACCTCATTGAGGCGATCGGCGCGACAATCATTGTTGGAGGCATCATTCTTTCCTCCATTTGGTCCGTCCGACGTCTCAGTCGACTTCCAACTCTCGACGTATATCAGCAGTTTCGCCAGGATATTGCCCGATCAATCATTCTGGGACTTGAATTCCTGATTGCCGGCGACATCATTCGCACCGTCACAGTCGATCAGACCCTGACAGGGGCGGCCGTGCTAGCGCTCATCGTGCTGATCCGAGTGACGTTGAGCATCACTCTGCATTTTGAAATCGAAGGCCGCTGGCCCTGGCGGGGACCGGCGCAAGAGAAATAATGCCCGATTAAAGAAGCGTGCATGGCGACCCGTCGAGATGGCTCGTGTGGGCGGATATTCAATCTGTTTGTGGTTATCCCAAGGGACGGGACAAATATTTCCGGGACAATCTCAATCCTGATTTCGGCTCGGCCGGCAGGATTCAAAGCGGCCTTCCTTGGTGCCGCCGTTGGCGACCGCGCGACGCATTCCCGTCGTCTCGCCTAACATGTCGGGCCGCGATATTCGCCTGTCCAAACCGCGACCAATCGATATAACGCCCTGGGTGGGCTGAATTCCAGCCAAACTGTCGTACCATCCTGGTACACCAGTTTCTCGCCCCCCGGCTCCGACTTCATTTTGCGCGGTATTTGGGCCTTGAGTGCCTGCGGGATCAGGTCTTTGACAAGAGACATCGCTTGCGGCTTCGTCCATCCGCCACTGGGAGCCTCCCAACACTCCCATATGACGATCCCACGCGCATTCGTCTTGTACAGCGGGTGACGCCCTCGATGTTTTGCGGCGTGAACGGAACCGAGTTCCTTGCTCCGATCCAGGCTGGCTCCGATGTCTGCGACAGCGCGTCCGTTCGTGACGGAGGGAATCAGCACCAGCCCCGCCAACAGGCATAGCCAGATTTTGGAACGAAGAAGCAGTCTTGGCACGGAGGAAATCGGCATGACCGACCAATCCGTCGATTAAGATAATCTGAATGTCGTTATTGCAACGAAACACGGGGCAATTTTCCGTCGCCCATTTTGTCTGCGAATATCGATTTTTTTTGGCCGCCGGGCTGAGTCAATCTCGGGTCCCTGATTTTCCCTGGTGTTGGTGCGCGTCTTGGCGTTGCAATCAATGAATTCTTCACCCGCAGCGGCAGCGTTATGCAGGTCGCGGACGCCTGAATGCTGCGATTGCAATAGGTAGCAAAAAAGGCGGGCCGGTTGCCCGGCCCGCCCCTTGCTAGGCGTATTGCTGATTTCTTAGAACTTGGCGCCGAGGCCGAGGATGATGGCGCTACCGCTGTTGCCGCCGTCCGCAACGTCGAGCGGCTCATCCAGGTCGAACAGGTGCAGGGCGACGTTGCCCGTCAACCCGCCGCCGAAGTTGTAGGCGCCCGTCAACATGGTGTGCTTCCACTTGTTGTCGCCTTCGTTGTCCTCGGCCTTGGTGTTGATGTGGACCAGCGCCACTTCCCAGCGCCCGCCGTTATAGGCGACGCCGACGTCGAAGCCGGTGTGGTCGCCGGTCTCGTCGAAGCGGGCCCACTCGCCGGCATCCTTGTAGCCGGCGGCCACGGTCCACGGACCCTGGCTGTAGGTGATGCCGGCGCGCCAGCCGAAGTTGTTGTCTTCGAAGGTGCCGGTATCGTCCTGTACCTGACCCGGCATGAGGGTGCCGCCCCAGGAGGCCTTGATGCTGCCGGGGCCGACCTTGCCGGTCCAATCCACGGCGAACTCGTGGGCCGGATCGGCTTCTCCGCTGGTGTCCGAGCCCGCCACGGAGCCCTTGGAATCGAGCTCGGGAATCCAGCTGTAGCCGGCCTGGAAGCCGCTGATGCGCGGCGTGTAATAGGTGATCTTGGTCGCGTCCGCGGTGTCGTTGATGTTCATCTTCTCACGGGCGAAACCGCGGCCGCCTTCAGCGGTTTGGGTGTCGGCGAAGACGTCGAGCAGCTGCGGTGGAATATGGGCCAGACCTTCGGCGCCATGATAGACCCTATCGGCGGGACCGTCCTGGCCGCCGATTTCGACCTTGCCCCAGGAACCGGAGAACCAGATGTTGGCTTCGTCGGTCGACTGTTTCTCGGCGCCGGTGCCGCACGAGCCGCCGCCCGCGCAGTCGGCGTCGTAGTCGTCCTGGACGTCTTCGAAATAGATGCCCCACTTCATGCCGCCGTCGGTCTTGCCTTCGGCCTTGAAGCGAATCTCGCCGTAATGGACGATGTTGAACTTGCCCTCCACCTGGCTGGCATCGCCCTGGTAGACCGGCGTGCCGTCGACGGTGGACCCTATACGGTCGCCATCGGCCCATCCGGCAAATACTTCGTAATAGCCCGAGATACTCAATTTCGGTTTCGAGGCGGCGTCCGCCGTGCCGGCATTGACCATCCCGACAACGCATATCGCGGTGCTCGCAATAAGTTTATTCTTGAAATCCATGGCTAGCTCATCGACAAAAAGATAATGATTTCAATTTACAAGAATGGATTCCCCGGCGGGGTCGCCATCCTTTGCGTCAAATTAGCCACTACGCCAAGTGAAAGCAACAGCGTGCGAGCCATCTTCCCGCCGAAACCTGGCCGGCTGATCAGCCGCGGATGGCGTAACCGCCGCAGATTCCGGGTGCGGCCGAAGACACGGCGCCGGCCAACGCGAAATAAGCGGAAATCATGAATATCGGCTTACGACCGTTAGCCGATGTTGAAAAATAGCGGGATGGTCCGCGCTTCGGCGCGGCGACCGGATAGCGGCTGCGCACCCGATATGCCGCGCCCTCACAACTCCAATCGATAGAGATCGATGACGTTCTGAGCGACGAGACGCTTCTGCACGTCGGGATCCAGTTCACCGATCTGCTTGGCGAGAAACGCCCGTGAGTTGGGCCAGGTCATGTTGGCATGGGGGTAGTCGCTCGACCACATGCAGTTTCGCTCGCCCCAGAACTTCAATGCCTGGGAGCCCACGAAGTCGTCCATGAAGGTTACGAACCAGTGCGCCTCGAAGATTTCGCTGGGCAAGCGGTCGATGGGAAACTTGCGTCTGGCCTCGGGCGAATCCTTGAAGCGGTTGAAATAGTAGTCCCACTGCTGCACCACGAAGGGGATCCAGCCGATCTCGCTTTCCACCATTTCGACCTTGAGCGTCGGATGGCGATCGAAGACGCCGGACCAGACCAGATCGAAAATCGTGGTGACGGCGTCCGCGGTCTTGGTATTGACCGAGCCGCGCACGATATCGATGCCCACCAGTTTCGTGACATCGTAGCTGTGGCCGCTCAAGATGTGGAAATTCAGCGGCATTCCCGTTTCCGCCGCCGCCGCCCACAGCTTGTCGTAATGGCTGGAGGTAAAGGGCAGGTGCGGATCGGGCACCTGCCAGACCAAGCCGCCCTTCAGGCCCAATCCTGCGCAACGTTGCAGTTCCGCGACGGCCCAATCGATGTCGTAGACGCAGAGACAAGGCACGGCGTAAAGCCGCTTGGGGTCCGTCCGGCAGAACTCCGCCACCCAGTCGTTGTAGATCCGGAAAGCGGCCTCTTGCGCCTTCTGAGGGGCCCTGAAAGCCCGCAGCGTCGCCGTCGGATACAAGACCTCCGCCGCGACGCCATCGAGATCCATATGCTGGATCCTGAGGTCGGGATCCAGCCCGCCTTGCGGCCGCTTGTCTTCCGTCCATGCGGTGATCTTGGGGAGGTCGTCCCGGAGCGCCGCAGGCAGCGATTTCCAGAGGTCCGGCGGCTCGTCGACGTGGGAGTCCGCCGAAACGAGTAGTTCCGGAATCGACGCGGCTTTTTCACGCGAACCCTGGTCGATGGTCCGGGCCGACAGATCCTCAGCTCTGATCGCCATGGGTCGTTTCTCCTTTATCCGCAGGCGGCGATTGTTCCCTATTCCACGAAGGCTTCCAAGAGTTCCACCGGATCGCCGTACCGCGCCGCGGCCTGCACTACCGCATCGGACCTCAGCGCCATCAGGAATCCATTGTCGATCAGGGTGACGTTGCCGAGCTTCACGGTGGTGTCGAAGGTCGCGAGATCCTGGTGCAGGGGCGGCTCTTCCCAGTTGGGCACGACGCGGCGCATGTGGTTGGACGGCGTCGTGTAGTTGATGCCCCAGTGCAGCGCGCCCGCCGAATTGGGGCCCGCCGGATAGGCGGTAAAGCGCGGCGCCTTCGGGTTGTGGCCGCAGCCCAGCTCGGTCACCTTGCCGCCGACGATCATCTCGCGCAGGATGTCGGCCTCGCGCGACCTTCCGTGCACGGCGACAACCTCGGTATCCTTCCACTCCACCCCGATCTTTTCCGCAAACGGTTGCTCGAAGCCGATTCCCCATTGCGGGTACAGGATGCCTTCCATCTCGGCCACACGGCCCGGTTCGCGCTTGAAGGCTTCGCGGTCGTAGATATTGGGGCCGTGTGCGGGCAGGTAATGGACGTAGCAGCCGAGCTCCTCGGCGATGGTGGAGCCCCGCCACCGGTTGGTGTCCAACATGTTGTCCACCATTTCGGCGGTGAACTTGATGGTGACGTCGGAACCGCGCGGGTCGGTAAAACGCATGTCGAAGGACCGGCCGCGCGGGAACAGGCCCGCGTTGGCGCGGGTGATCTCGCCCACCAGCTCCGGCGGAAACCGGCCTTGGGGCGTGTCCAGCAGGTCGAGGTTGCGGAAATAGGTGATCTTGACCCAGCGCTGGCCCTCTTCGCGACGGAGCTTCAGAAACAAGGGCGCGTTGACGGCGGCATACCAGGACGACATCACGAAATCCGCGTCCCGCACCAGCGCCGCCGCTTCCGGTGGGCAGTCGGTCAGCTGCGTCGTCGGCGCGATGAACTCGCGCACGCCGGCCCCGCGCGCCGCCGCTATGCCGGACACCGCGTCCACCACCCGGCGGTCGAGCAAGGGATCGGTCAGCAGCACCACCCGTTCGCCGGGCCGGATCGCGAACACCCGCGCCATGTTATCCATCGCCTGGAAGCGATTGCGCAGCGCGACCCCGGGCAACATGTCCCGGGGCGGCATCGCCTGGGCGGTGGCCGAAGCCAGAATATCGTCCCGGGTGGGCGGGGTGTGGATCATGGCGGCCTCCCTTGTGGCACGGGTCCGATCGCGGATCCCGGAGGCCATTGTCCCGCCTAGGCCGGACGGGCGCAAGAGGCGCCGCTTACCATCGCCGTCGCGTCCCCGCCGCAAACGGGGACGGCGCAACCGGCGACGGCACGCCGTCCTTCCCCGATCTTAATATTCGTAAATAAACAGGGTTAATTATTGATAAAATTGTATCAATATAATGTAAGTGTTCCAATTATTTAGTGTTTGAAGGACTCAATTTTTGATAAAATTCAATGTAAATTAATTAACCACGATCGGCTGCGGGGCCGGTCGTGGGGGGTCGGTTTCGGCGGTGCCGGGGACGGCAGGCCGGGGATAGACGCGGCCGCCCGGGATCTGGCAATCCCGGAATGTGCATCGCCCAGGACAGCGCACCCGGTCGGGTGCGTCCTTGGACGAAGAAAAGGGAGCACCTCAAAAGGAGACGCGAAAGCGTCGGTGAACAACAATGTTGGATTCGTATGAGTTGGTAGAAATCGCCATGTGGATGATGATCGCCGGCGGCATTGCAGCGGGGGTCGGCCTGATCGGCATGTTCCTCAGCAATGGATTGGACAGTCGAGGCAGCCTGTCCAAGCCGATTGCTATCATCGGCCTGGGATTTCTCATGGTCGGCGTGTTTCTGGACCATTACTATTATTAGGGTCGCAGGCCTTTCTGGTAGGATCACGGGGTTGCCCGACGCGGGTCGCTACGCGTCGTGGTCTTG
>JAOTVC010000247.1 GCA_029863585.1 Alphaproteobacteria bacterium | reverse complement strand
GCAATGTTATTAAATTGTAGTGTATTTGCGGCGCGCTGTCACGAGAGACGCGGCCGTTTGGCCGGTCCGGGCGCCGCTCGGGGCGCCCAAAAGGAAGGGAGAGGGCGGCGATGGCCCAGGTACTGCTATACGTGACCGCCGGCGATGCCGAGGAGGCGGCGTTTATCGGACGAACCCTGGTGGAGGAGCGACTACTGGCCTGCGCCAATGTGATCGCGGGCGTGCGCTCCTTCTACCGCTGGCAGGGTGAGGTTCGGGACGACCGCGAGGCGGTTTTGATCGCCAAGACGGATGCGTCGCGGGTCGACGACGCGACCGCGCGCATCAAGGCGCTGCACAGTTACGATGTGCCATGCGTTGTCGCCGTGCCGCTGCAAGGCGGCAACGCCGAATTTCTCGCCTGGATCGCCTCCGAAACCGGTGCGCCCGGCTAACGCCGTTTCAGGGCGCGGTCGCCCTTATTCAGCGCGTCGCGCACGCGGGCGCGGTATTCCGGATCGTAAATCACGCGATCGAGATCGAGCTCCAGATCACGCTCGGTGCCGAGGCTCCGGCTTTTGCCGGGGGCCCGCGGCGGGCATCCAGGGGACGTGACCGCCTTCGGGGCGGTTGCCCTGGCGATGATCGCTGTCGTCATCTCTGGCCACCTTTGTCGTTTGCCCCCGCTGGTCCTTGCTCTCATAAAGGCCCATTGCGGCGGCCTCGTGTTAGAAATATGGTTAAATTGAGGAATTTCAATACCCTTTGTGATAGAATTAAAAAAACTCATGACATTTGTTGCAGTGCAATACGCAAGGCCATATGGGGCGTGAAAGCCGATGGAGCTCGACCGGCGTCTCCCGGCCGGTCCAGAATTTTGACCGGCGCGGGCAGGCGCTCGGGTATAGTCGATCCCCCTAAACGGCTCCGCCCCTGAGGACGCGACGCGCTGACATGACGACACTTTCCGCCCGGCTTTCCCAAGCCTTCGCCCATCTGGGCCATGCCTACATGCATCTGCTGGTGGCCTTGTTCCTGACCATCGTCCTAGGCCTGGAAAAGGCGTGGCAGCGCGAATACGCCGACCTGATCAGCCTGTGGACCGTGGGCGCCTTCCTGGTCGGGGTGTTCGCGCCCTTGGCCGGGTTGCTGGGGGACAAATGGTCGACCCCGGGCATGATGGTGGTCTTCTTCACCGGTTCCGGTGCCGCCGCCATTGCCTGCGGCCTGAGCGACGGGCCGCTGGCATTGGGCATCGCGCTCGGCGCCCTGGGCCTATTCGCGGCCATCTTGCATCCCGTGGGCATGGCCTGGTTGGTTCGCTCCACCACCAGCCGGGGCATGGCGCTCGGCGTGTTCGGGGTGTCGGGCTCCTTGGGCGTCGCCACGGCCGGCATCGTCGCCGCCGCCCTGATGGATGGGATCAGCTGGCGCGCCGCCTTCATCGTGCCCGGTGCCGTCAGCCTGGCGACGGGCCTGGTCCTGCTGGGTTGCATCGTGGCCGGTCTGGTCCGCGATGAACGCCAAGACGTGGCGCCGCAAAGAGCCGCCAGCCGGGCCGACATGGTCCGTGCCTTCTTTGCCCTTTCCGCCACCGTGTTCCTGGGCGGTTTGATCTATCAGAGCACGCAGATCGCCATGCCCAAGGCGCTGACCCTGCGCCTGCCGGGGCTGGAGGACGGCGGCGTGCTGGCGGCGGGCGGCCTGTTCACGGTGATCTACCTGAGCGGAGGGGCGATGCAATTGGTTGGCGGTTGGCTGGTGGACCGCTATCCGCTGAAATGGGTCTATCTCTGGACCTACGTCTTCCAGGTGCCGTTCCTGTTCGCCGCGGCGGCGCTCACCGGTGTGCCGTTCGTGTTGGCCGCGATCGTCATGGTGGTGCTCAACGTCGGCTCCCTGCCGGCGGAGAACAGCCTGCTTGCCCGCTATACGCCGGTGAAATGGCGCGGCTCGGCCTTCGGCGCCAAATTTGTCCTTTCACTCGGTGTCGCGCCGGTCGCGGTGCAGCTTGTCGCCTGGATTCAAGGGGCGAGCGGCGAATTTTTCTGGCTGTTCGCGGTGCTCGGCGCGGCGGCGGCGCTGGCGGTGATCTCCATTCTGATGTTGCCGCGCGAGGCCGCGGCGGGTGCCGTGCCGGAACCCGTGCCCGGCCCGGCGGAATAATGTCCTGAATCGCGGCAAGGGCGACGGAACTCTCCGCCAAGCCCGTGAGTACCAATGGAAAGAACCCGGAGAACCCCGTTGACGCCCAACCAGGGGGCAGCGCCAAGATGGAAAGCAATGACCCGCTCTCTCGATTGCTGAAGCGGGCGGTCAACGTTCGCGACGACGAGGTCAAGGCCCTGCTTTGGGCCTTCGCCTATTTCTTCTGCCTGTTGACCAGTTACTACATCCTGCGGCCCCTGCGCGACGAGATGGGGGTGCGGTCGGGGGTCGAGAACCTGCAGTGGCTGTTTTCGGGCACCTTCGTGGTGATGCTGCTGGCGGCGCCGTTATTCGGGGCCGTGGTCTCGCGCTTCTCCCGGCGCCAGTTCATCCCCTGGGTTTATCGCTTCTTCGTCTTCAACATCCTGATCTTCTTTGCCTGCCTGACGTTGGGCTGGGCCGAGATCCACGTCGCCCGGGCGCTCTTCGTCTGGGTCAGCGTCTACAACCTGTTCGTCGTCACCGTGTTCTGGGGCTTCATGGCGGACCTCTTCAACAATGCCCAGGGCAAGCGGTTGTTCGGTTTCATCGCCGCCGGCGGGTCGGCGGGAGCGCTTCTGGGCCCGACCCTGACCGCGACGCTGGCCAAGCTGTTGGGGCCGGTCAACCTGCTGCTGATCTCGGCCGTCTTCCTGGAGCTCGCCGTGTGGTGCGTGCGCGGCCTGTTGAAGAGCCCCCAGGGACAGGCCGACGAAGGTCAAGGCGCCGAGACCGGTGCCGCCCGCGGGGCGCGGAACGACGCGGTGATCGGCGGCGGTTTCCTGGACGGGCTGAAAGAGATCGTGCGCTCGCGCTACCTCGCCATGATCTTCTTGCATATCGTGCTGCTGTCGACGACGGCGACCTTCCTTTATTTCCAGCAGGCCTCCATCGTCGCCGCCGCGACCCAGGATTCCGCGGAACGCACCCAGCTGTTCGCCTATATCGATTTGGCCGCGAGCCTGCTCACGATCGGGGTGCAGTTCCTGCTGACCGGCCGACTGATCCTGCGCTTCGGGGTGGGGGCGGCGCTTTCGTTCCTGCCGCTGGTGACGCTGGTGGGATTCCTGGTGCTGGCACTGTCCCCGGTGTTCGCCGTGCTCGTCGTATTCCAGGCGATCAAGCGGGCGGCGGAATTCGCCATTTCCAATCCCGCGCGCGAGATCCTGTTCACCGTGGTGACCCGCGAGCAGAAATACAAGTCCAAGAGCTTTCTGGACACCGCCGTGCTGCGCGGCGCCGACATGGCGAGCGGCTGGGGCTATCATGGGCTGCGGGGCGCCGGGCTCGAACCCACGGCCATCGCGGCCGTGGTGGTGCCCTTGGCGGCGGCTTGGATGGGCCTGACCATGCTTCTGGGACGGCGCCAGGAAGACCTCGCAAAAGACTCGACGCTGGCGGTTCCCGCCCAATAAATTATGCGCCCAAGCGCTGTCCTCTTTGACCCGATGGGAGTGAAAGACATGAAGACTCGTTTGTCGGTCCCGGGACGTGGGATCACCCGGAAAGATTTTCTCAAGGGCAGTGCCGCTGCGACCGGTTTGCTGGCGGCGGGCGGTATCTTGGGATTCGCGCCCGGGGCGCTGGCGGAGGGCCTGGTCCGACGTGCCATCCCCAAGAGCGGGGAAAGGATCCCGGTCATCGGCGTGGGCACGGCATGGATCTATGATGTCGAGCCCAACAATCCGAAGATGGCGGTCCTCAAGGCGACGCTGGATACCTTCATCAAGGGCGGCGGACGCGTCATCGATTCGTCGCCGACCTATGGCCGCGCGGAGGCGGTGGTGGGGCAGCTGCTGGCCGAGCTCGAGGCCCGAGATCAGGCCTTTGTCGCGACCAAGATTTCGACCCAGGGTGAACAGGAAGGCATCGACAGCGTCAAGGCGTCGATGGAGAAACTGAGGGTCAAGAAGTTCGAGCTGCTTCAAGTCCACAATATCAAGGACACCAAAACCCAGCTCAAAACCATCCGGCGCCTGCGCGAGGAGGGCAAGGTCAAGTACATCGGCATCACGGTTTCCTCCAAGCGGCGCTATGACTCTTTCGCCAAGATCATGGAGCGCGAGCCGCTCGATTTCATCCAGGTCAATTATTCGCTCGGCCAACCGGATTCGGCGGACCGCCTGCTGCCGCTGGCCAAGGACAAGGGCCTGGCGGTGCTGATCAACCGCCCGTTCTGGAAGGG
>JAOTVC010000246.1 GCA_029863585.1 Alphaproteobacteria bacterium | reverse complement strand
ACAGGCGTGAATGACCATGTCGCCGATACCGAGGAGCCTGTTGCCTCGGTGGTGCAGCCGATAAAGAATCAGAAGCGGTTTGGCGCATCGCCGCAACCCAGGATAAGAGCTAACGTCCGCGCTGGGCTTAGATCACCACTTGAATGGTGCTGCGACACGGACTCACTCGAGGCCATGTTTTCCTTTGCGAATGATTCCCATACGTCTTTCGAAAGGACCCCCGGTCAACTGCGGGTCTTATAAACATCGCAAGGGCTTCTGAGATCGCGCAGGAGTTCCGTCAACAAAATTGCTTGTTTTCTTGAGGTTGGAACGGGCTGAACGACGACGTTAACCTCGTGACCGCTTTGGGTCGAGGCTGTTGAAAAACTCTTTTTTTTGAGGCCTAAGGCGGGAAAATTCTTTCCCACTGAGCAGTGTCGCGCATCACTGATACGAAGGGACCCATCAACACTTCCGAAATCGTCTCCTGACGGCCCGCTGAGCCATCAAAACGGTCTCTAAAACGATTGGTCCCTCGAAAAATCAAATTCATCGAATCCCGGCGCCTCCCCAAAGGGGAGTTCTTCAACAGCCTCGGTCACAAATGGACATCGGCCTAACAGGCCCGTTCGATCCGCGGCAAAGATAACGTCCGCCCTTAGCCCGAAACGGACTTCCAGCGCTTCGCCCTCACATTTGATGTTTGTGGCGGACACCAAGGGCGGTCGGCGGCACGGTCCTCTTCACCGCCAACGGCCTCAATCAAATCAAGACACCGCCGCAGGTTCGATCAGGCGGCGGCCTTGCGGTTTTGTGCGAGGCGCGCATCCACCAGGGCGACGGTCGCGTCCACCACGTCGAGCTGCATGCCGTGCTGGCCCGCCAGCGTCTTCACCAGGCAATCGACCCGTTCGATATTGGGCGCGCCGGCGAACAGGGCGCGGGCGGCGGAGGACGGCTTGATCAGGCCCTCGGCCGCCTGGGCGTATTTCTCGAACGGCACCTGATCGGCCGCATCGGCGCCGAGCTTGCGGCAGAGCTCCGCCACCCATTCATAGACCGCGCGCGAAGCCTCCAGATCGCTGTGCACCGCGTCGCGGATCGAACGCGCCGCGGTTTCCTGCACGCAGCGGTAATTGCCGGTCAGCAGCATGCACCACTTGGCCAACGGCACGAACACCGACTCATGCACCTTGAGCTTGACCGGCAGTTCCACCACCCCGTCCCCGGTATCGAACTTGATGCCTTCGATATCGGCCTGCAGGCGGCGCAGCATTTGCGTCGGCGCGTCGCCCTCGAAACGGGCCGCCTTGAAATTGGTGGGCAGCGACACCTGCAGCACGTTGGTGGGCTCGTCCGGCGGGCGGAACGCCTGTGGATCGGGGCTGCACAGCGTGATCGCGGCGGGATCGAAGCTGTCCCACACCGTGGCATCGGTATAGCAATGGGTCACGCTCGCCGTATCCAGCCCCGGAATGCGCGCGAGATAGGGCAGCGGCGGCATGTTCATGATCGACATGCAGGGCACCCGCGCCTTGGCCACCTTGTCCAGCAACTCCCGCACCCCCGGCGCACGGTATTGCGGCTCCTGCATGGCGAGCGCCACCAGGTCGTATTCGCCGGGATCGACGGCATCGGGCGTCGCGGCGGACAGGTCGCCCGGCGTCGCGCGCGAATCGACCTCCACGAGCCCCTCGCGCCCGCGCACCGGCAGGCGCACCCGCGTGCCCTCCGCATTGATCAGCGCCGCTTCTTCCGGCAGGCAGACCAGCTTGACCCGGTGGCCCGCCAGCAGAAGCTTGGTCGACAGGAGGGAACCGTAGGACGCCCCCATGATCAGTGTGTTGACTTGGTCTGCCATGCTGCCCGTCTCCCCTCGTTTTTCGGCGCGAACCGGCCGCCCTGCCCGCGCCGGTTCGCCGTCTTGAGCGAAAACTGTGCCCGCTTTGCCCCTGGCCGGTCAAGGCGCGGAGGGAAAAACCTTTGGCGAAGGCGGCCCGAATTGTTAGCCTTTGGTCATTCGCGCCCCGCCAAGAGGGCAGAGGTTTCACGCGAACTGGGAGTTTCACATGAAAATTCTTGCAAGGGCCCTTGCAATTTCCGCCGTCGCGACCGCGGCGGCGCTGGCGCCGGCCGAACAGGCATCGGCCGATCCGGCGGCGTTCTACAAGGGCAAGACACTCAAGGTGACGGTGCGCTCCAAGCCCGGCGGCGGCTACGATTTCTTCGGCCGCCTGGTGGCCCGCCACATGCCCCGCCACATGCCCGGCGAACCCGACGCCATCGTCATCAACATGCCCGGTGCCGGCGGCATCGTCGCCACCAACTATTTGATGAACCGGGCCAAGCGCGACGGCACTGAAATCGCCATCATCAACCGCGAGGCGGCGCTGGCCCAGCGGCTCGGCACCAAGGGGATCAAGTACGACATCCGCAAGCTGCGGCCGGTCGGCTCCACCTCCTCCTCCACCGCGGTCTACGCCATCACCGACAAGCTGCCGATCAAGACTTTGGCGGAGCTCAAGGCCTCCAAGCAGACCATCAAGTTCTCCGCCACCGGCCGCGGCGGCGGCAATTTCCAGCGCGTCATGCTGCTGAAGCTGAGCGGCTATCCGACCGAGCCGATCACCGGCTACCAGGGGACCCAGGAACGGGTGCTGGCGATCTCCCGCGGCGACGTGCACGGCACCAGCGGCGGCGCGGAGAGCATGATGGGCCCGGCCAAGGAAGCCGGCCTCAGATTCATCGCCTATCTCGGCAACGCGCATCCCAAGCTGAAAGGCGTTCCCGACGTGCGCACCGGCCTGACCGCCGATGCCCGCGCGCTGGCGGCGCTGATCGCCGCCCCCATGGCGGCGGGCCGCCCGTTCCTGACCACCCCCGATGTGCCGGCGGACAGGCTGGCGGCGCTGCGCGCGGCCTTCAAGGCGGCGATGGAGGACCCCAAGTTGCTGGCCGAGGCGAACAAGGCCAAGCGCACCATCACCTGGACCGATCCCAAGGTCATGGAAGAGGTCTATGCCGACATCATGAACGCGTCCGATGCGGTCATCGCGCAGTTCAAGGAACTGATGTAACAGCCTGATTACACACAAAAGAGAACGGCGGGCGTGGGGCTTTTCCCCCACCCCGCCGTTTCGCATTTGCAGCCGCTGCGCTGAACGGCGCTCAGTTCATTTTGAGGAGTTCCTTGGCGGTGCCGCTCATGATCATGTCGCGCTCGGCATCCGATAGGCCTTCCACCTCGTTGACCAGGGCCACCGGATCGGGCTCGCCCATGTCGTAGGGCCGGTCGGTGCCGAGCATCACCCGCTCCGCCCCCACCAGGTCGACCAGGGTGCGGATCTGCTCAGGCCTAAACACCACCGTGTCGAACCACATGTTGGGCAGATAGGCCGAGGGCGGCTGGTCGGTGTGGGCGCGGCATTCCTCGCGCTCGCGCCAGGCATGGTCGAAACGCCCGACATAGAACGGCAGGAAGCCGCCGCCATGGGCAAAATAGAACTTGAGCCCCGGATGCCGCGCGATGACGCCGGAATGGATCAGGTGGCTCATGGCCAGGGTCGTTTCCAGCGGATTGCCCACCACGTTGGTCATGTAATAGGCCTTGAGCCGCTGGGGATGGGTGAAGCCCTGGGGATGGACATAGATCATGGTGCCGAGCTGCTCGGCGGCATCCCAAAACGGCTCCAGCGACGGGTCCGACAGCTCCATGCCGTTGATCTCCGTCGGAAAGCGGATGCCGCGCAGGTTCAGGTCGCCGATCGCGCGCTCCATCTCTTTCACCGCGATGCCGGTGTGGTGCAGCGGCGCCACCCCCATGGACACGAAGCGATCGGGATAGTCCTTCACGATCGCCGCCGCCCGGTCGTTGATAAGCTGCGCCACGGTCATGGCGAGATTGGAATCGGCCTCGTAGAAGCCGCGCGGCGGCGCCGGCGACAGGGCCGAGATATCGACCCCGATCTTGTCCATGTCGGCGATCCGTTTCTTGGGATCGGACAACACCGCTTCGCGCTCCGCCTGTTCCTGGGAAATGCCGACGCCGCCCTGCTTCCTGGCTTCGGCGCCGACAGCGCCCTTTTCGGCGGCGGCCTTCATCATGTCGCGGGATTCATCCACCACCAGATGGGCGTGGATGTCGATTACGGTGGCCATGGTCCGGTTCCTCCCTTGCCGAATACTCTTCTCCCCCGGAACCCCGGAGGCGCGTGATCGCCGCCAATATGCCGCCTTCGGGCCAGGGCGTCTAACTGTTCTTGCGGAAGCGGGAAATCGTGGTCTAGCGGTTGGCTTCGACCTTGAGCCCGAGGGTGCGGATCAGCCAGGCGGTGTCCTGGACACGGTTTCCTCCCATGAACACCTGGGCGGGAACCGGGGCCGGCGGACGCACCGAGATCGCCAGCGACCGGGGATCGCGGAGGAACTTTT
>JAOTVC010000245.1 GCA_029863585.1 Alphaproteobacteria bacterium | reverse complement strand
AGGTCTCCTTCGACAAGACAAAATTCCTCGCCACGGTGGATGCCAACGTCAAGAAATACGGCTACTGCACCGTGGTGGTGTCTGAGGGCGTGAAGAGCCCGGACGGCAAGTTCCTCGCCGACCAGGGCCTGAAGGACGCCTTCGGCCATGCCCAACTTGGCGGTGTCGCGCCTGTGGTGGCCTCCATCGTCAAGGAAGGCCTGGGTCTCAAGTATCACTGGGGCGTGGCCGACTACCTGCAGCGCGCCGCGCGCCACATCGCCTCGAAGAACGACGTGGACCAGGCCTATGCCATGGGCAAGGCCGCAGTGGAGCTGGCTGTCAAGGGCAGGAATTCTGTCATGCCGACGGTGGAGCGTGTGTCCACCAAGCCCTATAAATGGAAGGTCGGCGTCGCCCCGCTCAACAAGGTGGCAAATGTCGAGAAAATGATGCCCAAGGATTTCATCACCGACGACGGCTTCGGCATCACCGCCAAGTGTCGGCAGTATCTTGAGCCGCTGATCCAGGGCGAGGACTACCCGCCCTACAAGAATGGGATGCCGCAGTATGTGCGTCTCAAGAACGTCCCGGTAAAAAAGAAACTGCCGGGCGAGTTTAAGCCGTAATTATTATTTATTTGGACCGCCAGGCATGTTACGTAATGTGGATATAAATTTTTTCTTCTCTTGGCGTGCTTGGCGGAATTATTTTTTATGACTTTAGACAAAGCCAAGGAAATGCTTCAGGTTCAGGCGGGATTCGGCGGGTTTTACAACGCTAATTCGGCCAAGCTGATCCTGGCGGAAGTCAGCCGCGAGCATGGCCAAGTGGCGGTGGACCGGCTGATCCGTGAGCTGGAACTGGACAAGGTGTTTAATTTCGAGCCGGGCATGCGTTTTGAAGGCGGGCTGGCCATCAAGAAATGAACGCTGGCCTGCATTTGATATTTGTCAACGATGCCGTACAGCCGTGTCGGTTACTTTCGTCATTTGTTAATAACCATTGCGCCAGTGGGCGCAGTAATACCCAACTTGCGGGAGGAAAAACATGTCTGACAGCTTGATCTTTGCCCTTGCCTGCGCCGTCGCGGCCCTGCTCTATGGCGCGATATCCATCAAATGGGTCCTTGATAAACCCACCGGCAGCGATCGCATGCGCGAGATCGCGGCTGCCATCCAGGAAGGCGCCTCGGCCTACCTGAACCGCCAGTACACCACCATCGCCGTCGTCGGCGTGATTCTTTTCCTCGTGATTTATTTCGCACTCGATCCCCGCACCGCCATCGGCTTTGCCATCGGCGCACTTCTTTCCGCTGCCACCGGCTATATCGGCATGAACATCTCGGTGCGCGCCAACGTGCGCACCACTGAAGCGGCGAAGAGCGGGCTCAATCCGGCGCTGCAAGTTGCGTTCCGTTCCGGGGCCATCACCGGCATGCTCGTGGTTGGGCTCGGATTGCTGGGCGTGGCCGGGTATTATGCCTTGCTCAAATATTTGTATCCCGGCTTTTCCCAATCGGAACTGATTGCACCGCTGGTCGGGCTCGCCTTCGGCGGCTCGCTCATTTCCATCTTCGCGCGTCTTGGTGGCGGCATCTTCACCAAGGGCGCCGACGTCGGCGCCGACCTGGTGGGCAAGGTCGAGGCCGGCATCCCGGAGGACGACCCGCGCAACCCGGCGGTGATCGCCGACAACGTCGGCGACAACGTCGGCGACTGCGCCGGCATGGCCGCCGACCTGTTCGAGACCTACGCGGTGACCATCATTGCCACCATGTTGCTTGGCAGCCTGTTGCTGCCGACCTTTGGCAACGCCGTGCTGTACCCACTGGTACTCGGCGGTGTGTCCATCCTCGCTTCCATCGTCGGTACCTTCTTCGTGAGAACCAGCGGCAAGGGCAAGATCATGAACGCGCTGTACCGCGCCGTGATCGTATCCGGCGTGATCGCCGCCATCGCGTTTTACTACGTGACCGAAAAAATGATGCTAGGCAACGGTTCCTTCGCCACGATGAACATATACGGTGCGGCACTCATCGGACTGGCGCTGACCACGGCCATGGTGGTCATTACCGAGTATTACACCGCCACCGAGTACAGCCCGGTACGGAAAATCGCCCAGGCTTCCACCACCGGCCATGGAACCAACATCATCGCCGGCCTCGGTCTTTCCATGAAGGCCACGGCGCTGCCGGTGCTGTCGGTTTGCGCCAGTATCTGGGGCGCTTATGAGCTTGCTGGCCTGTACGGTATTGCCATCGCCGCCACCTCGATGCTGTCAATGACCGGCGTGATCGTGGCGCTGGATGCCTACGGCCCGGTCACCGACAACGGTGGTGGCATCGCCGAAATGGCAGGGCTGCCGAAAAAGGTGCGTGCCATCACCGACCCACTTGATGCTGTTGGCAATACCACCAAGGCCGTCACCAAGGGTTACGCCATCGGCTCGGCCGGCTTGGCGGCGCTGGTCCTGTTTGCGGATTACACCCACGAACTGGAGCGCTACGGCGAAGTGGTGAAATTCAGTCTTTCCGACCCCAACGTCATCATCGGCCTGTTTATCGGCGGCTTGATCCCCTATCTCTTCGGCGCGCTCGCCATGGAGGCCGTCGGCCGCGCGGCCGGCTCCGTGGTGGTGGAGGTGCGGCGCCAGTTCAAAAGCATCAAGGGCATCATGTCAGGTAAGGCCAAGCCGAATTATTCCAGGGCGGTGGACATGCTGACCAAGGCCGCGATCAAGGAGATGATCATTCCCTCGCTGCTGCCGGTACTGGTACCGATCATGGTCGGCTTCACGCTCGGCAAGGAGGCGCTCGGCGCGGTACTGCTCGGCACCATCGTCACCGGTATATTCGTCGCTATCTCCATGACCACCGGCGGCGGCGCCTGGGACAATGCCAAGAAATACATCGAGGACGGAAAGCACGGTGGCAAAGGATCGGACGCGCACAAGGCGGCGGTCACCGGCGACACGGTCGGCGATCCCTACAAGGACACCGCGGGGCCGGCCATCAACCCGATGATCAAAATCATCAATATCGTGGCGCTGCTGATCGTGCCATTGCTGTAAACTGTTTTTCAGCACTTAACAAAGGCCGGCACTCGCCGGCCTTTGTTTTTGAGGGGTACAATACTGTGATGAAAATTTGCATCGTCTCCGACAGCCACGATCACCGCGAACCGCTCGCCACCGCCGTCACCGAAGCGAAATCGCTGGGCGCCCAGGCCGTGATCCATTGCGGAGACCTGGTGGCACCATCCACGCTGCATGCGATTATCCCGCTGGGGCTACCGGTGCATATCGTGCACGGCAACAACCAGGGCGACCTGTATCACCTAAACAAACTCGCGCACCAGCCGGAAAACCGGGTGCATTATTACGGCCAGGACGGTTCGTTTTCGCTCGGCGGAAAAAAAATATATCTCGTACATTATCCGCACTATGCCAAGGCCATGGCGCTCACAGGCGATTACGACATGGTGTGCAACGGTCATGAACATCACGCCGTCATCGAGCCTATCCAGAACATCAAGGGTTGGGAAACGCTTCGCATCGATCCCGGTACCGTGGGCGGCGTGAGCGCGCCGGCTACTTACGTTCTGGGCGACCTCGCGAAGATGGCATTCGAAATCCGTGCGGTGCCTGAGCCGGCTGGAGCAGGCGGATGGCAGGTCTCCAAAGCACAGCGCTGAACGGCGCATTCTTGCTGTGGGCGTTATGGTCCATGGCGGTCAGCGCCGCCCCCGCTGAATGGGTTGAAGGGTTTGAGGCTGGGCTTACCCAGGCACGGGAGCGACAGCATCCGACTTTCGTGTATTTTGACGCCGAGTGGTGCAGCTGGTGCCAGCGCTACAAACGCGACACGCTCAAGAAACTGCATGTGCACCAATTACTCGCGCAGCACTACGTGGCCACGCGGGTGGATTTCGATGCGCGCCCGGATCTCGTGAAGCGTTATGACGTTCGTGGCCTTCCCTACACCCTGATTCTCTCGCCATCGGGTGAAGTCCTGAACGGGTTCGTGGGCATTCTCACGCCCGAAGATATGTTAGATCTGCTACGAGAGTTTGCCACGAGGAAAGAGCCGACACTGGCCAAAGAATTCCCGGATATCGTGGCACACAGCGATAGTCTTGATCGGGCGGGATTCGATAAATTCCGGCACGCTTTCCTGGAACACATTAATAATTTGTATGATCCACAGTACGGGACCCTGGCGGGAAGATTCGAGACCGGGGCCACGCTCAAGCGTCCTTCTCCTTTGACTTGGATGTATCTCGCTAACCAAGAACCCTGGCGCGAGCGCGCGCGGCGGGCGGCGTTGGCCGAACACAAACGCCTGCACGATACCGTGGGTGGCGGGTTTTTCAATTTCCTCGACCCGTCACAGCCGGGCGGCGATTACACCGAATCCTCGAAATTGCTCGAAGGCAACGCCTGGCTTATCGCCTG
>JAOTVC010000064.1 GCA_029863585.1 Alphaproteobacteria bacterium | reverse complement strand
AGGCGTATCAACGACAAGTTGGTGCGCCGCTTCGCCTCTATCGAGACGTGCCTGGCCGAAGACGGCCGGACGCCGAAGCTATCCGATCTCGATACAATGGATGCGCTCCGGCGGCAGGCCAAGGGGTCGACAAACGACCCTGTCCCGGTGTCGCTAGCGCGTGAGTTTGCGGCAGTGGTATTCGTAGTCGCAAACGAACGTGCCGAGGCCGTTGATCCGCATCGTACCCGCCTTGCCGTCGATCTGGCAGCCCTCACCACCCGTGATCGTGGTACCGTCGGCGAATAACAGCTTGTCCAGCATCCCATCCCGCGCCGTCCATCCCGACAGCGTCGTTGCCTTGCCGTCGGGATGCCTGAAGGGGCATTGCTTGCGGCCTTGCTCGTCGCTTGGATCGGAGATGAACCGGCAGCGGTCATTGTATTTCGGATCACAAAGGCGGCAGGACGCCTTCTTGTTGGCGAAGAAACGAAGCCGCGCTGCCTCGTTCTCCCTCTCCCACACGCCAATGATATGGGTGACGCGGCAGCCGGCATTCGCTTCAAGCAACGGCAAGACCAAGAAAACGGCCACGCACGCGGCCAGGAGAAAAACAGGACGAACCATCGCTCGCCTCCGGAATTAGATTGTTGGGATCGGCTTATGAGCGCGCAGGTCTGCCGCTGAGTGCTGCGCTTCCTGTTTCCAATCTAAGCCAAAACGGGGGCAAGGCGAACGCCCGTTTTCATCACTGGCCGCACCGGGCAAGGTGGAGAAGGTCGAGAGAGGCGGTCGGGTCGTGACCGTCGCCGGCACCAAGTACAAGGCTCCGGGTTCCCCGACCAAGGTCATCATCGGCGGCAAGAAGGCCAAGCGGAGCGCCATCAAGGCCGGCCTGGGATGCTTGGCCGAGGGCAAAGGCAAGTCCAAGATGAGCAGTTGGAATGAGGTTTACATTCTCCTGAATCACATCGCGGGGCGGGCATCCTCATGCCCGCCCCGTTTCCTTGCAGATGCCGCGAATGAACCTGGCTACTTGATGACCCGGGCCGCCCTTGCGATCAGCGGCGCCGGCGTGCGGTAGACCTCGGCAATCTCCTTATCGACGTCCGCACCGCGCATGGGATTGACGATATCGCGTTTGCCGCGCTCGGCCTCGGCACGGAAGGCGGGGTCGTTGACCGTCTTCCAGAAGGCTTCCCGCATGGCCGCGAGCCGCTCGGCAGGAACGTCCTTGGCCATGATCAAGGGGCGGAACACGTCATTGGCGGCAAGCACGACCTTGAGTACCGCCCGATCCTCTTCGGATTTCGCGAGGTCCAGCATGAATGGAACCGAGGCCGGGATTTCAGGGCTGGTGGCGGTCGAGTTGCGGACGATGACGTTGATCAGTTTTCGTTCGATCCAGTGACGCGGGATCGAGCCCCAAGACCCGCAGTCGCCGTCGAGTTCGCCCCGCTCTATGGCGATGCGCTGCTCGGTGCTGCCGGGATAACCGATGACGTGTCGGATCTTGGCACCGAACATGTTGCGGAGAATGGCGCCGTCGAGGTAGGAGGACGAACCGGTCGAGGTGGCCCCCAGATTGATGCTGTCCCGGGCGAGAAAGTCTTTGACGTCCTTGATCCCGCTCTTGCCCCACGTGTAACAGACCCGGATATCGGCGGTGATGCTGCCAAGGAAGCTGACATCGGTGAACTTGAACCTCACCTTGTCCGGGGTCAGCAGGGACTGGGTGACGAGGCCGGGGTTGAAGGCGACGATCACGGTGCCGTCCTTGGGCGAAGCCTTGAGGGATTGTACGGCCTTCAGGCTGCCCGCGCCCGGCATGTTCGAGACCACGGTCTTGGGAGCCCCCGGCACGTGGGCTCGCATGTGGCGGCCCATCATCCGGCTATAGGCATCGAACCCGCCGCCGGGTGACGCGCCGACAACAATCCGCACGACCTTGCGTTTATAGAAATCCGCGACATCGGCATGGGCCGGTGATGCGGCCAGGGCTGCGATTCCGGCCAGCGCAAGCGCCGCCGGGGTCATAACCCGAAACGGAGTCATTTCTTCGGTTCCTCGAGAGAAGGGCTCAACCCGGCCGCGGGCTGCGACCGTTCGTCCGCCCAAACGAGCGGCATTTGGGCACGCATTGCCCGGCTGTCAAGAGGCATCGAATTGACCGGGAGCCGAAAAAATCCCGCATTCCCCCCTTGGGGCTGAGGGATTCGGCGTCACCGGCGGCGGGCCCGCCAAATCCGATATCCAAGGTCAGCATCAAGGTAGCATCCGCCACTTTGATCGGGCGTTTGAGCCAAGCTCCGTTTGGTTTCCCTTATGGCTTGAAGCAGACACTAGATTGGAGCGGAAGTCATGTCGCATGGCGCCTGCTGACCGGAAGCCCGCTTGAGACCCAAACCGGAAATCGTGGCAATGGCGTCTGATCCCGTTCCTCATTCTTGATGGGAAACCTGAGGAGCGCGGGCCGGGCCCAGCACGCCGGCATCGCTGAGCTGCACCATTTCAATCCCCTCTGCTACATTGCCGCCATGATCGAAATAACACCGTCCATCATCATCAGCGAAAACGAGATCGTGGAGCAATTCACCCGCGCGCCGGGTCCCGGCGGCCAGAAGGTGAATAAGACGGAAACGGCGGTGCAGCTGAGATTCAACGCCCGAAAGAGCCCGGGCCTGTCCAACGCGGTGTTCTTGCGATTGAAACCGCTGGCCGGGCGGCGCATGACCCGAGACGGGCTGATCGTCATTACCGCCAACCGCTTCCGAACCCGGGAACAGAACCGCCGTGACGCATTGGAACGACTGATCGCGCTGATCGCCAAGGCGGCAACGCCTCCCGCCGTTCGGCGCACGACCAAACCGTCCAAGGGCGCAATAAAACGCCAGGCCGAGAGCAAGCGCCGGAGAAGCCAGATCAAGACGGAACGCGGCAAAGTCATCCTGCCCGATTAGGCGCTCCGGCCTCAGACCTCAAAGCCAATTCAGATCGGCGGAATCTGGAGGAATACCCCATTTCCGATGACGAGACCGCCAACACCAAAGGCACCATGACCGGCAAGGGCTGGGGGCATTCACTGGCCAAGAACGAGCCGTGACCTGAGTCCGCGGCGCCGCTGGCGCGGGCGGCATCCCGCCTGCCATCCACCTGGTGTCAGCTTGTGACCCGAAGCGCACAAATTCCCCCTGGGCAACCGGATAAATCGGTCAGCTGCCAAAGCGCAAAAAAAGCAGGCAGGTCTACAGGTCCAACGCGACCCGAGTCGGATTACTCGTTAAAATGCCCGACCTTATACAACGAGTACAAAAAGGGCCCAGCCAAACGCATAAAGTCCAACTGCTACTACTACACCCATAAATCCACTTTCCATTTGAATATTTCCTTGGGTTTGCGGCGCCGTTTTTTGCCGTCTTTTTTCGTGAAAAGGAAAAAACAAAATTCACCCTAACATGAAATATTTGATTTGCTTCCCTTGATATTTATTTTTCGCCTCTCGAGACAAATAGCAAAGGTCCTGTCCGCGCGCGGAGGGTTCTCGCCGCCGGCCGCAATCTGGATCAACCGCGCGTGTCGCCAAGGTGAAATGACAGGCCGATACTTTTGCCACCGCGCGCTCCGCATGGCGATAATCCCGATCCGTTCGGGATGCCATTCAGCTCGGGCGCCGGCGGCCCCATGCGCCGTGTCTTGCGCATGGCGCTGCGCTCCATTAGCAGTAAGATGCGACCGGACCGGTAAATGATACCGGACGTTCGAGCATCGTCTTGAGGGGAGAGCCATCTGTGAGTAATCCATTCCTAACAATGAGAAATGCATCGGTTGCGCTGACCATCCTTGCGGTCGCGGCGTTCGCCGGCGCCGTGAACGCAAGAGCGGAATTCTCGTATTTCAACGAGGAATCCAAAAGCGGCGGCTCCATGAGCACCGATGACAAGCCAAAGGGTTGGCTCACCAATGTCGGCAAGAACTGGATGTCCCACCTGCCCGACACGACACCGCTCAACAAGATTTCGATCCCCGGAACCCACGATAGCGGCGCGCAATGCTGCGGCATCGCCGTCAGAACGCAGACCTGGACGATCACCGAACAGCTCAACGCCGGCATTCGCTATTTCGATATCCGGACCCGGCGCACCGGCAAGTCCTTCGCCATCCACCACGGCGCCGTCTTTGTGAAACGGATGTTCGGCGACGTGATGAACGAGGTCACGGGCTTCCTGAGCAAGAATCCCAAGGAAGTCGTGCTGATCCGCATCAAGAGCGACGAACACACGGCGCAGAACGGCAGCCAGTCCAACAGCGCCATTTGGGCCAGCTACAAGAAGCGCTACGGTGGATACATCTATCAAGGCAACAACACGCTTCCGACCCTGGGCAGTGCGCGAGGCAAGATCGTCGTGCTGCGGAACGGGATCGGCACCTCGTCCGACGGCGTCAGCTACTCGGCGGCCGACATCCAGGACAAGTACAAGGTCTATTGGCTCGCCCACAAGATGAACGACGGCGAGAAAGTCTCGCTGCCATCCAAGAAGGACGTCATCAAGGCCCAGATCAGGGACGCGAAGACGCCCAAGAGCGGCAAGCTCTACCTCAATCACCTGAGCGGCGCCATGGGCATGACGCCCAAGGACGTCGCCCGGGCAACCAACGGCGAAACCTACAAGTACATCGCCGGACGGCGCGGACCGCTCGGTGTCGTGATCATGGATTTTCCGGGCGACAAGCTGGTCTATCGCATCATCAAATCCAACTTCAGGTCTTCGGAATTCTGCAGCCCCAAGACCTTCCGGACCGTGAGCGCCAAGACCTGGGCCGAATTCCGCCTGCCCAAGAAACGGGAAGGATCGACCATCACCGTCAAGGGCGGCGCCTACAACAAATACGTCTTCCCCAAATGCAACCGCGTGCATTGGAGCGACCTCACCTTCTATTGCGACGGCAAGAAGGGATGGAAAAAGACCAAGGGCAAATGGGGATCCGACGCCCTTTGTCACGGCTCCAAGGGCAAGAGTCCCTATGTCGCCGTGGGCAACCGTTAGGAACCGGGCGTTTCCCCCGGCGCGGGAGGACGACACATAGCAGGCACGGTGAATCGACCGGCGGCCTGGTGAGCCGCCGACGGCACCCGGTCGTTCCTCAAAGCCTAAAGGCCGCTAAAGCCAAGACCGAGCTCGTGGCCTCCGCCGCCAAACGGCCGAGCCTCGGCAACGGCGAGGGGCGCGGGAATTAGAGATTAATCGGCGGGTTGTATTCGTCCACACCGGCCGGCAGTTCCTTGGGTGGGTAATCCACCACCTTCTGGAACAACATGTGCATGAACAGGAACAGCGGCTTGGCCTTCATGACCAGGGCGATCATCTCGTTGTCGCCGTCGTTGAAATGCTGATGCACGCAGCCGTTTTCAACGATGCAGGCATCCCCTGCCTTGTAGGGCAAGTGGACCCCGTCATGAACGTCGTGGCCCTCGCCGGTAAGGATGTAGAACACGGCCGAGTTCATGTGCCCGTGCTTCTGGCCGTGGCAATGGGCGGCAAATGCGCTGATATGGCATTCGATTGCCTGGGCGATCTCGACCGCCTGGGGATTGATGGGCGCCTTGTCGTAATATCCTGGCCCCCCCTTCCACGCAAAATCGCCGTGGGGATAGACACGGGGCTGGGAATACAAGCTCTTGTATACTTCCCCATAGGTGCCTTCGAGCGCGCGCACGAAGGTGCGTTTTTTCTGCCAGCGAGTCCAGACCACCTCCTTACCCGCGTTATGGCCGGGATCACCCGGTTTTACGTAGACATCGGTCTCTTGTTCGCTGAGGGTGTCTTCGCTCATTGCTCTTTTCCCCATTTACCTATGCGGTACTGTGCTGCTTCAAATGGAATATATCACTAAAATCTCCCCAAAAGAGCTTCGAAAATCAAATAAGGCGGAACCCCGGACCGGCTGCCGATTTCGGCTTCTTACCATGATAAAGACGGCCCGGCCGGTTCATCATGTCTTGCCGGCCCCTCACGTGCTCCCTGAAAGCATGCGCCGCTGCGCCGAGCCCGGAACCGCCGCTGCACCATGCTCTATGCCAGGGGACGCCGCGGCGCCGGTGGCGCTTCACGGTGGTTGACCGTTCCCCGGCGGCGTCCTAGTTTTTCCACCCCCACCCACAAAAATCCGAAATATCAGCGGGATGGCAAAGATCGCACCAACAACCGAAGCCTCGCTGCCGTCCGTCGACCGTACCCTTCGCCTGCCCGCGGCCGCGGCGCTGATCGAAGCCCACGGCCGGTCGGCGACCACCGATGCGGTGCGCGCCGTGTTGTCCGATCTGCGGGCCGCGATCCGCGCCGGGAAGAGGCCCGCCCTCGGCGATGCGGCCCTGGCCCAGCGGGTCGCTCAGGCGCTCGAGGCCGAGGCCCGCCCTTCCCTTCGTTCCGTCTTCAACCTGAC
This sequence comes from Alphaproteobacteria bacterium, assembly GCA_029863585.1. GTDB lineage: Bacteria > Pseudomonadota > Alphaproteobacteria > SMXQ01 > SMXQ01 > SMXQ01. The sequence continues at coordinate 12,332 of JAOTVC010000064.1, read as the reverse complement.
GGGAACGGTGCTGCACACCAACCTCGGCCGCGCCATGCTGCCGGCGGAGGCCTTGGAGGCGGTGACCCGGGTGGCGGCGGGCGCCTCGAACCTGGAATTCGACGTCGAGACCGGCCGCAGGGGAGACCGTGACAACCATCTCGACGGGCTGTTGCGGCGACTGACCGGCGCCGAGGCGGTGACGGTGGTCAACAACAACGCCGCCGCCGTCCTTCTGGTGCTCAATTCCCTGGCCCTGCGCAAGCAGGTGCCGGTCTCCCGGGGCGAGTTGATCGAGATCGGCGGCGCCTTCCGGATGCCCAACATCATGGCCCGCGCCGGCTGCAAGCTGATCGAGGTCGGCACCACCAATCGCACCCATATCAAGGACTACGAGGACGCCATTGGACCGCGCACGGCTCTGATCATGAAGGTCCATGCGAGCAACTACGTGGTCGAGGGATTCACCGCCGCGGTGCCGGAGAAGAGGCTGGCCGAGACCGCCCACCGCCGGGGCATCCCTTTCGCCGTCGATCTCGGCGCGGGATCGCTCCTCGACCTCGCGCGCTACGGCCTGCCCCATGAACCGACGGCGGCTGAGACGCTTGCCAACGGCGCCGACCTCGTCACCTTCAGCGGCGACAAGCTCCTGGGCGGACCGCAGGCCGGCATCATCGCCGGCCGCAAGGACCTGATCGACCGGATCAAGCGCAACCCCATGAAGCGGGCCTTGCGCTGCGACAAGATGACCATTGCCGCGCTTGAGGCCGTCCTGCGCCTCCATGCCGACCCCGACCGGCTGGCCGCCCGGCTGCCCGTGATCCGCTTCCTTTCCCGCTCCGAAGATGAGATCGCCGCATTGGCACGCCGCATCGCGCCGCGCCTTGAAACCCGATTGGCGGGCTTCGCCGCGGTGGAGGTGGCACCCTGCCAAAGCCAGATCGGTAGCGGATCCCTGCCGGTCGAGAGGCTGCCAAGCGCCGCGCTGGTGCTTGATCCCGCCACCGCCAAGCGCGGCCGGGGAGCTGCGCTCAAGCGGATCGCCGCGGCTTTCAGGGGTCTGCCCGTTCCCGTGGTGGGCCGCATCCAGGATGACCGATTCGTCATGGACCTTCGCTGTCTTGACGACGAAGAGCGGTTCTGCGCCCAGCTCGCCCACCTTTCGTTCGGCGGGGACGGCAAGCAGTGATCGTCGCCACCGCCGGCCATATCGACCACGGCAAGACGCTGTTGGTGAAGGCGCTGACCGGCGTCGATGCCGACCGCTTGCCGGAAGAAAAGCAACGCGGGCTGACCATCGATCTCGGTTTCGCCTATACCCCGGCCGCCGACGGTTCCGTGCTGGGCTTCGTCGACGTGCCGGGGCATGAAAGGTTTATCCGCAACATGATCGCCGGCGTCACCGGCATAGATCGCGCGCTCTTGGTCGTGGCCGCCGACGACGGCCCGATGCCCCAGACCGAAGAGCATCTTGCCGTCCTCGATCTGCTGGGCGTGTCCGGCGGCGCGGTGGCCCTGACCAAGATCGACCGAGTGCCGGCCGAGCGGGTGGCCGAGGTCGCCGCCGCCATCCGGGAGCTGATCGCGGGCACGGTCCTGGACGGGGCCGATATTTTCCCGGTCTGCGCCCCGACCGGTGAGGGCATCCCGGAACTGGCCGCGGCCTTGGGGCAGGCGGATATGCGGCGATCCCGCGAGGCGGCGGGAAACTTCCGGCTTGCCGTCGACCGTAGCTTCACGGTGCCCGGGGCCGGCATCGTGGTGACCGGTGCGGTATTCTCCGGGGCCGTGAAGACCGGGGACCGGCTGGTCCTGTCGCCGGCGGGCGTTGCCGTCCGGGTGCGCGGCATCCACGCCCAGAACCGACAATCGGACAGCGGCATGGTCGGCCAACGCTGCGCCCTCAACATTTCCGGCCCCGGCCTCGAACGCGACGCCATTGCCCGCGGCCAGTGGATCCTTGCCCCGGAGGTCGACGCGCCCACGGCACGGATCGACGCGCGAATCCGCGTGCTTCCCGGCGAGCCGAAGCCGCTGAGACATTGGACCCCGGTCCATCTCCATCTCGGCGCCGTCGATGCCCCCGCCCGGGTTGCGGTGCTGGAGGACCGCGCCATCGCACCGGGGGCGAGCGGCCTGGTGCAACTGGTGCTGGCGCAGGAGATAGGCGCCCTGCGGGGCGACCGGTTCATCCTGCGCGACCAATCGGCCAGGCGGACCATCGGCGGCGGCGGCGTGATCGATCCCTTCGCGCCGGCACGGGGCCGGGCCCGGCCGGAGCGCATCGATCTGATCCGCAAGATGGAGATGGAGCCTGCGGAGGCGTCCCTGGCGGCGCTGCTGCAGGAGATGCCGATGGGCGTCGATCTCGACTGGTTCCAGCGGTCCTGGAACCTCCGCCCAAACGATGCCGAATTGCTGTGGCGGACGACCGTGTCCAAGCGGGCGGCGGAAACTTACGGATTTTCGGACGCCCATTGGCAGGCTTTGACCACCAAGACCAAGGCCGCGCTCGGCGACCATCACGCGAAGAACAGGGCGGCCCAGGGGATCGCGGAAGAGACCCTGCGCCGGATGGTCGCGCCGAGACTTCCGAAAGCGGTGTTTGCCGCGCTCATCACGGAGCTCTCGGCCAGCGGCGCGCTTTCGGTTGACGGCGGCAGTGTGCGGCTTGCCCAACATCATGCCGAGCTCTCGCCGGCCGACGCGGCGCTGTGGAAGACCCTCGGTCCGGCGTTCGACGCGGCCGGCCTGCGGCCGCCATCCCTCGCCGATCTGGCAGGCGCGGCGCGAACCGATCGACGCACCGTCGAACGCTTCCTTGCCCGTGCCGCCCGCCTTGGGCTGGTGGTCGGAATCGCCGATAAATCCTATTTGCGCCCGGAGGCGCTGGAGCAGTTGGGCGTCCTGGCCGAGGCCATCGCGAAAGAGGATGGCGTGTTGACCGTCACGGCGCTGCGCGACAGGTCCGGCATCGGCCGCAACTCCACCATCGAGGTCGCGGAGTATTTCGACCGCATCGGTTTTACCCACCGGCGCGGCAATGAACGCCAGGTCCGCAAACCCGCGGTGGAGATCGAATGGAGGAGGAAATCCTGAGCCCGCACCGTTGCCGCCTGTGGGCCGGCGGCATGCTTCGGGCTATAGAATGGGAGGATTTTGGTTTCGGAAGGGAATCGTGACCCGGTGGTGCGCCTGGACTTCAAATCCAGTGGGGGGCGTTCGACGTCCCTGGTGGGTTCGACTCCCACTCTCTTCCGCCAAACTCCGATCGCGTCAACGAACCGACAGGCTCAACCGCGGGCAGCCTGAACCGAAGCGTGCACCTGGCCCGCGCCGACCCGCCGCTTCCCCATCCCAGGGGCGGCACCCCGGCCTCAACCGCGGGCTTCGCGCCGTGTCAGCCACCTGACCACGTCGGCCGCGTCGGTGCGCGCCAAGGGCCCGGAACTGTAGCTGGAGTGCAGGATCTCGCCGTCCGCCCTAACGATGAACTCCGATGCCTGGAATATGTTCCGGGGTTCGCCCCACCAGGCGCCGATGGCGTCGGCATGGTCCTTGGTCGCGCCATAGGCCACGGGGAAGGACACCTCATCGGCCACCTTCTTGGCGTCTTCCAAGGGATCGACGCTGATGCCGATCACGGAGACGCCGAGGTTATCGAGCGCTTCTTTCTCTTTTTCGAAGCCGACCAACTGCCGGCGGCAATACGGTCACCAATGGCCGCGGTAGAACAGGGCCACGAAATACTTGGTGTCGATGTCGTCCGGTACGGTGATGGTGCCGCCGCCGACGAGGTCGAATGTCAACGATGGAAAGGTTTCGCCTGCGTAGAGCTTTTCGGCCATTGGGATCTCCTGGTTCCAACGACGGCCATTTCACACTCATTCCGCCCCTGAAGGCAAGATCACACTTGAGTGATCGGATTGAAAGCTCCCGCCCGGAGGTTGACCACTGTTGGCCACGAGTCCAAACTTGTTCGGATACAAGGGTGTGGGAGACACCTGTCCACCTGAGGAGGCGGATTTTGGCCGACAAGCTACCGAAAATTTTTGAAGATCGAATCGCCAGGATCACCGACGAGGAGCTCGAATTCCGCGGCTGGACCCGGGAGGACATGCGCGCGCGTTACCTCGCACGCATGGAGCAGGACAAGAGCTCGCCCCAGGTCGGTGAAATGGCCCCCGATTTCGAACTTGAACTGCTGGATGCCGCCGGCAAGCGGACCGGCCAACGGGTGTCGTTATCGGGCTTGCGCGGCAAGCCGGTGGGCTTGATCTTCGGGTCCTATACCTGACCCCCCTTCCGTCGCGAGGCCGTGCGTCTCGACAACATTGCCAAGGAATTCAGCGACCGCATCCACTTCCTGTGCGTCTACATCAAGGAAGCGCACCCGACGGACGGCTCGCAGTCGCCGGCGAATATCGACGACGACGTGCTGTTCGCCCAGCCGACCACCGAGGATGAGCGGGCCGAGGTTGCCGCGGTCTGCATGCTGCGCTTCAACTTCTCCTTCCCCATGGCCTTGGACGACATCACCGATGTGGTGGGCACCACCTATATGGCCATGCCGGAACGGCTTTATGTTCTGGATGGGGATGGCCGCGTGGTGTGGAAATGCGGCCTTGGCCCCCATCTGTTCGATCCCGACGGGTTCGAGACGGCCATTCGCGGGCTGGCCGCAGCGCTTCCAGACTGATCGGAAAACATCCGTACGGCCGAAACCCGGCTCCGGGGCCGCAGCACAGGCGCGGTTACGGTTAACCCGCCCCACACGGAAATGTAGCGGTTAACGGTGCAACCATTGCCGCCGTCGCCGGGGGCCGCGATCCTGCTTGCAACGTCCACCGCAGAGAGTTGAACACGTGGGCGATGTTTGCGGGCTTGGGGTTGAAAGGGTGTGCATGAACGATCGGATCGGAAATGGCTAGCCCCGGACGGGCAAGTCATCCCGTGCTCATCGGGCCCCGGCAGGAAGCCGAATCACCAGTGAGCGGAGTTTGAAATGGCGGATCAGATAACCAATTGGGTCATGTCCTATGTCGAGAGATGGGACAAGTTGACCAACATGGAATACGGAATCGTTGCCGCCTGTGTCTTCGGCATGATCATCGTGACGATCATCACGTGGAAGATCTACAGATGCGTTGAGGCCTACCTGTATCGCAGGTACCAACTGCACGGCTGGCAGGAAAACCGGGGCAAGGCCATCCAACAGTAATCCGACGAAGGGCCGTGCCCCTTCGGCTTAGAGAAAGCGGCGGCCGAGACAGAAAAAGTATTCCGTCCCGATCCTGTCCGGCCGACCATGCATGGTGCGGCATGGTAGTTGCCAGCACCATCGTGACGCGCGGGTTCAACCGGCGGGCACTCCATCCCGTTGCGAGCCAACGCAAATTCACTGCTTTTGCACCCGCTGGATCCGCTCGAAATGCCACGGGCCGCGGGGAAGAACGTGGCCGCTCCAGACGACTGCTCGCCCCAGCGCGGCCACGTCCCGGGACTAACACTAGTTGCTGCTGAAACTCAGTCTGAAGAACCGTTCGAATTCCACATCGGACTGCCCCAGATCGTTGCCGACCCGCAGACTGAACGGTACCGGTTCATCGACGTTTGTATTGCCCAGGTCGACCTTTGTCGCCCAGATGTTGAAGCGTCCGTCGGGCTTCAGCTCCAGGTAATTGATACCAGGCCCCCAGCCCCAGAAAATCGCGGCGCGAACCTCTCCGCCGCCCCTTTTCCGAAAGTACTTAGAAAAATGGAACAGCCGCTTCCGAATGATATGGAAAGCGTCCGCCGGGATGTCTTGCGTGTAGCCACCGACCGTCACCCGCACGTCTTCCGGCAGATTGAACCCGTCGGAGTTTTCGGAGTCGAAGATCAGCGTGCCCTTGATTTGGAACGTGGACTTTCCCTTGAATTTCGCGAGCTTCGCGCGATCGATCTCCACTTCCGCATCTTCCGCGCTTTCCACGACGAGAACACCGGCATTCCCTTCGGTCGCCCAGTTGGACAAGGTGCCGTCGGCAAAGTTCTCGTTGGGAAGGCCCGGGAAGTTGACGTTGTCGATCAACACGACCGCGCCCGGGTTGGGATCGTCGATGGTAATCTTGAGTTCCGCACCCGAGAGATTCTGCAAAGCCGGATCGGTCACGTCGATAACAAGAGGGGTGAAATTCTCATCCAAGGTCGCGGGGGCGGGAACCACTGCGATGGGCGTCCCGTCCAAGTTCACCGTCAGTTCCCCCGACGTGCTTTCGAAACGATAGTCCAAGGTGACGCTGTAGTCCCCGTTCGGCGTGTCCACCAACCGGCTGATGCTCGCCGGACCATCCGTTTCCAGCCGCGCCAGGGCCAGATCGTCCCTGACGCGCACGCGGAACTGCGCCCGGGTGTACTCCTCTCCGTTGAAGATGGTGATCGGGCTGCCGATGTTGGGCGACCCGCCCGGGTTCGAACTAACGATGACGTTGTCAAGCTGTTCGAAGGTCAACGCGGAGAGATCGCCGGAGATATCGATCGGCGCGTCCAGATAGGCAAACTTCGCTTGGACCTCGCGGTCGGCCGCTGAATTCCCGCTCCTTGTCAGAATCAAAAGGATCAGCGCGCGAGTCGCATCAAGGGGCATCTGCCCCGCCACTTCCGTAACACCGGTTTCAGCGTTGGACCGGACAAACGATACCCTATTGTTTCCGCCGCCCGGAGTCTTGTTGACGCGGATTCTGACGCGGTCGTTGCCGAGATTGCCGATATTGGTCGCGCGATCAACCAGCCCAATGCCGTAAGTGTCGGACTTTTTCAACGGCACTGTAAGATCGAACAATCCCCGAACCTCGATCGTGTCGTCAATCTTGAGTCCAGCCGTGCTAACGCTGACAGGATCGATATTGGTGCGGACCCGCGCACGGTTCAAAAGCACTGGCTCTCCCAAGACCGCCCCAGACAAACCGAGGGTCGGAAAACCATCGGCGCTATCGAGGATCGCCTTGCTTCCGCCTTCCGTCATTACCCCCCGCATCATGTAGGTCACAGGCGTAGACCCGTTGTTGAAAAACGCCTCACTGGTGGGAGGTGGATTGCCGTCGTCGAACTTGTCGTTCACGAACAACGACCCATTCTTGAAGATCACGAACTGGTCGATCCGCGTTTCAAGGGCGTTGGCCGAAGGAAGGAGAAGAAACATGAACATGGCGGCAACGAACGCGGCGCTCGATACTGCGGAATATGGGACTGGCATAAGTGTTTCTCCCTGTTTCAAGACTTGTAATTTCAGTGACCGCCGATCGCGCGACAGGCTGCCCTGCAAACCGCACAGCAACGCGCCGGAGGCACGACAACACCCGTTCCCGACGTCGGGCGGAAACTGCCTTGAACTCTCATCACGATCAAATTTTTGGCGTTGGAAGAACGCCCCGACTGCTATTCGTAGTCCTGTCCCCACAGCCCGGGCCCTACCCCCCCTAACGCCAATCGATGTTCACAGATTAATTTTTGGTTGTCCATACCACCAAAGTACAAGTGGAACTTGTAGCGTGCTCAAGGGATAGGTAACAAGGCGACGGATTCCGACTCGTTGCCAGTTGAAACTCTGAGAATTCGATTAGTCAGAGCGAGGCACGGCCGCCATACGATCTACGGGTCCGCCCCGGCACAGGTATCCGGTTCCCGCTCAGGCTCCTTCCCGTTCCGCCGCCGGCCAGGCGCGGGCCAGGGCGTCGCGGTCGAGCTTGCCGCGCGCGTTCTTGGGCAGCGCATCGACGAAGCGCACGTCCTTGGGCGTCTTGAACGGCGCCAGGAACTGCCCGCAATGGGCGATCACGTCTTGCGGCGACAGGGCTGACCCCGCCCGGGGCACGACATAGGCCACAACCTCGTCGCCATAGATCCTGTCCGGTATGCCGACGGTCGCGCCCTCGATAATCTCGGGATGACGGCTGAGGACGTTGTCGATCTCCACCGGCGAGATGTTCACCCCGCCGCGGATGATCAGGTCCTTGAGACGGCCCACCACCTTGATATGACCGTCCTCGTCCCGCACGCCGAGGTCGCCGGTACGATGCCCCTCGCGCGGCAGATCCTGCACGCTGCCGTCGGGCTTCAGGTATCCCGACGTCAGCTGCGGCCCGGAGACCGTAATCTCCCCGGCCTCGCCGTCCGCAACCTCCTTGCCGTCCGGGTCCAGCAGACGCAGAGTCTGGTGCTTCAGCGGCAGACCTACGGTGCCGATCTTGCGCGCGCGGCCCCGGTGGCTGCACATCAGCCCGGCCTCGGAGCAGCCATAGGACTGGCAGACGCGGATGCCGTACATTTCCTCGAACTCGCGCCAGCGTTCGGGCAGCATCGGCGCCGAGCTGGTCATCAGGAACTTGAGGTGCGGAATGTCTTCGCCCCTTATGTCGATGGGCTCGGTCATCAGGATGTTGAGGATGGTGGGAACCGAGGTGGCGATGGTGATCTCATGGTCCCGGATCCAGTCGAAATACCGGCTGCGCGAGAACTTCTTGGCCATGAACACCGTGGCGCCGCCGACCAGGGGCGCGCCGAGGGTCATGTTCTGGGACGACAGCCAGGTATAGGACCGGCATTCCAGCATGCGATCATCGGGCCCGATGCCGACGCAATCCGCGATTCCGTCGAAATTGGCCCAAACGCTGCGATGGGATTGCAGCACCCCTTTGGGCTTGGCCTCGGTGCCGGAGGTATAGAAGATGACGGCGATGTCCTCGGGCCCGCAGACTTCTTCCGGCTCCACCTCGCCGTCATGGTCTTCAAGGAGGGCAAAGAAGCCCGTCGAGTGGCCGTCCTTGTCCCAGTTGCCGAGCGCCAAGCATTCGGCTTCGGTCGCCCCGCCCACGATGTCCTCGAGCCCGAGCCCCTCCTGGATCAGCACCAGCGCGGGCTGAACCGCCTTGACGATCTCGGCGATATAGTCGCGGTTCATCTCGACATTGGCGGTGGCGATCGTGGCGCCGTGCCGCTGCACGCCGATGAACGTCGCCATGAACTCGATGGAGTTCTCCGACAGCAGCACCACCCGGTCGTTGGCTTTCAGCCCGCGCGCGGCGAACTCCTGCGCCATGCGGTTGCCGAGCGCGCGCAAATCGCCGAAAGTCAGGTCCTTCGACTGCTCGATCGAATGGACATAGACCTTGTCCGGCCTCAACGATGCCTGTTCGGCGATCACCGCCCGGATCGGCCTGTAACTTTCTTGCTTGCCTCCCATGATTTGCAAACTATCACAGGCCCCTAAGGCCCATCAATCGGGCTGATCGGCCCGCCTGGCCGGTTCCGTCCTCTCTCCTGTTGTCTGGCGATGAGAAACGGTGTAAATTGCCCAATTGTTCGGGACCCGAACATAAATTGGCCACCTTGCGGTGGCGTATTGGGGCGCGGATACTCATGACGAAATCGATCTTAAGCCTCTCCCTCAACGGTGCGCGGCGCGAAGACGCGGTGGCCGACAACATGCTGCTGATCGACTATCTGCGGGAGGTGGCAAACCTCACCGGCACCAAGATGGGCTGCGATGGCGGCGAATGCGGCGCCTGCACGGTTCTGGTCGACGACCGGCCGCGGCTATCCTGCATCACGCTCGCCCATACGTTGGCGGGCCGGCGGATCGAGACCATCGAGGGCGCCGTCAGGGACGGCCGCATGTCGCATTTGCAGCGCGGCTTTCACAAAAAGCTCGGCTCCCAATGCGGCTATTGCACGCCGGGCATGATCATGGCCTCGGAAGGGCTCCTGCGGGCGAAGGCCAATCCCAGCGACGACGAAATCCGTGCCGGGCTCAGCGGCAACATCTGCCGCTGCACCGGCTACGTGAAGATCATCGAGGCCGTCCACGACGCGGCCGCCCAGGGAGGCGGATCATGAGCGAGCTTTCCCCCGTCAAAGGACGCGCCAGCGCCATCGGCGCCCATGTGCCGCTGATCGACGGCATCGAAAAGGTGACGGGCCGGGCGCTTTACACTGCCGACCTCGCCCATGGCGACGCCCTGGTGGGACGCATCTATCGCAGCCCCCATGCCCATGCGCGGATCATCAAGGTCCATATCGACAAGGCGCTGGCGCTTCCCGGCGTCGTCGCCATCGTCACCGGCGAGGACTGCGACGTGCCCTTCGGCGTCCTGCCCATCGCCCAGAACGAATTTCCCATGGCCCGCGACCGGGTGCGCTACCGGGGCGAGCCGGTCGCTGCCGTCGCGGCGAAAGATGAGGCCACGGCCGAGGCGGCGCTGGCGCTGATCGAGATGGAGGTGGACGTACTGCCGGCCTGTTTCGATCCCGCCAAGGCGCGTGCCCCCGGTGCCGTGGATCTCCACGACGACCGGCCCGGAAACCTGGAGCGCGACGTCCATCACGAGTTCGGCGATGCCGAGGCGGGCTTCGCCGCCGCCGATATCGTGCGCGAGGAAAGCTACACCTGCGGCGAGGTCACCCACATGCAGATGGAGCCCGACGCGTCCATGGCCGAATATGATATGGAACGCGACCGCTTGACGCTGCATTCATGCACCCAGGTGCCCTACTACGTTCATCTGCGCGCGGCCCAATGCCTCGGCATGGACACCGCCAAGATCCGCGTCATCAAGCCCCATGTAGGCGGCGGCTTCGGCCACCGTTCGGAGACGCTCAATTTCGAAATCATCGCCTGCATCCTGGCCCGCGCCGCCAGGGGCAAGGTGCGCCTCAAGCTCAGCCGCGAGGAGACCATCGTCACCCACCGCGGCCGCCCGGCGACCGAGATCAAGATCAAGCTCGGGATGACCAAGGACGGCCGCATGACGGCCTGCGCCTGCGAAACCCTGCAGGCGGGCGGCGGCTACGGCGGCTACGGCATCGTCACCATTCTCTATGCCGGCGCCCTGCTGAACGCCATCTACGACATCCCGGCGGTCAAGTTCGACGGCTACCGGGTCTACACCAACACGCCGCCCTGCGGCGCCATGCGCGGCCACGGCACCGTCAATGTGCGTTTCGCATTCGAATCGCTTCTCGATCAGATGGCCGAAGAACTCGGCCTCGATCCGTTCGAGATCCGGCGGCGCAACCTCTTGGCCGCACCGACCAAGACCATCAACGACCTGATGGTCGAATCCTACGGCCTGCCCCAATGCCTGGATTGGGTCGAAGAGGCCTCGGGCTGGGCGAGGAAACGCGGCCAATTGCCCGCCGGCAAGGGCATCGGCATGGCGTGTTCGCATTACGTGTCCGGTGCCGCCAAGCCGGTGCACTGGACCGGCGAGCCCCACGCGGTGGTTAACCTGAAGCTCGATTTCGATTGCGGCGTGACGGTGCTGACCGGGGCCGCCGATATCGGCCAGGGGTCGGACACCGTGCTCGCGCAGCTGGTCGGCGAGGTGCTGGGGCTCGATTTCGAGCGCATCAACGTCATCGCCAACGACAGCCGCATCACGCCCAAGGACAACGGATCATATTCCTCGCGGGTCACCTTCATGGTCGGCAACGCCGCCCTGGAGGCGGCCGAACGGCTGAAGGCCGTCCTCTGCGAGGCGGCGGCGCGCAAGCTCGACGCCAAGGCCGAGGACATCGAATGCCTCGGCGAGGTTTACCGCGTGCGCGGCGGCCAGGACCCGGGGCTCACGTTCAAGGAAGTGGTGGACGAAGCGCTGGCCGATGACGGCACCATCTCCGTCAAGGGCACCTTCACGGTGCCGCGCTCGCACCAGGGCGGGCGCTACCGGGGGGCCGGCGTCGGCCCGTCGATGGCCTATTCCTATGCCGCCGTCGCCGCCGAGGTCGACGTGAACGAAGATACCGGCCTGGTTACGGTGGAGCGCATCTGGGTGGCGCACGACTGCGGCTATGCCCTCAACCGGCTCGCCTGCGAAGGTCAGGTCCAGGGCGCCGTATGGATGGGATTGGGCCAAGCTCTCAGCGAAGAAATACGTTATTTCAATGGCTTGCAGATCAGCGCTAACATGCTGGATTACCGGGTGCCGACGATCGTCGAATCGCCGGATATCGAGGTCAAGCTGATCGAAAGCGTCGATCCCAACGGCCCCTATGGCGCCAAGGAAGCGAGCGAAGGCGCCTTGGCCGCGGTCCTGCCCGCCGTCGCCAACGCCATCCGCGATGCCGTCGGCGCCCGACTTACCGAGATGCCGGTGACGCCCGACCGGGTGATCGCCGCCCTCGCCCGCCCGGCCCGGACCGGCCGTCACAGCCAGGACGTCGCCTGATGGAGTTCATGCCCGAATTCCATACGATCCGCCCGGCGTCTCTGGCCGAGGCCCTGGAGGCCCGCGCCCAGCAGCCCGACGCCCGGTTCATCGCCGGCGGCACCGATCTGGTGCCCAACATCCGCCGCGGCATCGTCTCGCCCAAGA
>JAOTVC010000063.1 GCA_029863585.1 Alphaproteobacteria bacterium | reverse complement strand
CTTCTGGGTGTTGATGCCGCCCCAGAAGGTGATGCGGTCGCCGAACCGCTTCTTGAGCGAGCCCGGCTCCATGTCGGTGGCCGTCACCTGCACGGGGTTGAGGGCATCGACGCCGATGTCGATGAGGTCGTCGATCAACTGCGAGACGGCGCCGCAGCTGTGGTAGAGGACCTTGGCGTCGGTCTTGGCCTTCACGGCCGCGATCATGCGCGCGTGGCGGGGCTTGATCAATTCGCGGTAGATGACGGGATTGAAGAGCGGCGCCAGCTGCGAGGCGAGGTCGTCGCCGAAGAATACGACGTCGACGTTGCCGTCGACCAGATCGAGGGCGTTCTCGGCGATCCGGATCCAGTGGTCGGCGACCATGTCCATGGTGCGCTCGGAGAAGGCGCGGTTCTTGTAGAGATCCTTGAGCCAGTCCGCGAACCCGCGCAGGAACTGGCCTTGGTGGATGACGCCGATGGGCATATTGAGAATGATGGCGTGGTCGGTTTCCCGGCGCAGCCTTTGCGCCCGCTCGGCGAGGCCGCGGTAGTACCCCGGATTGTCCGGATCCGGCCACTTGCCCTTCTCAAGGTCTTCGGGGTCGGGCTTCTTGCGGCCGAAGAACGGCCCGTCGACGTACAGGTAGTGGCCATCCTCGGCCTTGCGCCAAGTGGTGCCCCATTCGTCGAGGTAGGTGTCGGCATCGAGCTCTCTCTGGTCGCCCTCGTAAGCGCCGAGCCCCAGGAACCGGGTGTCGACGTCAAAACGCCGCAGCACCGTCTCGTCCGGGATCGCGAGACGGCGGGTCTTCGAATAGATGTCCGTTTCGTGCTCGACCCCGAGCAATGTCTTGAGGCGCTCGTATGCGGCGAAGAAAATGGTCGTCGTGTAGGTGCCGCCGAAATCGATCGGCACCCGGTCGGTCTGCTGGTGATTGAAGGCGGCGAGGACCCGCTCGCGATGGGTCATGACGGGCATGATGACGGCATCCCTCTTTGCCCGGTTTTCTCAGGCCCCGACCAGCGCCGGCAGATCCGCAAGGGTGAAGATTTCCTTGCGGATGGCGCCGGGCAGGCCCTCGGGCCGCTGCCGATAACGGTTGATCCACACCACCTGATAGCCGAAGGCCGCCGAACAGTACGCGTCCCAGGCATTCGACGACTGATAGCAGATGGTCGCGGCCGGCGAGCCCAGCCAGTCGACGGTCAGCTGGTAGACGGACGGATGGGGCTTGTAGACACCAACCTGCTCGACCGACAGGAGGGCGTCCAGCAGATGGTCGATGCCGGCGTTCCTGGCCGCCGCCTCCAGCATCCTCGGCGAGCCGTTGGACAGGATCGCTGTCTTCATGCCGGCGTCCTTGAGGCGCATCAGCATGGCCTTGACCTCGGGAAAGGTCTCCAGCTCCAGGTAAAGGTTCATCAGGCGCTCGCGCAACGCCGGGTCGTCGAAGCCGAAGGAGCCGAGGGCGAAGTCGAGCCCGGCGCCGGTGACCTCCCAGAAGTCCACGTGATAATCGCCCATGAGGCTCCTGAGCCACGTGTACTCCATCTGCTTGGTGCGCCAGAGGGCCGAGAACCGTTCCCACTTGCCGTCCAGATCGTCCTTGCAGCGCGCGGCGGCATTGTTGAAGTCGAACAGCGTGCCGTAGGCGTCGAATACGCAGGCCCGGATGCCCGTCAATTCGGCCTTAGCCATGGTTTCCTCCCCATTCCTTTACTTGCGTTCAGCGCAAGACCTTGCAAATCCGGCGGCACCGCCGCGTCCCGGACAGTCATCGATGCGCCGCCGCGGCGCCCATCCTAGGCGGCGTCCGTCCGCGAGCGCCGGGCCACCCTGGACGTCCTCGGATTCGCCGTGGCCGCCGGCAGGGTCACGACCCTGGCCAGATTGGGAAACGGATGTTCGCCGTGCGGGATGCCCATGGCGGCGACGAAATGCTTCTGGAAGTTCTTCTGGGCCGCCGTTTCGACCTTCTCCACCCGCCGCGCCAAGGCCTCGATCTCGGCGCGGGTGGCGCGGTTCAAGAGCGCGATGCGGGCGCCGGTGCCGGCGGCGTTGCCGGCCGCGCGCATGCGCTCCAGCGGGCAGTCGGGAACCATGCCGAGGATCAGGGCGTGCTTGGGGTCGATGTAGCTGCCGAAGGCGCCGGCAAGCACGATGCGGTCGGGCTCGGCGACGCCCATGATGTCCATCAGAAGCCGCGCCCCGGCATAGAGCGCCGCCTTGGCGAGCTGGATGGCGCGGACGTCGGTCTGGGTGATCACGATCCCGGGCTCGCCGTCATGAAGCCGGTAGGCGAAGGCGTCGCCGTCGGCAACGATATGGGGGTTGCCCCCGTGGCGGCCGCCATCCAGGTACCCGGACGCCTGGATGACGCCGGCCAGGTACATCTCCGCCACCGCCTCGATGATGCCGGAGCCGCAGATCCCGGTAACGCCGAAGTCGGCGACCGACCCGGCGAAGCCCTCGTCGTCGGACCACTTGTCGCTGCCGATGACCTTGAAACGCGGCGCCAGGGTCGCGGGATCGATGCGGACGCGCTCGACGGCCCCCGGCGCCGCCCGCTGGCCGCAGCTGATCTGCGCGCCCTCGAACGCGGGGCCGGTGGGGCTGGAGCAGGCGAGCAGCCGGTGGCGGTTGCCGAGCACGATCTCGGCATTGGTGCCGAGATCGATTACCAGCATCATCTCGTCCGACCGATGGGGCGCCTCGGCCAGCAGCACGCCCGCGGTGTCGGCGCCGACGTGCCCGGCGATGCAGGGCAGCGTGTAGGCGCGGGCCCCGGAATTGAGGTCGAGGCCGAGGTCGGAGGCGGCAAAGGTCAGCGCCGTTTCCACGGCGAGCGGAAACGGCGCCCGGCCGAGCTGCAGCGGGTCGATACCGAGCAGGATGTGATGCATGATCGGATTGCCGACGAAGGTGACTTCGAGAACGTCGTCGGCTTCGACGCCGGCCGCCCCCGTCGTCTCCCGAACGAGGTCGCCGATCGCCCGGCGGACGACCGCCGTGGGCTCGTCCCGGTCCTCGGGGTTCTGCTGGATGAACGAGATCCGGCTGATGAGGTCCTCGCCGAAGCGGATCTGCGGGTTCATCGCGCCGGCCGCGGCCACCACCTCGCCGGTTCCAAGGTCGCAGAGATGGACGGCGATGGTCGTCGTCCCAACGTCGACCGCGAGACCGAAGGCGCGGGCGTGAAAGCCCGGCCAGACGGCGACTAACCGCCTGCCCTCGCGCACGGCGACGGTGATCTTCCAGGCGGCTTGGCGCAGGACCCCGGGAAGGCGTTTCAGGAGCCGTTGGTCGACGGCCTCCAGCGAGATCTGCCACTGCTCGGCGAGGGCGGCCCTGACCCGCTCGACGTCGCTGCGCTGATCGCGGATGCTGGGGGCGTCCATCTCCAGGTAGTGGAGCCGCACCACGGGGTCGATCTCCACCGGCCGGCTCTCCACCTCCTTGCGCACGATCTGTTTGTGCAGCTGGCTTTCGGCGGGCACGTCGATGACGGCGTCGCCCTCGACGCGGACCGCGCAACTCAACCGGCGCCCCTCGGCCAGCCCCTTGCCGTCGGCGTAGGTGCGCTCGAGATCGCCCGGCCGGCTCAGGTGATCGGTCCGCGAGACGATGCCGAACTTCGGATATTCGCCGGTGCCGAGCGTGATCTGGCAGCGGCCGCAGATGCCGCGCCCGCCGCAGATGGAGTCGATGTCAACGCCAAGCTTGCGCGCGGCCTTGAGGACCGGAGTGCCGATCGGGAACCGGCCCCGCCGCCCCGAGGGCAGGAAGACGATGAGGGCGTCGTCAGGCAACTTTGCTCTCTTGCTCCCTGGCCTCGGCCGCCTTCGCCAGGGCCCGGTAGCGCTTCATCCAGCGCTTGCACCGGGGATCGATGCCAGCCAGGACCTCGCCTCCCGCGATCGCGGTCATAACCTCGCCGTGCAGGGGATTGACGATGGCCGAGGTCAGGCCAGCGCCCACGAGCATGGAGAGGAAGGCGGCATTTAGCCCGATGCGGTCGGGGAGGCCGTAGCTGACGTTCGAGGCGCCGCAGATGGTGTTGAGCTTCAGCTCCTCGCGCACACGCCGCACCAGGGTCATCACGACGCGTCCCGAGTCGTTGACCGCGCCGACCGGCATGACCAGGGGATCGATGATCACGTCGGAGGCAGGGATGCCATGGTCGATGGCCCGCTCCATGATCGCTTTCGCCACCCGGAAGCGGACCTCGGGGTCCTGGGAAATGCCGCCCTTGTCGTTGCAGATGGCGACCACGGCGGCGCCGTGCTTCTTGACCAGCGGCAGCACGCTTTCCAGGCGCTCATCCTCGCCGGTCACCGAGTTGACCAGCGCCTTGCCGTTGTAGGCCTCGAGCCCGCTCGCCAGCGCCGGCACCATGGACGAGTCGATGCACAGCGGCACGTCGGTCAGGGACTGCACCCGGCGGATCATGTCCGCCATCATCGTCGCCTCGTCGGCCATGGGCACGCCGGCGTTGACGTCGAGCATCTGGGCGCCAGCCTCGACCTGGGCGCGGGCGTCGCGCTCGACGCCGGAGTAGTCGCCCTTCGAGATCTCGTCGGCGAGTTGCTTGCGGCCGGTGGGGTTGATGCGCTCGCCGATGACGACGAAGGGCCGGTCAAAGCCGATCACGACTTCCCTGCTGGCCGATGCGAGAACGGTGTCGGTCATGTCAACGCTCCTTCCTTGGCTTCGCGGCGAGTCTTGCCGTTGCGGTCCCTGTGCTTCAGCACCCCCGATGAGAGAATGATCTCGGACACCAGTTCCTCCTGGCGGTAGGCCATGACGTGGACCCCGGCGACGCCGGGGATGCCGCGAATCTGCTGGATGAGCTCGATGCACAGTTTCTTGCCTTCCTGCTTCTGGTCGGAGGCGCCCGCGAGGCGCGCGATGACGGCGTCGGGAATGTGGACGCCGGGTACGTTGGCACGGATCCAGCGCGCCGCCCGCGCCGACGCCAGGGGCCCGACGCCAACCAGGATGAAGCATTTCTTGTCCAGCCCGAGATCGCGAACCCGCGCCATGTACTGCTCGAGTAGCGGGATGTCGTAGCAGTACTGGGTCTGCACGAACTGGGCCCCGGCCTCGATCTTCTTGGCGAGGCGCAAAGGCCGCCAGTCGTGGGGCGGCGCGAAGGGATTGGCGGCGGCGCCCAGGAAGACCCTGGGTGGAACCGTGATCTTGCGCCCCGACAGGAACTGCCTTTCGTCGCGCATGCGACGGATGGTCCGCAGAAGCGAGATGGAATCCAGGTCGAACACCGGCTTGGCCTCGGGGTGGTCGCCGGATTCGACGCTGTCGCCGGTGAGGCAGAGGATGTTGTGAACGCCCATGGCGGCGGCGCCCAACACGTCTCCCTGTATGGCGATGCGGTTGCGGTCGCGGCACGATATCTGCAGAACTGGCGAGTAGCCGGCCTGGATCAGGAGCGCGCAGATGCCGAGGCTCGACATGTGACAGTTGGCGCCCGAGGCGTCGGTGGCGTTGATCGCGTCACAGACCTTGGACAGCACGAGGGCCCGCCGGTAGGTCTCCTGGGGATCGGCGGAATCGGGCGGATTGAGCTCGGCGGTGATCGTGAAGCGGCCCGACCGCAGCACGCGCTCCAGGCGTCCCCCGGAGGAATGTCCGTCGAGGACCGGATAGGAGGAACCGGCGCCGTGGTTGGGAACGTTCATTCGGCGGCCATCCCTTGGCGTTCAGCGGGCACCCCCTGCGCTCCGGCGGCGCGCCGGGCCAGGTTCTCCGCGCTGAGCCTCAGCCAGGCGGACGTTCCCTGGGTGCTGAAGTCGCATGGCTCCTGCAATTCCTGGATTCGCATGCCGTGGCGCATCCGCGTCGCACCGGACCAGGCCTCGACCCAGACGCAGGGCATGTCCGGGCGCACCTCGCAGTGGCCGTTGGCGCGCACGCCGCCACAGGGGCCGTTGCGGATGCCCTTCGGGCAGTTCATGGGACACGTCATGCCGGTGACCGAGAGCACGCAGCGCCCACACATGTTGCAGTCGAACAACGCCCCCTTGCACCAGGCCTCGAGAGCGGCAAATGATGTCTCGAGGCGGTGAAAGCCGACCCACCCCCACAGCGGGTCGAAGGCGTGAAACGCCTTGGCGAGCACAAGATAGATCGCTTCCAAGAGGCGGGCGTTGCGGGTCGCCCATCGGCGCATGACGTACATCGCAAATTTCCCCATTCGGGACGCCGGCGGATCCGACGGACCCCGCCTTGATGGCTGTACCCCCTGCTTACGGCGTCTTACCGGGAGGCCAGAAACTCCTGAAAACCGCCGTACCCCGTGTAGCGGACCTCGAAGGCGAGGCCGACGCGGTCGGCGGCGGCCTGGGCCCGCGCCATGAGGTCCGCATCCTCGCGCTGGGCCAGGTAGACGAGCTTCTTGTAGTTGCCGAAATAGGCGTCGCGGAGCCTCGGGAAGCGATCCAGGCCCAGCCCTTTGTAGACGAGGGTCTCGAAATGCCGGGCCAGAAAGTCGGTGACGAAAAAGCACCCCGTCTCCTCGGCCATGATGTCGCGGAACACCTGCGAGCCGGCGAAGACCTCGTAGCAGTGGGCGCCGTCGATGCCCTCGACTCCCTCTTCGGCCAGCATCTTCTCCATCCTGCCGCCGGTGCCGCAATCGGCGTAGAGCACGAGGACGTTGTCGAAGCGCTGGCGGCCGTCGCGGATCTTGGCGCGCACCCCTTCCGGCAGGGCGTCGGGATCGTTGTGCAGTTTCGCCGGCAGGCATTCGACCCGCATATGATCCCAGCCGTTCTCGTCGATGATGGCGAGGATCTCGCGGGCGACGGCGCCGCAACAGATCACCAGGGTGCTCGGTTTCCGCATCTTGGCGCACATCCCCGAGCCATCAATGGTAGGCATGCTTCACGCCCGTCTCGAACATGGCGACAATGTTTTCCGGCGGCACTTCGGCCTGGATGTTGTGGACGCTGTTCAGGATGTAGCCGCCGCCCTTGCCGAGCACGTCGATGATGTGTCTGGTTTCCGCGGCCACCTCGTCGGGCGTACCGAAGGGCAGGATGCGCTGGGTGTTGATGCCGCCCCAGAAGGTGAGCTTGTCGCCGAACTCCGCCTTCAGGCGTTCCGGCTGCATGTCCTTGGCCGTGACTTGCACCGGGTTGAGGGCGTCGACGCCGATCTCGATCAGGTGCGGGATGAAGTGGTAGGCCGACCCGCAGCAGTGGAAACAAACCTTCGCCTTACCGTTGGTCAGGCCCTTGACCGTCTCCACCATGCGCCGGTGGCGCGGCTTGAGGTAGCGGCTGTAGATGGCGTCGGGGTCGAACATGCAGCCGTCCTGGGTGCCCAGGTCTTCACCGAAGTAAATGATGTCGACATTTTCCGGCCCGGCCGCGGCGATCACGGTCTCGGCGGTGTCGCACCAGAAGTCGCAGAGTTTGTCCATGAGCAGCTGCAGTGCCTCCGGCCGCTTGTAGAGGTCCTTGAGGTAGGCCTCGAAGCCGCGCATGGCATAGCCGCGGTGGATGACGCCTCCGGGCAGATACAGGCAGATCGCGTGATCGCCCTTGGCCTTGATTTCGGCGACCCGCTCCTTGACGCCCTTGGCCAACCCCGGGTTCCTGCCGTCGGGCCAGTCATGGGCGTCGACCGCCTCTACGGTCAGCTTGCCCTCGTAAAAGGGACCGTCCTTGTGCAGAAAATGCTGGTCGACGTCCTTTTCGGTGCGCTTCCAGAGCACGCCGAAGATGTCCACGTAGCTGTTGTCGTCAATCCAATGGTCACGCCCGCCCTCGTAAGCGCCGGGCTGGACGTTGCGGGTGTCGACCCCGAAGCGTTCGAGGATCTCCTCGGCCGGATGGGCGACCGAGTGGATGATCGACATGGGCTCTGTGGGCGTCGTGACGCCCAGGTACTTCTTCAGCCGCTCGTAGCCGGCAAGGGTGATGGTTGTGAATTCGGCGCCTCCGAAATCAATGGGAACCCGGTCGGGTTCCTCGTGGTTGAGGGCCGCCAGGATTCTATCGCGGTGTGTCCAGGTCATGACCTGTTCCTCCTCCTGCGGGGCGGCGGATGGGATCGGGGTCCGGACCGGATACCGCCTGTCCAGAGACCCGCGCCGCGGTCTAAATCCGTACGAAGCTCCGGGCCGTTTCGACGGCGCTCGGCGCGTCCATGCCGTAGCCGTCGGCGCCGATCTTGTCGGCAAAGTCCTGGTTGATCGGCGGGCCACCGACCATGACTTTGACGTTTAGGTTGCGGGTCCGGTTGGCTTCCTGGACGATGGCGACGGCCATCTCCATCTCGGGCATGGATGTCGTCAGCAGCCCCGACAAGGCGATGATGTCGGCGTCATTCTCCTGGGCGGCGGTAATGAAGTTCTCGGGATCTACGTCGGTGCCGAGGTCGATCAGGCGGAACCCCGCCCCCTCGAGCATCATGCCGACCAGGTTCTTGCCGATGTCGTGGAGGTCACCCTTGACCGTGCCCAGGATCACGGTTCCGACGGGCTTGGCGCCGGAATTGGCCAACAGCGGCCGAAGGATATTCAGGCCCGCTTGCATCGCCTCGGCAGCCATCAGCATCTCGGGGACGAAGAGCGTGCCCTTGCTGAACTTCTCGCCGATCTCATCGAGCGCCGCAATCATCCCCTGGTTGAGAATGACATTGACGTCGGTGCCGGCATCGACCTCGGCCTGCACCAGTTCGGCAACATCGTCTTCCTCGTACGCCATGACCGCGTTGTAGATGTCCTGGATAGCCATTTCTGCCTCCCTTCGGATCCAGTTGCCCACCCGGTGTTCATTCCGGCGCCGCCAACGGCCGTCACGACCTTGCGAGGGCGGTCCTCGGCCATGCGATCGAGGCTCCGAGGTGGATTCCGCCGGGCCAGGTACACTGGCCGCGACATTGTAATATATCATTGGTATATCATACTGACAACATGATTCCGCAGAGCCCGGGTCGAGCCATATCGAAACGGCCGTTCGGGCTGTTGGGGGCTGTCTTGGCGGGCGGAGAGCTGCGGGCAGGACTTCAGCGAAGGCCGTCGGCCAAGCGAGCGCGCAGGAAGGCGGCCATGTGGAACCGGGCTTGGGCCGGTTCGTAACGATGCTCGGTGCCTACGGGACAGGCCCGGCGCGCCCGGCAGCCCAATTCCATGCAGTCGCGGCCGGCCTCGGTGGCGATGTGGCGGACACAGGCGGCGACGTCGTATCCGTCGTCGGTGAAGGCATTCACCGGACAGGCATCGCGGCAGGGCCGGTCGGCGCAGGTCGCGCACGGGCTTGGGCGCTCGTCGGACGGCAGCCCGCCCAGGCTCTCGGGGAAGGCCAGTGCTCCGCGGTAGCCGTGCCAGAGCCCGTAGTCGGGGTGTATGAACATTCCGAGAGGTGACGGATGGCAGGCTTCCGCCCGTTGTGCCCAGCGCTGGAACGGCAGGTGCGGGCGGGTGAAGGGAAACAGGGCGACGGCCCCCAGCTCCACCGCCAGGGCCGTCAGCTTCGTCCGCGACCATTTGTCCAGGCTATCGCGTGCGGGGTCGCGCTCGGCGCTGAAGGCGCGCCACATGTCCGGCCCCGCGTTGCCGGCGAGAACAAGCGTCCGCGTCGCGACGCCGGGCGCCACGTCGGGGACCCTGTCCTGTGGTTCGGGGCCAAAAGCGCCGCGCGGCGTGAACCCGGTGCGGACGATCGCTTGTTCGACGGTCGAGAAGTTCAAGCCCACGCTCCACGTTCCATGACGAGGGGCCGCCGGTCGCGCCGTGGGGACGGTAGCACGCGGCCCGGGCCGGCGCCAAACGACGCTCCGGGGAGGGTGTCCCCGGTCACAGACCCACACCCTGGCCCGTCCGAAAACCTCCGGGCACCGTGCGCCCGCCGCTCACCGAGCGGCGTAGTATTCCTCGACGCAATCGCGGATCGCCCTGACGTTCTCGGTCCTGGCGTTCAGGGGCACGGCGCATTCCGGGGCGATAATGTCGATGCCGGCGTCGAGGGCGTGGAAAACCTCGCGCCGCACGTCGTCGACGGTGCCGCCGAGCAGCGTCCGCGGGTTGTTGATGTTGCCGACCAGCACCATGGTCGCCTTGCGCCGCATCTCGAAAGGATCGTTCTGGGATTCGAAGTGGAAGGCCGGCATGGTACTCTCGTTGAAATACTCGATCCGGTCCAAGGTCCGGCCGCAACAGTGGAAGATCAATGGCGCGTCGATGGCCTGGACGAGCCGGCGGTCGATGTCGCGCAGGAACCGCGGATAGGCGTCCGGGCGGATGAGATCGGCGGTGATGTGGGCGCCGTAGCAGAGGGCATCGGCCCCGGCCTCGGCCTGGGCGTTGCCGAACGCGATCGCCGGCGCCATCAGGCCCTCCAGGATGGCGTCCACCATGGCCGGGTCCTTGATCGTCAGCTTGAGGAACCGGGGCAGGCCGAAACAATGGTAGGCGAGGCTCCACGGCCCATAGACCTTGCCGATGATGGCGACCCGGTCGCCAAGCTCCGCTTTTAGGATTCGGATCGCCTCGAGCACGGTGGCGATCGCCGGATGGTCCAGGAAATTCTCCGGCACGGCGATCTCGTCCGCATGTTGCCAAATTGCCCGTTCGCAGGCCGGCATATGCCCACGATCGCCCCAGCGCACCGGCACGCCCAAGGCTTCCGCCTCATGAGTGCCACCGGCAAAAACCGGGAAAACAGCGTCATAGCCGAGGCGGGTGTGGCCGGCCAGCGCCAGGGCCGCCATCTGTTCGGGGTCGTGGTGGGCATCCGGGAAAAAGGCGCCGACAGCGCCCTGCAGGCCCTCGGTGACGACCGAGGTCGGACTGGCGACCGGCGCGCGGTCGACGGGCTCACGCGCCAGGGCGTTCAGGAACCGCTGGCGGGGTGTCATGACGCCAAAATCACCATGGCAAGACCCATATGTTGAAAGTGTGATCGGCACCATTCGACGAAAAGAGCATGGTGACGCTTGCCCGTGGTCGATTTCGATATCCGGTACGCGCGTCAGCTCTGCCGGTCTTTTTGCCGCCCGGCTTCAGGAAACAGCCAGACCGCGCCGATCATGACTACGCCCAGGACAAGAGCGAACCACTTCAAGAATCCCTGGCCCGCCTGATACTCGAAATAGAGTACAGCGACGACGACGAGTGCCACGACGAGACTTAGCATTCTGCGGATATTCGTTGGCATGGCCCTACCTCCCCATCCGTTCGCCCCGGATCGACACCATTGATCGCTCGAAGCGCATCCCAGCCTGCCGCCAACATGGAAAGGCCGCCAGTCGCGATCCGCGACATGACGCTTGCCCTCTTGATTAGGGATATTGATAATATATCAGAAATAGACCAGAGGAAAGTCCGAACGGTGAGCGATCATGCCAAGCCAACCCGCAAGAAGCGAACGATCACCGAAATTCGCGAGTCGAAGACAACCGGCGAAAAGATGGTCTACATGTCGGTGCCCGACTACACTTCGGCGCAATGGGCCGAGATGGGCGGTGTCGATGTGGCGGTGGTTGGGGATAGCCTGGCAATGATCGCGCACGGCCATGCCAACACCATCCCGGCGACCATGGATATGATGATCATGCACGCGCTGGCGGTGCGTAAGGGTGCGCCGAACACCTTCGTCCTCGGTTGCATGCCCTATCAAAGCTACAACACGGTCGATCGCGCCCTCCTCAACGCGACCCGCTTCATGCAGGAAGCCGGCAGCGATGCGGTCAAGCCGCAGGGCGGCAAGAGTCAAGCGCACATCTTAAAGGCGCTGGTCGATGCCGGGATACCGACGGCATCGCACATCGGTCTAACGCCCCATACAGTGGCTCTGTTCGGCGGCTTCAAGATCCAGGGTCGGACTGCCGAAGCGGCGATGAAGATCCTGGAGGACGCGTTGGCTATTCAGGATGCAGGGTGTTTCATGCTGGAGTTTGAGGCCGTGCCCGGTCCGATCGCGGCGCTGATCTCCAAGCAGGTCGAAATCCCCACGATTGGCATCGGGGCTGGTATAGGGACCGACGGGCAGATTCTGTTGTGCTATGATCTGCTCGGCGTCTTTACCGATTTCAAACCGAAGTTCACCAAGCGATATGCGACCCTGACAGAGGTTGCGGTGACCGGAATCTCGCGGTACGTCAAGGAGGTCAAGGAGGGAACGTTCCCCGACGAGGACCACACCTATGGCGTGAGCGAAGCCGAGTACGAGAAGTTCGCGACAATGCTGGAGCGCCGCAAGCAGTTGTAATCCAACACCGCGACACGGATGCGCCACTGGAGGACCCGAGTTTGCCCAATCCCAGAGCGACCGCCAGGAATGCCCCCACGGCGGGCCCTCGCGCCGAAAGCCAGACGGATCAGGCTTATGACGTATTAGAGGAGCAAATTGTTACGCTCCGCCTGGAACCGGGTGCTGTCCTATCGGAAAACAGGCTCGCCGACGCACTCGGCTTCGGCCGGACACCGATTCGCGAGGCTTTGCAGCGCCTTGCCCGCGAGAGTCTGGTTGCGATTCTACCTCGAAAGGGCATCCTCGTCGCCGAGATCAACCCGCGCGAGCAGCTCCTGGCCCTCGAAGTGCGGCGCGAGTTGGAGCGCCTTATGGCGCGTGCGGGCGCGATACGCGCCACGCCGGAGGAGAAGGCACGTTTCCTGGAGATTGCCGAGGGTATGGAACGGGCCGCGCGGGACAACGACGATATCAGCTTCATGCGCTTTGACCACGAGCTCAATTTTCTCGTGTCCAAGGCGGCACACAACGAGTACGCCAGCCGTGCCATGGGTCTTCTACATGGCATGTCCCGGCGCTTTTGGTACATGCACTATAAGGAAGCGGCCGATTTGCCGCTTTGCGCCCGCCTGCACGCGCAGCTGGCTCGGCGGATCGCGGCGGGGGAACCGGAAGAGGCGGCTCGTGCCTCGGACCAGCTGGTCGACTATGCTGAAACGTTTACGCGCGCAACCGTTGGCGCCGGGGCCTTGTCGGTAGGCGGCCAGCGGAATCCGTAATCGATATTCAGGCTTTCGGCGGGGCCATGGATCTTACCGCGTGGTCCGGTCGAACAAGGCGCGGAACCCCATTTCGATATGCTCGCCAAAGACCGGATCCGTATTCTTGGCGAAAGCCCGCCGTATCGGCTTCCAGTCGTCGTCTTTCAAACACGCCCTGGCGGCCGGCAGGACCTCCCGCTCTTCCACCCCCTGTGCTCGCGCGGTGAGCGGACAAAGCTGCACTCGGCATCGTGCAGCGCGTCGAGGCCTTTCGGATAATCCCGGTCGAAGGCCTTGATGGCCGCATCCAGCCGCTCCGCCGACGGTTCCGACCCGCCACGCAACATTGTCCTCAAATTAGGTTGATCAGCCTGCTTTACATTAACGCTATATGTCCGTACCATATCGCAGATATATCAGACAGCAAAGTATGGCTCCCGCGGGTGCCCACGACGAAAAAATACACAGGGTCGCGAAGCATGGACGGCATAGAAGTCCTCGTCGACGGCCGGCGGCTTGATGAGCGCTACGACTTGAAGAAATTCACCAGTGGAGGCTTCGAGTGGACCTACGAAGGCGCGGAGCCGCGGCAACTTGCGCTGGCCCTGCTCGCGGATCATTTGGGTGACGATCAGGCGGCACTCAGGCTTTGCCAGCCTTTTATGCGCGCGGTCGTGGCGAATCTCGAAAATGATTGGGAACTGACCGGGCAGGAAATAGACGAGGCGCTAAAGCGGCTTGAGACTAATGCGTGACGGCCCGGGCAGATAACTGTGCGCCGGTGACGTACGCGGCGTGGCCGGGGTTTGGCTCAAGAACAGAGGGGCGGGTAATGGTTGCCTGCCGAAACAGGGAGGGTGAGAAGAAATGGAAGTCTTGGGAAAACTGAAGATGCTTGCGGTCGCGGCCGTAGTGGGCTTTGGCGCTCTGTTTTCGGCCGAAGCGGGTGCCCAAAACGTCAAATGGAAGATGGCCACCAGTTGGGGCGGCGGTCCGTTGATGGAGATCGGGGCCCAGGCGTTCGCCGATAAGGTCAAGCTGTTCACCGAGGGGCGTGTGGACATACAGGTCTTTCCGGGCGGGCAGTTGGGCTCCGCCCTGAAGGTCGCGGAAACCGTGCGCAATGGCGTCGTCGAGGTCGGGCACACCTGGATGGGTTATGACTGGGGTCAGGATAAGACGACGGTCGTGTTTGGCGGCTTTGCCGGCAGCATGGACTCCGAACGCATGTTGCACTGGCTCTACGAGGCCGGCGGCGCGGAGATGTGGGCGCAGTTCCGTGACGAGAAGTTCGGCGTCGTCTCCATGCCGCTTTTCATCCGCACAGCGGAAGTCTTCCTCCACTCGCGTAAAGCGGTCCGGACACTGGACGACCTGCAAGGCTTAAAACTGCGCACGGCTGGAGCCTGGTTGGAAATCTCAAAGGATCTCGGTGCCGCGCCGGTGACCATGCCGGGAGCCGAGGTTTACACCTCGCTGGAGCGTGGCGCGATCGATGCGACCGAATGGGGCACCTTGTGGGAGAACATTTCGCCCGGTTTTCATAAGATCGCCAAGTACGTGATCATTCCGGGCGTGCACCAGCCGGTAGCGCCTTTCGAGGTCATGTTCAACAAGGATGCCTGGAACAGCATATCCGAGCGCGACCGGACCCTGATTCAACAGGCCGCCAAACTGGTGACCTTCGAGACCTGGACCCGAATCGGCCAGGAAGACGCCAAGGCGCTGGAATTCTTCCGCACCTCGGGCAATGAAATCATCGAGCTGGATGAGGATGTCCAAAAACAAACCAAGAAGCTGGCCACCGAATGGGCCGAGAAGCAGGCCAAGGAGAATCCCTGGTTCGAGAAGGCTTGGCGGTCCCAGGTTGAGTTCGAGACTCTCTGGAAGGATGCCTCGCGGTATCGAAACGTGAAGGGCTGAAGGTAATTCGCATATAGATGGGGGCGCTTTGGCGCCCTCATCTCCCTCGCCGTTTGCGGCAGTCTTGCGAGCTCCGCCATGCATGCTTTGGTACGCCTGATCGAGCGCCTGTCCGGTGGATTCGGAGTCCTTGGCGCGATCATCGTCGCCCCTTTGATCCTGGCGACCGTCTACGAAGTGTTTTCCCGTTACCTCTTCAATGCGCCGACGATCTGGGCCTATGAGATCGCCTATATGGCGATGGGTGCCAACTTCCTGTTGGGGGCGGCCGTCACCCTGCGCGACCGCGGCCATATTCGTATAGACCTCCTCTATGCCCGCTGGTCACCAAGAACGCAGGCTCTGATCGATATTGTCGGCTATGCCTGTCTGTTCCTGCCGGTAGCCTGGTGGTTGAGCTGGGGTCTCTGGAAGTACGCGTTCTACGCCTATCTGTCCGGTGAAACCTCGGGCGATTCGGCCTGGAATCCGATCATTTGGCCGTTCCGCCTGGTCTTTTTCGCCGGCTTCGTGTTGCTGGCGCTGCAGGCCACCGCGGAACTGATCAAGGCGGTTTACATCCTGGCCGGCCGTGAGCCGCCGGGGGCGTCGCGGTGAGCGACTATCTTGCGCTCCTGATGTTTCCGGCCCTGCTGTTCGCCCTCTTCATGGGGATTCCGGTCGCGTTCTCTATGATGGGCGTGGCGCTGATCTTCGGCCTTATGACCTTCGGCGATTCGGTGATCTTCCAGTTCGTGCAGAAAGTCAACGATGTCGCGTCGAACTTCGTCCTCGCGGCCGTGCCGTTGTTCGTCTTCATGGGTTCCATGCTCGAGCGTTCCGGAATCGCGGAGGAACTTTTCGAGGCCGTGCACCTTTGGACGCGCCGGCTACCCGGCGGTCTAGCGGTCGGTACGATCATCATGTGTGTCATTTTCGCCGCATCGACTGGTGTCATCGGGGCGACGGAAACCGTGGTCGGCCTGCTCGCGATCCCGGTCATGATGAGGTACAACTACGACAAAGGTCTGATCTCCGGGACGATTTGTGCCGGTGGCTCGCTCGGCACCATTATCCCGCCGTCCGTGGTGGTCGTGATCCTAGGCCCTGTGGCCGACGTCTCGGTTGGCGATCTTTTCGTCGGCATGATCTTCCCCGGCTTGCTGATGGCTGGCCTTTACGTGATCTACATCCTGGCTCGTTGCATCCTTGACTCCGGCGCTGGGCCGCGCCTGCCGCGTCGCGATGACGATCCCCCTTTGAGCGCCAAGCTGCGTACCACGGTTATTGCCTTGGTCCCGCCGGTCCTGATGATCTTCGCCGTGCTCGGCTCGATCATGTTCGGCTGGGCGGCGCCGACCGAAGCTGCCGGGCTGGGGGCATTCGGCGCGATCCTGCTTACCCTTGTATACCGCTCCTTCTCGTTCGGCGTCCTGTGGGAAGCCTTGATGAAGACGCTGAAGGTGACATGCATGATCATGCTGATCCTGCTGGGCGGGAACATGTTCGCGGGTGTCTTCGTCGGTTCCGGCGGTGTTACTCTGGCGAACGAGCTTGTGCGTTCCGCAGAGCTCAGCGGCTGGGCGACCCTTGCGCTTTTCCTGTCGATCAGCTTCATCGCCGGGTTCTTCCTCGATTGGATCTCGGTCCTGCTGATCTTCATTCCGGTGTTCATACCGCTAGTGGTCGGCTTCGGGTTCGATCCGGTGTGGTTTTGCATCTTGTTCCTGATCGTGATCCAGACCAGCTACCTGACCCCGCCCATGGCGCCGGCGATTTTCTATCTGCGCGGCATCAGTCCGCCGGAGATCACGCTGAACCACATGTTCAGGGGCGTGATCCCCTTTATTTTGCTGCAAATCCTGACCTTGGCGATTGTCGCTGCCTATCCGCCCTTGGTGCTGTGGCTGCCGACCAAGCTTCTTGGATTCCAATAGATGCGGAAGGCTTCTTGACTATTTGACCGATCTGATGTACCTGTAATATATCAGATATTGTTGCCGTCTCTGGAACGGCCGCTTTCGATGCGGTGAAAAAACTGCCGTATCGTACAAGTGCGGGAATTCTGCGCCATGACGCCCGAGGATGTGCTGTCGATCGAACCGAAGATCCTGACCCACAAGCAACGCGAATCCTACTTCGCCGACGGCTACCTGCTGGTCGAGCGGGCAATTTCGGAAAAGTGGCTCGAGCGGCTACGCGGGGCCACGAATGAGATGATCGAAGAAAGTCGCGGCATCACCAAGTCCGATGCCGTCTGGGACCTTGAGGCCGGACACAGTGCCGAGGCGCCGCGCCTGCGCCGCCTGTCGAGCCCGAACGACAAGCATCCAACCTACTGGGAATTCGCCTCGCGGTCGGTCATCCCGGATATCATCGCCGATCTCGTTGGGCCGAATGTGAAGTTCCACCATTCGAAGCTCAACTTCAAATGGGCGCACGGCGGCGAAGAGGTCAAGTGGCACCAGGACATCGGCTTCTGGCCGCACACCAACTACAGCCCTTGCACGGTTGGCGCCTACATCTACAACTGTGGAATGGACCAGGGTCCGCTCGGCGTGATCAGGGGCAGCCATGACGGGCCGCTCTATGATCAGTATGCCAAGGGCACCTGGACCGGTTGTTTGTCCGAGGCCGATGCCGCGGCGATCGATCCTTCCAGAATCGTCTTTTTGGATGGTCCCGCGGGCTCGATCACGATCCACAACTGCCGCACCATACATGGTTCGAAACCCAACACCTCGAACCTTGGCCGGCCCCTGTTACTCAACGTCTATGCCTCGGCCGATGCTTTTCCGTATACGCATAACCCGATCTACTCGAAATACGATCAGCAGATCGTGAGCGGCGAGCAGGTCCACTGGGCGCACCACGATCCGCGGCCGTGTTTGGTGCCGCCGGATTGGTCGGGAGGCTATACGTCGATCTTTGCCCTGCAACGAGCTGAAGGCAAGACCGCCGCGGAATAACACGGCATCAAATGGACGCATCGCCCGCCGATGCGTAGGAGATTGGAATCATGATGAGCGATAAACAGGCCCGCTTTCGCAAAGAGTACCGCTCGCGAATCGCCGGTTGGTACAACGGTTATTTCCACGTCGCGGTCATCTATGCCCTGGGCGGTGCCGCGCTGTACTACATTGTGCAGCACATTCATGATGTGCAGTGGTGGGAGTGGCTGACCATCCCGGTGGTCTTTCTTCTGTGCAACGTGTTCGAGTGGGCCGTCCATCGCTATGTCATGCACCGGCCAATCAATAACCGCGGCGCGCGCGCCGTCTATTCGCGCCATACCTTGAACCACCATCAATTCTTCTCCGATACGGAGATGCGTTTTCGGGATCACAAAGACTGGCGTGTCACGGTATTCCCGCCCTTCGCGCTTGTCACCTTCATCATGATGTCGACCCCGCCGGCCGTGATCCTGGGGCTCTTGGCCTCCGCGAACGTGGGTTGGCTGCTGATCAGCACAACGGTCAGCATGTATCTGATCTACGAGTTCATGCACTTCTGCTGCCACGTCGAGGAGAACTGGTTCGTGCGCAATTGTCCCTTTGTGAACACCTTGCGCCGCCACCATTTCGCCCACCACAACACCCGGCTGATGATGGAGGTCAACATGAATCTGACCTTCCCGATCGCCGACTGGATGTTTGGGACCTCGGACCTCGACCGCGGGCTCTGGGGGCACATCTTCAATGGCTACAACACCCAGCACCTCAAGAAGGACCTACGTGGTCAACCGGTCCCGCCGGGCAAGATCGGCGCCGCGCCGGCCTTGACGCAGTAACCGGAAACGGCATTGTCATCTATGGACGCTGTTCCTTGAATAAATTCCATCCGGCGCAGAAAACCTAGCGTTTCGCCGTGGCACGCCATAGCGTTGAGGGGTGC
>JAOTVC010000062.1 GCA_029863585.1 Alphaproteobacteria bacterium | reverse complement strand
CCGAGTTGACAAGGTGCGGCGTAGATCGTGAAGGGTCCAATGGTCTATGCCAGCCCGTTCGGCAACGGCGGCCTTCGCCTTCGACAAGCCCGAAATGGGAACGATGCCGCCACGGGTCGAGAAGACAAATTCGCCATCAGGCGCATCATCGTCGCCGACAAAGCGGGGTGCGTTTTCAAGGATCGTCACGACCTGGGGCGAAAGTGGCACCAGGTGGGCGCGGCCCGCCTTGGTCCGCTCGGCCGGCAAGTTCCAGGTCTTCGCTTCCAGGTCGATTTCTGACCAGCGCATTGCTGCGATCTCGTTGCGCCTCTGACCAGTCAACAGCATCAATTTGAAGGCATCGCCGAAGGGGTAGGCAGCCGCTTCTAAGGCGGGCCACAGGGCGACTATTTCATCGTCGGTCAGGAATCGGTCGCGGGGCGTTTCCTTGCCCGGCAGGGCCTCGGCGGGGATGATCGCCGGGCTGGCATCTATGATGTCGCGGGCCGCTGCCCAGCTAAACAATTTTCTCACCGTTGCATAGGTCCGCCGCGCCGCAATAACCCCGCCGCGCTTCCGATTGGGCCGGGGGGCGCGCCGTCCTGTTTTGCCTTCGGTGGGCACCGGCACGGGCAACTTGCCATCCGCAACGTCGTCGATCAGATCGCGTATCTCGCGCCGGGTGATTTCACCGATGGGCCGGTCGCCCCATCGAGGTTTCAGCCATTGCTCTATCGGACGCCGGTATTCGTCGGCGGTGCGGGGTTTCACTTTCGAGACATGGCGAGCGATGAAGTCGTCGGCAACCGATGCAAAAGCGTCATTAGGCGGTGCGGTGTCGCGGGCGGCTGCCTTTGCCGCGTCCTTTTCAGCCTGCGGGTCTTCGCCCCGAGACACCTGGCGCAAAACCTTTTGCGCTTCCTCGCGAGCATCCTTCAAGCTGAAAGCAGGGTAGGGCCCAATGGTATAGCGCCTCTGTATTCCCCTTTTTGGCCCTGCCTTGGGGCGGTAGACGACGGACCAAATTCGGTTGGTATTCGTGACCTTGAAACAAAGCCCCGGCAAGAGAGCGTCGAAATAGTCCTCCCGGTTTTTTCCCTTCGGGACTTGCAGCCGTTTGCAGGCTGCCTCGGTCAGCTTCTTTCGTGGCATGGTGATACCCCCCGCCTTGGTCTTGTGGTCCTCGTGGGTAACAGATGGGTAACGAAACGCAGTGTTTACGGCTGTTACAGCTTGCAATGAAATGTAGTTTATTGTGGGTCAAATACCAAGGTTTACAGAGGGTTCAAGCGTTGCTAGTGCTTACGCCTGCAACCGGCTGCTGAGGGTAGATACCTGTTTGTGGATCTGGAAGTCGTGGGTTCGAATCCCATCACTCGCCCCATTCCCTCGCCGCAAACGCTTTCCAGCTCGGCCCATCGCCTGGCGAAATGCCGAAATTTCCGTGCGTAGTGCCTGGAGCCGCCGCTTGTGCTGGCGGCGGCAACCCGCATATCATTGAGCAACGGTGCTTTAGAATTGCCGGCGGAGAAAGGCTTCCGGAGCGGGCGGGTTTGCCCGGAATCGGAAAGGAGGGAAGGACCCATGCTGTCGAAGGCGCAAAACGATTTGCTCACCCAGACCGGCCCGGGCACGCCCTGCGGGCGCCTGCTCAGGAGCTATTGGCAGCCCATCGCCGCGGCGGAGGAAATGCCCGTCGGTGGCGATCCCATGCCGATCCGGGTCATGGGCGAAGACCTTGTCCTGTTTCGCGATGATGAGGACAGGCTTGGCCTGATCGGGCAGTTTTGCCCGCACCGCGGCACCGACCTGTCCTATGGGCGGGTCGAGGACGGCGGCCTGCGTTGCCTCTATCACGGCTGGCTGTTCGATCGCGATGGGAACTGCATCGACCAGCCGGCCGAGCCGGAGGGCCGCAGATTCTGCGACAAGATCCGCCATCCGGCCTATCCGGTGCAGGAGAAGGGCGGCGTCATCTGGGCCTATATGGGCGAGGGCCAGGCGCCGTTGATTCCGGATTTTCAGTTCCTGACGGCGCCCGAGCCCAACCGCTTGGCATTTCGCACCATCCAGATGTGCAACTGGCTGCAGGGGCTGGAGAGTGTGCTTGATCCGGCGCATACGACCTACCTGCATCGCCGGGCCGTCGGCACGGTCAGCATCCGGTCCGGCAATGACGTCCGGGCGCTGCGCGGCATCGAGACGCCGGAGATCGCCACCGAGAACGCGAGCTACGGCATGCGGATCTACGCCCTGCACAATTCGCCCAACGGCCGGAAGTATCTCAGAGTCAACAACTACGTCTATCCCTGCGGTGCGACGCCTTCGACATCGACCGGCGAGGTCGGATATCAGGGGCGCTGGTACGTCCCGCGGGACGACGTCAGCCATCATGCCTTTGAATTCTTCTATCGGCATTCGGAGCCGCTCGACAAGGAAACGCTCAGGGCGTTCCGCGCCGACAATGTCGGGCCCGACCTGCGCCATGTCCGGCGTGCGGAAAACCGCTACCTGCAGGACCGCGAGGAAATGAAGGGCGAGGGGACTTTTTGCGGCATGGGGGATTACTTTCCGGCCCAGGATGCCTTCGCCATCGAAACCCAGGGCGCCATCCGCGACCGCACCAAGGAGAATCTCGGTTCCAGCGACATTGTCATCACGGCGGCGCGCCGCACGCTGATCAATGCGATCAAGCAGGTGGAGGAGGGCAACGAGGCGCCCGGATTGATCCGCGACAGCGCCGAGGGCCTGTTCGCCGATTTCATCTGCACCTCGACCTTTATCGAGGACGACGAGGACGGGCCGGGATTTTGCCGCCGCGCCTTGAGGACTTCGGCGGCGGCCGAATAATAAGAAAGGATTTTTCCATGCTGTCCAAGGAACAAAACGATCTCCTCACGATGACGGACGCGGGCACGCCCTGCGGACGGTTGCTCCGGAGCTATTGGCAGCCGGTTGCCACGGCGGATGAAATGCCGCCGGGCGGCGATCCCATGC
Organism: Alphaproteobacteria bacterium; assembly: GCA_029863585.1. GTDB lineage: Bacteria > Pseudomonadota > Alphaproteobacteria > SMXQ01 > SMXQ01 > SMXQ01. The sequence continues at coordinate 15,788 of JAOTVC010000062.1, read as the reverse complement.
CGGTGCGGATCATGGGCGAGGATCTGGTGTTGTTCCGCGACGATTCCGATCGTCTTGGCCTGATCGGCCAGTACTGCCCGCACCGCGGCACCGACCTGTCCTATGGGCGGGTCGAGGACGGCGGCTTGCGTTGCCTCTATCACGGCTGGCTGTTCGATCGGGAGGGCAATTGCCTTGACCAGCCGGCCGAACCGGAGGGCCGGAAGTTCTGCGACAAGATCCATAACACCGCCTATCCGGTGCAGGAGAAGGGCGGCGCCATCTGGGCCTATCTCGGCGAGGGGGAGCCGCCGTTGATCCCGGATTTCGCCTTCCTCTCGGGGCCGGATGAAAACCGCCAGGCGTTTCGCGTCGTGCAGATGTGCAATTGGCTGCAGGGCCTCGAAAGTTCCACCGACCCGGCCCATACCACGTTCCTGCACCGCCGCCCGCCGGGCAAGGCCAGCGAGCGGTCCGGTGCCGACATCGCCGCCATCCGGGGCAACGAGCCGCCCGCGATCGCCACCGAGAACACCAGCTTCGGCACCAGGATCTATGCTGTCCATAACGCGCCCCAGGGCCGCAAGTACCTGCGGGTCAACAACTACGTGTTTCCCAGCGGCGCGACGCCCTCGACCTCGGGCGGGGCGCATGCCTACCAGGGACGCTGGTACGTCCCCATTGACGACCACAGCCATTGCCGTTTCGAGTTCTTCTACAGCGACAAGGAACCGCTCAATAAGGAAAGGCTGCTGAAGAGCCGCGCTGAGAATGTCGGGCCCGACAGCCGGCACCTTCGCCGCCCGGAGAACCGTTATCTGCAGGACCGCGACGCTTTGAAGCGCGGTGAGAGTTGGGGCGGCATGGGGCTCCATTTCCCGGCCCAGGATGCCTTCGCCATCGAAACCCAAGGGCCGGGGCCGATCCAGGACCGCACCAAGGAACATCTCGGCTCCAGCGACGTCGTGATTGCCGCGGTGCGCCGGGCGCTGCTCAACGCGGTCAAGCAGGTGGAGGAGGGCAAGGAGGCCCCGGGACTGATCCGCGATGCGTCGCAGGGTTTCTATCCGGATTTCGTCTGTACCTCGGGATACATAGAAGATCACGAAGACGGCCCCAGCTATTGCCGCCGGTTGCTCGCCGGCAAATCGGCGGCCGAATAAGCCGTATCCCGAAAGGCCCCTGATGAAACTGCAGCTCAGTATCGGCATGGCCGACAATCCGCGTACCCGCGCGGTCCTCGAGGGCACCGTCAAACCCGACGGAATCGAACTGATCCCGACCTGCGTACATGCGTCGGAGCTGTTCTGGCGCCAACTACATTTCGGCGATTTCGATATTTCCGAGATGTCGATGTCCGAGCTCTTGATGGCGGTTGCGGGCGGCGACGACCGCTGGGTGCCGATCCCGGTTTTCACCACGCGGCGGATGTATCAGTTCGGCATTCTGGTGCGCAAGGACCGCGGGATCGAGGTTCCGGCCGACCTCAAGGGCAAGAAGATGGGCGTGCCCGAATACGCGCAAACCGCGGCACTTTGGACCCGGGGGCATTTGCAGCATGAATACGACGTCCATCCCCGCGACATGGAATTCTGGATGGAGCGCAACGACGACCACAGCCACGGTTCGGCGACGGGTTTCAAACCGCCGGACGATGTGAAGCTGTCCTATATCCCCAACGACACCAACATGGGGGAGATGCTGCTGGAGGGGAAGCTGGATGGAGCGATCCGGTACCTCGTCAATACCGACAACCTGGTCGACCGCTCGACATTGGATCTCTTCAAGCATCCCGACTTCAAGTATCTCTATGCCGATCCCCATGCCGAAGGCGTGCGCTATTTCGAAAAGACCGGCATCTATCCCATCAACCACGGCATGGTCATCAAGCGCGAGGTTGCCGAACGGCACCCCTGGGCGGTGCTGAATGTCTTCAAGGCGTTCGAGAAAGCCAACGAGATCGCCGAAAAGGCGCGCATGGAAGCGGTTCACTATCACCTGGAAACCGGCCTCATTCCGCGGGAGTATCGCAAGGCTGTCCAGACGCCCCTGGTGCGTCACGGAATCAAGGCCAACCGCAAGGTGCTTGAGACCATCGCCCAGTACTCCTACGAGCAGGGCCTGACGCCACGTCTCATGACGATGGAAGAGTTGTTCCCACCCCAGGTGATGGAACAATAGACAGGCGCCGGCGCGTCAATCCCAACTGGCGAATGCCATGCCGCAGCCGGTGCCGGCCTCGGACCGGTAGGCCGGGACGTAATCGATCAGGTTCATCTGAAGATCCGTTTCGGAGAGGATGCCGGCCACGGTGATCCAGTTCTTGGTCTCCGACGTGCCGGAGCGGAAGACGATGTCGGGCTCGGCGAAGATGGTTTCCGTGTCGCGGTTCTTCATCGCCGTCAGCATGCGTTCGTCGAAATCCTCGTCGACCACGAAATGGCTGATGCCGCCGGATGCGCAGACCGCGACCCGCTTGTCCGCCCCCGGGCCGTTCCAACCCGCGATCGACCGCCCGATGGAGCGGCCCAATTCATAGCAGCGCTTCGCCGTCGGCTGGTTGGGCGGAAAATAAGTGTTGAGCAGGATGGGGACGATGGGGACCGGCCGGTCGCGCAGGATCCGCCGATAGATGAAGGCAAACGCGTGGCCGATGCCGATGATGCCGCGCGGGCCGGTCGGCTGCTCGATCGAGACGGCGATGTCGAACTCATCGGCGATGGCACCTTTGACGATGGCCTCGGCCAGCTCTTTTGGCACCGGATAGACGTGATCCTCGGGCGGAAAGTACCCCTTCATCGCGAGCTGGATGCCCGGCGACTTGGCCTTCAACCGTTCCTCCGTCAAGCCGGCATTGATCACCTGGTCGCCGCAATAGACCGTGAAGGACGGTTGGACCTCGTTGAGGAACCACTCATGCTGATCGTCGCCGACGACGACGACGATATCGGGATCGACCGCGGCGACCTTCTCGGCAAGTTTGTCCAGGGCGTTCTGGTTGCGCACGTGGCGCTCTTGGCGCATCTCCAGCGACATCTCGGTGCGGAAGTCTTTTTCGTCCTGCCGCAGTTCGGCCAGGTCCTGGAAGTTGTAAACATTCCCCCGGAAAGGATGCGCCGGGTTCTTGCGGTCGTCCGCGGCGCGTAGGTCCCAGCGTTCAGGCGGCGTCGACAGCAGCGGCCCGTGGGACGCGCCGAACCCGAATACGATGCTGGCCATGATGTTGCGGTCCTCCCGTCGTTTGGCGCCATCCTAAGCGCTGCGTGCCTTGCGGGAAAGGGTTCAGGCCCTTGCCGCGGCACTGTGCGCCAGGCCGCTCCCATGGTATGATTCAACAAAGTGAATTTCACACGACAAGGAATGCAAAAAATTTCCGAAACGGAGGTACCCATGGACGACAGCTCGATCCAAGACGCCATTACAGGCATCAGCCACTCCGGCTTTTATGTGGACGATCTCGACCGCACGGCCGAATTCTACACCAAGGTCTTCGGGGCCCGGTTGGCCTGGCGCAACGACGAGTCGAAGAACCCGCTGATGAAGCTCTATATCGGCGAATTCGGCCTTTCGATCATCAAATGGCCGCCCGATCAGCCGCGCATCAAGATTCCTCACGCCATCCATTGGTCCTACCAGGTGGTGCCGGCCAAGGCCGAGGAGACCGTGGAATACATCAAGTCGCTCGGCATCAAGGTGGAAGGCCCGGTGGGCCACCGGCGCGAGAAGGGCTACGTCAACTGGTTCTTCCTGGACCCCGACGAATACCGGGTCGAGGTCGAAGCCCGCTATCCGACCGCCGAGGAGGCGGCAGAGGTGCTGGAACGCGGCAAGGACAACCGCAACGAAGAGATGGGCCTTTACGCCGGAGACAAGGTCCTGAGGACCTGACCGCATCCGCCGGTGCGGCCAATCGAGAAAACACAATTCAACAGGGACGGAAAAGGGAGTTCGTCATGGAGAGACAGATTTTGGCTACAGCCGCGGCTTTCGGTTTGAGCCTGGCGGTGGGCACGGCGGCCGTCGCGGCCGACCTGCCCAAGGCGACCCAGAAGGCTCTCGCCGAGTTGAAGCTCGATGCCTCGATCATGAACGGGCTCGATGACGAGCTCAACGTGCCTAGGGCGTGGCTCGACGGCGCAGCCAAGGAGGACGGCGCCATCATCCTCGGCACGTGGCGGGAACGGCAGTTTCTCGATATCACCGAAGCCTTCAAGGAGCGTTATCCCACCGTCAAGCTGAGCTACCATCGCGCCGGCACCACGGCCCGCGGCATCAAGGTGGTGATCGCGCTTCGCGAGGGCCGGGTCATAGCCGACGTGATCACCAGCGTCGCCGATGCCTATTTCCATTTCAAGAGGCTCAAGGCGCTGGCCGATCTCAGGGAACTGCCGGGCTTCAAGAACCTGGCGAGCGACCATGTCGCCAAGGACGGCACCTGGGCCAGCTTCAAGCTTTCGTACCGCTGCATGGGCTACAATACCAACCAGGTCAAGAAGGCCGATTTGCCCAAGACCTGGGACGACCTTCTCACCAACCCGCGGTGGCGCGGCGGCAAGCTGGCGCTCTCCAACCATCCCAACGCCTGGCTGTTGGCCTTGTGGGCCGCGAAGGGCGAGAAATGGGGGCTGGATTTCACCCGCCGGCTGTTCACCGAGGTCGATCCACAGCAACGCAAGGAAGGCATGACGGCGAATACCGCCCTGACGGTCGCGGGCGAATTCCACGCCAATATTCCCGCCCCGGAATGGCGGGCCAAGACTTATGCTGATAAGGGTGCGCCGATCAGCTACCACTGCCCGGAGCCGGTCCCGATCACCGGCTCGCAGATCGTCATGCTTGAAAAAGCGAAGAACAAGAACGGCGCGCGCATCTTCATCAACTGGATGCTGAGCCGGGAAGGACAGATTCTGCAGTATGCCGCGACCGCCTCGGTGCCGATCCACAAGGCGCTTCAGCAGCCCCGCTTCATTCCGTTTGCCGAGACCATCATCGGCAAGCCCAGCGTCCTTCGTGACGACGAACAATTGAACAGCGACCTCCATAAGAGGATGGCGAAGGTCTGGGCCTCCTACTGGACCAAGGAGGTGGGCAAGGGCCGCAAGCGCGGCAAGAAGGGCAAAGGAAAGCGTAAGAAGAAAGAGTAGTCCGCCAAGCCGGCCGCGGCCGCCGGCGCGGCCGTGCCCGCCTGCGGCCGCGTGTCCCCTGACAGCCCTATAGCCTTCAGTGGCTGTGGGACTTCGCGCGGCCTTCCTGCTTCCGCTTGAGCCGCTCCATGTGCAGGATCAAGGTGTCGACGGTTCCCTTGAGGAGGTCGAGTTCCTCCACGGTGAGGTCCTCGAGCTGCTCGAGATTGTATTCGATGGAATCGATGATCTTGCGGGCGGGCCGCTGCAGCGGGCGCATGAAATAGGCCGTCACCGTCGCCACGATGGTGCCGAAGAACAAGGTCGATCCGACCACGATCCAGATTCCGCCGATGATTTGGGCGCCGCCGGATCGCGGCGTGTCGGCGATCCCGGCGGTCGAGAAGGCTGCGACGCCCCAGTAGAGCGCCTGGCCGTAAGTCCGGATCGATGTCTCGGCAGCGCCGCGTTCGGCGTAATAGACGCCGGCGGAAAACGCAAGCCAGAGGACGATCAGCAACAGGATCATCCACACGAGCGGAGTACGGTTTATCACTTCGGCGGCGAAGCGCGCAAAACGGCTGTTCCTGCTCACGGTTCGGCCCATCCCTCTGTGGCTCTCAAATGTCGGTGTCGATCATGGGCCATCACGGGGGTGGGGTGCAACCGAGCGCGGCGGCGGCAGAAGAAGAACAGGGCGGGAGAGCGCAAGCGCCGTCCCGCCCCGAAAGAGGGTTCGATCGGTCTGCGGCTTACTTGGCCAGGGGATCGGGCCGCAGTTGGAAGTGCACCACCAGGGGCTTGTTGCCCTTGCCGCCCTCGATATGCCAGGGCGTGCGGTCGCCGCTGGTGGTCCACAGGCCCCGGCCTTTCCAGCCGGCCTTGGGGTCGTCGATCCGCCCGTCGAAGCCCTTGGCATAGAACCCCAGCGGGTAAGGAACGCGGAGGGTCACCATCTTGCCGTCCTTCAACGCCACCAGACCGTCGTTGAGGTTGCCCGTCGACATCGGGACATCCTTGCCGAGACCGAAGGTGTCGTGCTGGTCGACCCAGGTGTAGTAGCTCGATTCGGCGCTGTTGGGGCCGATCCCCTTAAAGCCGGGACCGGGATACTGATGGAAGGACCAGCCTTCCGGGCAATGGTTGCCGGTCGCCTTGGGGCCGTTGAGCGGACCCTTGCACTTGCGCCGGTCGAAGGCGCCGATATGGCCGCTTCCCAGCGAGACCCAGACGACGCCCTGGCTGTCGATGTCACCGCCGCGCACGCCGAAGCCAGGCTTCGGAACCTTGTAGATTTCCGAGAGCGCCGTGGCCGGCGGATTGGCACCAGGGTTGATGCGGACGATGGCGCCGGGATATCCCCGGACCGTGCCCCATATCGATCCGTCCACCGGGCTCGGCATCACGGCATAGAAGCCGCCGCGCACGACGCGCATGTCCTTGGTCGGGTCCACCTTCTGCTTATCGGTGGTGTATCCCTCGTCGCGCTTGCCGTTGCCGTTGGTGTCGATGACGATGGCGGTCCATCCCTGGGAAGCCGCCGCGTTGCCGGTGGCCAGGAACTTCTTGGTGTCGAGCCAACCGACCACGGTCCGGCCGCCGCTGGTCCACAGCGTGTCGCTCTTATCGAAGGCGAACTGCAGATGGTGGGTCGAGAAACAGGCCGGCACCATCACGTACTTCTTCGTCTTTGGATCGTAGAACGAAAGCTGCCTGGTGCTGCGTTTCAGAGGGGTCAGCCGGGCCGAAGGATGCTTCGATCCTTTCTGGCACACGGCCGGGTTCTTGGCATCGCGCACCCGGGCGGCGAACCACACGCGGCCCTGCTTGTCGAACATCGGGTTGTGATTGCTGATCTTGTTGTTCCAGATCTCCTCATTGCCCCAATAGGCCGACGGTGCCACCGGCTTGGCCCGGGCATGGCCCGCCACCGCCCGCGTCGTGCCCTTTTGCACCTTGCCCTTGAATCCCCAGGCCACGTTCCTTTTGGGATCCAACACGGGGATGATGTCGGTCGAGAACTCGGCCGAGCCGTAGACCGGCCCATAGGCATTGACCGTCGGGTGCCGCTTGTCGGTCGAAATTAGATCGTGGAGGTAATGCCTCTCGTTGAGCCAGTCGCGCACGGTGACGACGACATTGCGCTCCACGCCCTGGGGCCGATCTGGCTTGGTATGGGGCAGGGCGCCCTTGGCGATGCGGTCGGTCCATTCCGCGAAATACTTGATCGGCACGCTGTTGAGCTTGCCCGCGATGGATCCGACCATGGCTCCCCCGGCCTGGCCCGACTGGATGCGGCGCATCCAAGCCTCTTCCGACGTCTTGCCCTTGGTGAACACCGCCGGAATGGTGCGGGTCGCCTCGTTGCCCATCTGATGGCAGCCGACGCAGCCGTTGTTCTTCATGTCGTTCAGCCACCGGGTCTGGGTGACTTTCTTGGGGATGCCGGATTTGCCGCCGAATTGGTCCTTGCCGGGAATCCGCAGCATCGAATACCAGTGAATGGCGGGATAGACCTTTGCCGCCGCCGCGTCGTCCGGCGCGGGAACGGCCTCCAATGTCGTGACGCTGCCCGGCCGCAAATTGACCTTGGGCGAATCGACTAGCCCGTAGCCCCGCACCCAGACTTGGTAATTCGCCCGGGGCAGGTCGGGCAGCACGAAGCGGCCCGCGTCGTCGGTGACGACGATCTTGATGTAGCGCGTCTTGAGGTCCTTGGTCTCGGCGATCACCCAGACGCCGGCTTCGGGGCCGTTGGGGCCGGAAACCACACCGCCGATGTCGTTGCGGTCGACTGCGGGCACTTGGGCGGCGACATCCGAGGTTTGGAAACTGAACAATGCGGTTGCGCTCGCCGCGGCGATGACCGCTCGGCGTGCTGTCCCGATGCAAAGAATCTTGCGAATCATGGATGTCTCCTCCCTGTGTCGATCTAAAGCGCCGGCCATTCGCGCGATTATCTTTTTCAGGGGCCCGGACGCGAACTCTAGGTCCAATCGAATCTTTGCGTCAATCGATTGTGGCCGGCCTTGACGCCGAACGGTTTGAGGGAAGTCCGTTACCGGAGGGGCAGGAAATCAAGAAGTGGTGATCGCAAGCCGATTGACCGTTGGGGGTGGATCGGCTTTGCTGCGTTTCGACGCTGTTTTCATTCTCCGCAGGGGCCAGACCGCGCCCGCGGGCAGGAAAATCGACCCATGCGCGGGGAATGGCGCGCGACCTCTGTTGCAGGGAGATCCCTTCATGAGCCTGTCACTCTCGAAAGATGTGCTGCTTGCCCACGTTTTGGCCTTTGGTTTGGCCGTCGTCGTACCTCTCGGCCTGATTGCCAGTCCTGCGTCGGCGGCGGGAGATCGCGACGATGCGCCGGCGTCCCGGCCCTCGGCATCGGCGAGCCAATATCAGACCGCGAAAACGGCGGTCGAACAGAAGCGCTACGACGTTGCTATTGCCATCCTCGAAAAATTCATCAAGGAACGGCCGCGCCATGCCGGGGCGCACAACTACCTGGCTTTCGCCCACCGCAAGCTGGGGCGACTGGATGTGGCATACAAGCTCTACAAGAAGGCGTTGGAGCTGGACCCGAAGCACCGCGGCGCCCACGAATATCTGGGCGAACTCTATCTTCAGCGCGGCGATCTTGCATCTGCCGAGGCGATGCTGAAGAAGCTCGACGGCTTGTGCTTTTTCGGCTGCGAGGAATACGACGACCTCAAAAAGGCGATCGCCCGATACAAGGCGGAGAAAGCGAAGAAAAGCTGACGGCACCGCCGCCCCGCCGAAGGCTCACAGCGGATCAGGCAGGGCGCCCGCATCGGCCACCGCGAGCACCGGCAGCGGCTGCTTCAAGCCCCGGATGTCCGCCGCTTTGCGGGGCCAACCGCCGAAATCCAATTTTGCCGCGCGGGCGACATCCTCGGACAAAACCAACTGGCAGCCGTAGTCCTTGGTCAGGGTTTCGAGGCGGCTTGCGGCATTTACGGCGTCACCGATGGCCATGAAATGCCGCGCCGCGCCGTAACCCATGTTGCCGAGGATGACCGGCCCGACATGGATGCCGATGCCGATCCTGATGGGGGCGGGGATATCGTCCTGAAGGCTCTGGTTCAAGCGGTCCAGGGCGCGGGCCATGGTGCGCGCCGCATTGACGGCGGCCCGCGAGCCCTCGGCGGGGCTGCTGCCGACACCGAACAAGGCCATGATGCCGTCACCCATGAATTTATCGACCCGGCGGCCGCCCGCCTGCTCGATGGCCTCGCCCATGGCCTGGAAATATCGATTGAGGATGAAGACAACGTCATAGGGGAGTCGCCCTTCGGCGAGACCCGTGAAGCCCCTAACGTCGGCGAACATGATGGCAATTTCCCGCTCGGCGCTGCCGTCGCCGGCGTGCGCGTCCGCGATGCCCGCGGTTGGGGCAAGGAGAGGGGTGACGGAGATCGGCGCCGTGGGACGGAGCTGGCAGGCAAGCCGTGTATCGGGCGCGGCCCCCACTCGATCCAGCACCTGGCGTTCGGCGGGCAGGGGCGGATCCAGGCCTTCCAATCCCTCTCCGATGCGCACCCGGCAGGTTGAGCACCGGCCCCGGCCGCCGCACACCGAGGCATGGGGGATTCCCTTGGCGCGGCTTGCCTCCAGGACCGAGAGACCCTGGGGCACGGTCACCCGATTGGGCCCGGGATAGGTGATGGCGACGGTCCCCCGGCGCACGGCCCACAACGCGCGCATGGCTTTGGCCGCGAACACGGCGACGACGGCTCCCGCCAAGAAGCCCCAGACGGCCTTCCGCAGATCGTCGACCAGGGCGATGGCACCCGCCTGGGGCCAATGCATCCGGGCGCCGACATCGGTCGCCCATCCGGTTTGCTGTGCCAAAATCTCGATTTCCCGCCCGGCCGCGACGAATCCCAACAGGGAGAGGACGGGGACAAGAACCGCGAGGGCGGAAAGCAGGGGAAAAAGCCGCGGCACGCCCGGCTTGAGGCGCAACCAGTAGTACAGGCCCATGACGCCGTGCGCCCAGACCACGGTCAGCGCGACCGCCTGGATCGCCCCTTTGCCGGGGGCCAGAACCCACAGGGCGTAAATGACATAGGTGTAGTTGCCCCTGAGCTTGGTGATTTCCTCGAGCAGCCTGGTGGCCAGGACATGCTCCGCCAGCAGGGGGATCGCGGCCAGGCCGAGCAGGAGCTGAATCGCCTCGCCGAGGCTCATCCGCAGGGTGCGGCGGCGATAGAGGGCCAGGAGACCCAGGGTGAAATGCACCGCGAGGCTGCCATATAGCAGGATCGTTCCCGGCCAGTTGCGCCACACCAGGTTGAACAGGCGCCGGCCTTCCTCCATGACCTCGAGAGAGATCAACCCCAGCGCGTGGTTGGCGAGATGGCTGAAGACAAAGGCGAAAAGGACCAGCCCGCTCGCCAGCCGAATCCGGTTCGTCATGGCGTGCCGCGGGGGCGCCGACGGGACGATGCGCGCGCCGCAATTCCCTGCCCGAAAATCAATATACAGAAAACGGCGGTGCGGGTTGGCTGCCTTCCGGTGCTGCGCCGATCACCCGTGCGAGCCATGGCTCCGTCTTCTCCCAATGGGTCTGAACCTAACGCGGCTAATCGGCCCCACTGGGTGATTTCTTGTGGTTGTCCGGGCCTCGGGCGCGACTTTAGGGCCGATGCTCCGGCGCCGTCAATCGGTCCGATGGGCTTGGCGGAATGGGTGTGGGGATAAGGTTCTATTTAACCCGCGCGGCGTTGGCAACGTCAGCATGACCGGTATCGCCAAGATCGGACAGGGCTTCGGCAATGGCCTTGGCGGCGCGCCGGTGCTCCTGGACAATGCGAGGGACGAGTTCGGCGATTTCCGCTGCGCCTTGAGCGTTCCTAGTGGCATCTTCGAGTTGGAGGCAAGCGGTGGAAAGGGCCGTGGCACCGATGAAGCCGCTCGCGGATTTGAGGCTGTGGGCCGCTTCATGGATAGCCTTGAGGTCGCCGCCCTCTAACGCGGCCTTGATCGTGGCAATCCTTTCCCGCGAATTCTCCTGGAACAGGCCGACGAAGCGATTGAAGCCGTCGGGATTGCCGGCATAGATGGATTGGGCTTCGGCCCATGCGGCGCGGTCAAGGATCGGACAGGCTTCATCAGCAACGGACTCTGCGCCGTCGTCGAAGGGCTCGGTCTCGCCCGGCACCGGGATGGCAGCAGGCGCGAGGCCCCGGCCCGGCGAGTTGGGGAGAATGCGGTGCGGCTGCAGCCATTGCGCCAGGGTCCTGAGGATGGCTTCTTCCCTGAATGGCTTGATGACGTAGCCGTTCATGCCGCTCTCCAGGTACTTTTCTCCGAGACCGGGCCGGGTGTCCGCCGTGACGGCGATGATGGGAATGTTCGCTGTCTTGTTGGAGAACGCGCGGATGGTCCGGGTGGCTTCGATGCCGTCCATCACCGGCATGTGAATGTCCATCAAAACGACGTCGTAGCGGCCGCGCTGCAACGCCTCGACGGCTTCCTCCCATTGGCGACGACGTCGCAATTGACGCCGATGCCGTGCAGGACCTGGGCCATGATTTCCTGGTTGACGGTGTTATCTTCCGCCACCAAGACCCGGCAGGTGTCACCACTGCCCTCCGCCAGGCTCGCTTTGAATTGCTGCCAGTCCTGAATGGTCGGAAAGGTGGCGGAATCGCCGATTTCGCACGGGACCGTGAACCAGAATTTGGACCCCTGGCCAACCGCGCTGTCGACGCCAATCTCGCCGCCCATCAAAGATACCAATTGCTTACAGATTGCCAGGCCGAGTCCCGTGCCGCCGAAGCGGCGGGTGGTGGAGGCATCGGCCTGGGTGAACTTTTCGAAAATCTCCGTTTTGCGGTCTTCCGGGATTCCCACGCCCGTGTCTTTGACCTCGAATCGCAGTACCATTTTGCCGTCCGGCAGCGGATGACTGTGCGCTGCGACGGTGATGAAGCCGACATCGGTGAATTTCACGGCATTGCCGATCAGATTGAACAGGACCTGGCCGATGCGGGTCGGGTCGCCGATCAGGGCTTTGGGCATGTCGAGGTCCGCGGCCATGGTCAGCGACAGGCCCTTTTCGGAGGCGCGGGACATCATGATGCCGACGACGGGCTCGAACATGTCGGCGAAGGAGAAAGTGGTGTGCTCGAGCTGCAGCTGGCCGGATTCGATCTTGGAAAAATCCAGCACCTCGTTGAGCAGATTGAGAAGGATGGTGCCCGATTGGGTGATCCGGGTCAGGTAGTGGCGTTGATTGCCGTCGAGCTCCGTCGCGCCGAGCAAACCCGCCATGCCGAGCACCCCGTTCATGGGTGTGCGTATCTCATGGCTCAGCATGGCCATGAATTCCGACTTGGCCCGGTTTGCGGCCTCTGCCTGATCCTTGGCGGCTTGCAACTCTGCGGTCCGTTCCTCGACGCGGCGCTCCAGATTGGCATTGACATCCCGGAGGGCCCATTCCCGCTGAGAAAGCTTCTTCGACATCCCGTTGAAGGCTTTGGCCAGACGGCCGAGGCCGTCCTGCCCGGAATCAGGGATTATGATGTCCTGCTCGCCGCGGCTGACACTGTCGGCGGCGGTTACAAAATCGGACAGCCGCCGGCCGATGGCCCACTGGATCGCAAACGCGATGGCGAACGCCGCCAGCACGCCGATTACGGCATACACGATGAAGGCGATGCGCCGTTTCTTGCCGGAGGCGGCAAAAGCATTGTCGTGGTTTTCCGAAAGCCTTTCGATTTCCGCCTGTGTCTTGCGCAGCAGGAAGTCCGCTTCGGCCGCGGTGTTTTTGACGAGGGTGGTGATCTCCCGATAGGCCGTCCCGGTCAGGTATTGGTCTTCCGTGTCCCAATATGTGAAAAGTGCCGCACGATAGCGCTTGAGGGCCGAAAGGAGCGTCGCGCGCATCCCGCTGCGCGCCATATACTGCGGGATCGATTCGTAATGCGCCCCCTCATCGGCATGGCCGGCATGAATCCCCCTTGGCAGTTGCTTGATTGCATCGATCGCGCGGTCCACCGACTGTCTGATCAGGCTCCGGTCGATAGGGGCACGGGAAAAATAGCGACCGATGATTTCCTCGGCCGTACCCAGAATATTGGATAAGACCGCGATCTCGCCCGGAGACGCCCCGGCCCCAGACTTGCCGAAGTAGGCGATGTATTCGGAAATCGCGACCCTGGCCTGGGCGAGAAAGCCGTCGACGTTTATTCGCAGGCGGACGGCCGTGTCACCGGCTGGGTCGTCTCCTTCGGCATTGAGATAGGCCAGGTAGGCACCCAAGGCCTTGCGGATGGGCATGCGGGCGATCTTTGCGGTGCGTTGCGCTTGGGGCAGTTTCGCAATCAGGCGCGTTTCGGCGGCGCTGAGCCGGCGCAGAAGGACAAGGCCGTCCTGCGCGGAGACACGGTCCCGAAGGGCGTAGGTTTCGAACTCTTGACCGGACTGAGCGAGCAGCTTCTGGACATGATTGAGCGTGGTACGGATCGGTTGTACCAGCATCGAATTGATGTGGAGATGGGTGCGGATGTGTTGACTCTGCTGCACGGCGAGCCAGGTGACGGCAAGCAGCAATGTGGCCAGGGCGAGGAACCCCATTCGCACCAGGTCGACGATGGAAACGCCCCTGGCAAATTGTTTCAATAGCGTCACCGCCGCAGCCCCTAAATCATCAATCGAAGGTCAGGCGGAGCATTTGGGTGATCTCCCCGGCGCCGAAAAAGGGCTGGTCGAGCTTGGGATTGACGGGGCGCCCGGAAATTTCGAACTTGGCGACTCCGAACAGATAGGCGCGACGGCGGTCGAAAGCCACGTCATCGGGATGACCGGTCACGAGTTTGCGCGAGAATTCGATGGACCACCGTCCGTCCTTCCAGACCCCCTTGGCGCGCACGTCGGCGCGGCTGCCCTTCGGCTGCCGCGCTGCGAACAAAGGGATCCGGTCTGTCTTCTTATCCGCGTGGATGACCGTCTTATATGCCGATTGCCCATTGTCGCCCGGTCGGCTGAGGTAGAATCGGAGACCGGCCTTGGAGGACACCAATTTGGCGTTGGCACTCCGCAGCGGCGAATAGATATGCATCTTGTCGTCGGCGAAGCCCATCGGGTCGGTCCGGTGTGCCTTCCAGAACCAAATATCCGCCTTGTAGGCCGATTCGGCGTCGACCCGCAGGTCGACGGGGCCGGGTTCCATGCTCCATTTGAGGACGAAGCTGTCTTCCCGGTCCAAACCGATTCGATACCGCTGCTGGGCGTCATCCCAGGTCTGGGTCTTGTGGCTTCGGCTTTCGGTTTTGTCGGCAAAGGACGCGAGCACATAGATGCGATCGTTGGAATAGAGGAACTTGAGGCTGAGGTCGACCTTGGCCTGGGGGTCGTAGGTGACGAACGGCTTGGCCTTGGTCCAGTCGGATTCCGAGGCGATCCCATCGATCTTGATTTCTTGCGTGGTTTTGACGGCATGGACCTCGGCGGGACCCTTCGCCTTTGGGGCGGCGGAAAGCCCGGAAGGCAGGGTCATGAGGCCAATAAGGAAAAGAAGAGAGGGAAGTCGAACGCGCATTGTTTCGTCCTTGGTCAACGTTGGTCCTTTCCCGGGCCTTGCATTACGCGGGCGACCAGTCTTGCGTGGGGAGGGAAGGCGCGCGGCGCAACGGGCGCGCCCGCTCGCCGTGCAATTAGGCCCAGGCGAATTGTGGATGATCGCTGAAGCGCGTTAATTTTCGATAAATCTGAGGCGCCCGGAACGGGCCGTCGGGCCTGGATTCTTAGGTTTTTTTATGGGTCAACGGAAATGCAGATCCTCGGCCACGATCTTGTCGTGCTCGGTCATTTCCGGCCCCTCATAGGGCGTCGCCACGCTCATGGTCTCGTAGGACGCCACAAACCAATGATGGTAGGGCGGGCCCTGGTACTTCTGGTAGGGCGCGCCGCAATACTGCACCGGCTTGACCTTGTCGAACAGGATGTAGCCGCGGTCATCCACGCAGTCGGCGTCGACGGAAGCGGCGACCACATTCCCCACGACCATGACGCGGCCGGTCCATTCCTTGGTCCAGACCACTTCGCATTCGAAATGACGGTGGCATTCCGCGACCCGGGGCGGTTTCACCGCCCGCGCCGGGAGGGCGCCGAATCCGGCCTTTTCCAATTCGTTGACGCCGCGGTCGAAGGGCAGGCCGAGGATGCAGGCCTTTTCCAGGATCTCCCGGTCGAAGGAGGGCAGGTTGACGGTGAACTGGCCGGTCTCCTGCACGTTCTTGTAGCTGTCCTTGTAGAGGCTTGTGGTGAAGGCGATGTGCACCGGTTCGTGCACCACCCGCACGCAGGTGGCGAAAGTCGCGGCGTTGACGTTACCCTGGCCGTCCACGGTGGTGATGATCCCAAGCTGGCCGACATTCGCGAACAGCCGGTCCCAGGTCTCTGGCTGAGCATCGATCTTTTCGGGTTCGGACACGGCAGGCCTCCCATCTGTCCTCGGTGCACGGGCCCGGGGTTCGGCCCCGTCGCAACCCCCGGTCCGGCCCCATGCAGGTTGCCGGACCGGGGCCGCCGGTTATTGTCTGCGGGCTATTTGCATTCGACCTTCTTGGCTTCCTGGCCGGGGCCGGGATAGGTGACGGCGCACGTCATGCCGACCTTGATGCTGCCGCGCTTGGACTTCTTGCCGCCGACCGT
>JAOTVC010000061.1 GCA_029863585.1 Alphaproteobacteria bacterium | reverse complement strand
GTGATCAAGGCGCTTGGTTTCGATCCCGAGGATCTGCCGACCCTGTTCGACGAACCGGAGCTGGCGTTGACCGGTTGGGGCACGGTGAAGACCCATCCGCGGACATTGATGACTTCGATTGACGGCGTCTTTGCCGCCGGCGACATCGTGCGCGGCGCATCGCTGGTGGTTTGGGCGATCCATGACGGACGGCTCGCTGCGGCGGCCATCCACCAATGGATCGAACAGGGCGCTGCCGCGGCGGCGGCGGAAGCGGCGCAATGAACCGGCGCCGCTCGATCTTAGGAGCGCACCACATCGGTGCGCGGTATTGCGAGGCGCGCCGCAACGGTGAAGGGTGTCTTGAGGCGCGCCGCAACGGCGCGACGGGGAGCAAGCGATGAGCGGAGATCACAGCACGCCTAAGGGCGCCCGGCAGGTCGACCTGTGGCGCCGCAACGCGGCTCATCTGCAACAGGCCCATGCCTACGATCCGGCCCAGGAACACGACGCCTGCGGGGTCGGCTTCATCGCCGCCACCGACGGCCAGCCGCGGCGCGAGGTCGTGGTGGCGGGCATCAACGCGCTTAAGGCTGTGTGGCATCGCGGCGCCGTAGACGCCGACGGCAAGACCGGTGACGGCGCCGGCATCCATGTTGAGATTCCCCAGGACTTCTTCAAGGAACATATCGCCCGCACCGGGCATGAACCGCGCTCCGGGCGCCTCGGGGTCGGCATGGTGTTCCTGCCGCGCACCGATTTCGCCCATCTGGAACGCTGTCGCTCGATCGTTGAAAGCGAGATCCTGAACTTCGGCTACACCATTTACGGCTGGCGCCAGGTGCCGGTGAATGTCGGCGTGATTGGCGAGAAAGCCAACGCCACCCGGCCGGAGATCGAGCAGATCATGATCGCCTCCAACCCGGGCGTCGGCCAGGACGAGTTCGAGAGCGACCTTTACATCATTCGGCGCCGCATCGAAAAGCGGGTGCTCGAGGAGCACATCAACGATTTCTATATCTGCTCCTTCAGTTGCCGCTCGATCATTTACAAGGGCCTGTTCCTGGCCGAGCAGGTCGACCTGTTCTATCCCGACCTTCTGGACGAGCGTTTCATTTCCTCCTTCGCCATCTTCCACCAGCGCTATTCCACCAACACATTCCCCAATTGGCGCCTGGCCCAGCCGTTCCGCATGCTGGCCCATAACGGCGAGATCAATACGCTTCGGGGCAACGTCAACTGGATGAAGAGCCATGAGACGCGGATGCGATCCGACGTGTTCGGCGATCACATCGACGACGTCAAGCCGGTGGTGCAGTCGGGCAGTTCGGATTCCGCGGCGCTCGACGCGGTGTTCGAACTGCTGGTCCGCGGCGGGCGGTCAGCCCCAATGGTCCAAGCCATGATGATCCCCGATTCCTGGTCCAAGAAGGCGGCTTTGCCGCAGGACCAGAAGGACTTCTATTCCTATTGCAACTGCGTGCTGGAGCCGTGGGACGGCCCGGCGGCGGTGGCCGCCACCGACGGGCGCTGGGTGATCGCCGGCATGGACCGCAACGGGCTCAGGCCCATGCGCTACACCCGGACCCGCGACGGGTTGTTGGTAGTGGGCTCCGAATCCGGAATGGTGCCGGTGTCGGAGATGGAAATCGTCGAGAAGGGCCGCATTGGCCCGGGCGAGATGATCGGGGTCGATCTCTACGAAGGCCGCTTCTTCCACAATGCCGAACTGAAGGAGAAGCTGGCGGCGGCCAAGACCTATTCCGAATGGGCCAAGAACATCACCCATCTCGATGCGCTGATTCACGCCGAAAAGGCGCCGCCGCCGATCCTTGCGGGGGACGACCTGCGGATCCGCCAGCGGGCGCTCGGCTACAACATGGAAGAGATGGAGATGATCCTCCATCCCATGGTCGAGGACGCCAAGGAGCCGGTGGGCTCGATGGGCGACGACACGCCGCTGGCGGTGCTGTCGGACCGCTACCGGGGCCTGCACCATTTCTTCCGCCAGAATTTCTCCCAGGTCACCAACCCGCCGATCGACTCCCTGCGCGAGAATTACCAGATGAGCCTGATCACGCGGCTCGGCAATCTCGGCAACATCCTCGACGAGGAACCGTCCCAAATGAGGCTGCTGCAGCTCTCGAGCCCGGTCCTCACCAGCGCCGAGTTCGCGGCAATGGCGCGCCAGATGGGCGACGACGCGGTGGAGATCGATTGCACCTTCGAACTGGGCAAGGGCGAGGGAGCGCTGCGTGAAGCCATCGAACGCATCCAGGCCGAGGCCGAGGACGCGGTGCGCGAGGGCGCCGTGCATGTCATCTTGAGCGACCGCTCCATGGGTCCGGACTTCGCGGCGATCCCGATGATCCTCGCCGCCGGCGCGGTGCACACCCATCTCGTGCGCCAACAGCTGCGTACCTTCACCTCGATCAACGTCCGCACCGGCGAATGCCTGGACGTCCACTATTTTGCCGTGCTGATCGGCGTCGGCGCCAGCACCATCAATGCCTATCTCGCCGAAGACACGATCCGCGACCGCCACCGCCGCGGCCTGTTCGAGGGGATGAGCGCGGATGACTGCATCGCCCGCTACCAGACGGCGGTCAATCAGGGTCTCTTGAAGGTGATGTCGAAGATGGGCATCTCCGTGCTGTCGTCCTATCGCGGCGGCTACAACTTCGAGGCGATCGGCCTCAGCCGGGCCCTGGTCGCCGAATTCTTCCCGGGCATGACGTCGCGCATCTCCGGCATCGGCCTGAGCGGCATCGAGCGCAAGGTCGCCGAGCTTCACAGCCAATCCTATTCCGGCGGGCCGGTGGCGCTGCCCATCGGTGGCTTCTACGCCTACCGCCAGTCGGGCGAGGCCCACGGCCTTCACGGCGATCTCATCCATACCCTGCAGAACGCGGTGACGGTAGAATCCTATTCCGTCTACAAGCGGTTCTCCGATGCCTCGCGGCACGGTCCGACGATCACCCTGCGCGATCTGTTGGCCTTCAAGGAGGTGCCCAGCAAGGTCGACCTGGACGAGGTCGAATCGATCACCGACATCCGCAAGCGTCTGGTGGCGCCGGGGATTTCCCTGGGCGCTCTGTCCCCGGAGGCCCACGAGACGCTGTCCATCGCCATGAACCGCATCGGCGCCAAATCGGATTCCGGGGAAGGCGGCGAGGATCCGACACGCTACCGGCCACGGGCCAACGGCGACAACGCCTCCAGCGCGATCAAGCAGGTGGCCTCGGGCCGTTTCGGGGTGACGGCGGAATATCTCAACAACTGCCGTGAACTGGAGATCAAGATCGCCCAGGGCGCCAAGCCCGGCGAGGGCGGGCAGCTTCCCGGCATCAAGGTTTCGGAAATGATCGCCCGGCTCCGGCATTCGACGCCCGGCATCACCCTGATCTCGCCGCCGCCCCATCACGATATCTACTCGATCGAAGACCTGGCCCAGTTGATCTACGACCTCAAGCAGATCAACCCCGAGGCCAAGGTTTGCGTCAAGCTGGTCTCCCAGACCGGCATCGGCACCATCGCCGCCGGCGTCGCCAAGGCCAAGGCCGACGTGATCCTGGTCTCGGGCCATTCAGGCGGCACCGGCGCAAGCCCCCAGAGCTCGATCAAATACGCCGGCCTGCCCTGGGAGATGGGCCTTTCGGAGGTCAACCAGGTGCTGACCCTCAACCAGTTGCGCCACCGGGTGACGCTGCGGGTCGACGGCGGGCTCAAGACCGGTCGCGACGTGGTCATGGCGGCCCTGCTGGGGGCGGAGGAGTTCGGCATCGGCACCATTTCGCTGGTGGCCATGGGCTGCATCATGGTGCGCCAGTGCCATTCCAATACCTGCCCGGTGGGCGTGTGCACCCAGAATCCGAAGCTGCGCGACAAGTTCGTGGGCACGCCGGAAAAGGTCGTCAACCTGATGAGCTTCATCGCCGAAGAGGTGCGCGAGATGCTCGCGTCCCTCGGAGCGCGGTCCCTGCAAGAGATCATCGGCCGCACCGACCTGTTGACCCAGGTCAGCCGCGGCTCGGAACATCTCGACGATCTCGACCTCAACCCCCTTCTGGCACAGGCCGATGCCGGCGATTTCCCGCGCTATTGCGCGTTGGAGCCGGGCAAACGGAACGAGGTGCCGGAGACGCTCGACGCGGAGATGATCCGCGACGCGGCGGCGGCGCTCGAGGCGGGGGAGAAGATGCAGCTCGCCTATAACGTTCGCAACACCCAGCGGGCCATCGGCGCCAAGCTGTCCTCGGCCATCACCAAGCGCTTCGGCATGGAGGGGCTGGAGGCGGGCCAGGTAACGGTGCGCCTGCGCGGCAGCGCCGGCCAGTCGCTTGGCGCTTTCGCCGTCCAGGGGCTCAGACTCGAGGTGTTCGGCGACGCCAACGATTATGCAGGCAAGGGGCTCTCCGGCGGCACCATCGTGGTACGCCCGCTGGCCTCTTCGCCGTTGGTTTCCAACGAGAACACCATCGTCGGCAACACCGTGCTTTACGGCGCCACCGCGGGCCGGTTTTTTGCCGCGGGTCAGGCCGGCGAGCGTTTCTGCGTGCGCAATTCCGGCGCCATTGCCGTGGTCGAAGGCTGCGGCTCTAATGCCTGCGAATACATGACCGGCGGCGTGGCGGTGATCCTCGGGCCGGTGGGCGAGAATTTCGGTGCCGGCATGACCGGCGGCATCGTCTTCGTCTATGACGAGGACGCGAGCTTCGAGCAGAAACTCAATCCCGAGACCCTGGTGTGGGAGCGGGTGTCGACCGCCTATTGGGAGAAGCGCCTGCGCCGGCTGGTGGAGACCCACGTGGCCAACACCCAGTCGCGCTTCGCCGAACGCCTGCTGAACGACTGGTCCCGCGTCCTGCCCCGCTTCTGGCATGTTGTGCCGAAGGAAATGGTGGCGCTGCTGGAGCATCCGCTGACCGCCGACTCGGACGTCGCCCGCGCCTGATCGGCCCGCGATGCGGGGCCGCGCGCGTTTGGGCGCCGGATTCGAACCCGTTCAGTTTTGATCGTGAGCCTATTACACTGCGGCGCGAAGTTTAACGGTTTTGGAGCCGCTGCGGCGCACCGCCCTTTTCGATGTTGAGACCCGCCCCCACCGTCGTCCCCGGCTCCGGCCTGATCACGGCCTTTCCCATCCTGGCCCTTATCGGCACCGGCGTGGCGCTGGCATTCCCCGAATACGTGCTGATCCTGCGCCCGGAACACATTCCTTGGCTGCTCGGCGTGGTGATGTTCGGCATGGGGCTGACGCTGCGGGCCGAGGATTTTCTCGCCGTCCTCACCCGGCCGGGCGTGATCGCGCTCGGCGTCGCCCTGCAGTTTGCCTTGATGCCGGCCCTGGCCTGGGTCGTGGGCAAGGCCCTGGCCTTCGATATCGAACCCTTCATCGGCCTCATTCTGCTCGGCGCCTGTCCGGGCGGGACCGCGTCCAACGTGATCTGTTACCTCGCCCGGGCCAATGTCGCGCTATCGATTACGCTCACCGCCGCCTCGACCCTGCTGGCGGTGCTGTTTACGCCGTATCTCACCTTTTTCTACGCCGGACATCTGGTGCCGGTGCCGATGGGGGCGATGCTGCTTTCGATCCTCAAGATCGTGGTCGCGCCGGTAGCGGCGGGGGTCGTGCTGAACCACCTGCTGGGCCGGTACCTCGGCGGCTTGCGGGCCGTCTTTCCCGGCCTGTCGGTGGGCGCCATCGTCGTGATCATCGCCATCGTCGTGGCGCTGAACACTCATCACGACGCGTTCATCGTCTTCTTCATGATCATCGCGGTGATCATGCACAATAGCCTGGGGCTGGCGGCGGGCTATGCCGTGCCGCTGTTCCTGGGATACGACCAGCGCACTTGCCGGACCTTGGCGATCGAGGTGGGGATGCAGAATTCCGGCCTGGCGGTGGCGCTGGCGACCCAGTACTTCTCTCCCGCCACGGCGCTGCCCGGCGCCATCTTCTCGATCTGGCACAACCTGTCGGGCGCCGGCATTGCGGCCTTCTGGGCGCGCCGCCCGGTGGAGGGCGGCGACGGAATGGGGAGGCCGGTTTGACGAACCGTCCCCTCGATTGCCGGAACTGGTGCGGCGGCACGCGTCGGGGGGATTGCGCCGACCCGGCGCGGTGCGATCGGCGAAGCTCCACGCCGCCGGGCGCCGGGTTGCGGCGCGTCGCCTTCGGGGTGGTTGCCGGCGCGGCATGCCTCCTTGCAATAGCTTTGGAACCGGCTGCGGCCCGGGATGATCCGTCGGCGCCGCGGGACACGGCAGTCGAAGC
This sequence comes from Alphaproteobacteria bacterium, assembly GCA_029863585.1. Classification (GTDB taxonomy): domain Bacteria; phylum Pseudomonadota; class Alphaproteobacteria; order SMXQ01; family SMXQ01; genus SMXQ01. The sequence continues at coordinate 12,605 of JAOTVC010000061.1, read as the reverse complement.
AAGGGATGTTTCGACCGACGCAAAGGACGTTCCCGCCGAGGCCAAGGATGCTTCCAAGAACCTCGATGTTCCCTATGAGGGATCGGAACCGGCGGCGATGGCCGCCATGATGGAACTCGCCCGGGTGGGACGCGACGATTTCGTCATTGATCTCGGCTCCGGCGACGGGCGCATCGTCATCAACGCGGTCAAGCGTTTCGGAGCCCGGGGCCTCGGCGTCGACCTCAACGCCAAGCTGGTGGATATCGCCAAGCGCCGGGCCAAGGCCGCCGGGATCGCGGACCGCGCCCGCTTTCAAGTCCAGGACATCTTCGAGACCGACATCAGCCGGGCGACGGTGCTGACAATGTTCCTCTATCCCGGCGTCGTGATGAAGCTGCGGCCCCGAATTCTTTCGACACTGGCACCGGGAACCCGGGTGGTGTCCAACGAGCATCACCTCGGCCTGTGGCGGCCCGATGCCGCGCGGGTGGTGAAGAGCGCCGAAGGCCGCGACGGCGTGGTCTACATGTGGACGGTGCCGGCGCGGATGGCGGGCCTCTGGATCTGGGATCTCGGTCCCTCCAATGTCAGCGACATGACCCTAAATTACCGCGCCAAGCTGACCCAGAAGTTCCAGGATTTCGGCGGCGAGGTGGTGCTGGGCTTGCAGCCCATGACCGTGTTCGACGCCCGTCTCCGGGGTGCAGAGATCGCCTTCTCGGTCAGCGGCGAGATCGGCGACCGCATCGTCCGCCATGACTTTTCCGGGCGGATCAAGGGCAACGAGATCGCCGGTACCGTTCGGCTCAGCGGCGGCGTGGTCCAGACCGTCCTGCCGTGGCGGGCCTGGCGCGCGCCCGAAGTCCTGAAATGAGGGCCGTCGTCGGGCCCGGCGCTCGGCAAGCCTGCGGCCGAAAAGGTGGGATGCCCAGGCGCGCCTCGGTTTCGCCCGGCCGCCGATTGCTCTAGGTTAGCGACCCATGTTGCTGCTGTATCATTTGATCCTGTCACCGTTCTGCCGCAAGGTCCGCGTCATCCTGGGCGAGAAAAGCATCGCCTTCGACCTGGTGGCGGAAAAGGTTTGGCAGCGCCGGCCCGAATTCGTCGCCCTCAACCCGGCCGCCCAGGTTCCGGTTCTGGTGCTCGACGACGGCGCCGCCATCGCCGAGTCAAGCGCCATCGTGGAATACCTGGAGGAGACCTACCCGCAACCGAACCTGATCGGCGGCGATCCCAGGGGCCGCGCCGAGGTGCGCCGGCTCGTCGCCTGGTTCGACCTGAAATTCTATCGCGAGGTGACCCGCAACCTGCCTGGAGAAAAAGTGCAGAAGCGGTTCCTCGGGCGGGGAGAGCCCAGTTCCGAAGCGATCCGCGCGGGCCACGCCAACCTGCCGGTTCATCTCGAGTATATCGCCTGGCTGACGGAGCGGCGCAACTGGCTCGCCGGCGACCAGTTCTCGGTCGCCGATATCGCCGCCGCCGCCCATCTTTCCACCCTCGATTACATCGGCGACGTACCGTGGGACGATTTTCGCCCGGCCAAGGACTGGTATGCGCGCATCAAGTCGCGCCCGTCCTTCCGGCCGTTGCTGGCCGACCACATTCCAGGTCTGTCGCCGCCCCGCCATTATGCCGATCTTGACTTTTGACCCCTGAGACCCTGACCCCAAGGAAAGCGGAAACATGAGTGCCAAAAAAGACGAACCCCTGAGCCCGTTGGAAGAACTCGGTCCACGCACCGGTGATGAGACGCCGCACGAGCTGATCTACCGGTCCTATCTGCTGGGCCGCATCCATTTCGGCACCAAGATCGCCATCCTCAACCGGGCGGGCTCGCCGGTCTACAGCGCCTATGAGAACTGGGGGCCGATCGCGTTGATCGCCTTCGTGGTGACATACACGATGATCACCTCGAGCATCGAAGCGGGGCTGACCCTGCTGCTGGTCCTGGTCCTGGCGGGCGTGCTGATCCTGCCCAAATGGGTGCTCAAGAAACTGCGCATTCGCGTCCTCGAAAAGGCGTTCGGCAGCGAACCGGGCTGGCGCGAGTTGTGGAACCATGGCGGCATTTCGATGCGTTTGGCCGCCGATTCCAGCGTCGTCTGCGACGGGCCCGAGGGCGACTGGGAGGCCTTCGCCAGACGGTATCTTGATTTGCCCGACCAGCCGGACGCGGCGCCCGCACCGGCGGCGCCGGCGGATCAGGCGGCAAAGGGCTAGGCCGCGCCGCGCTATTTCGGCAGAGCCGGAGGCGGATCGAGGATGTCTCCGATGGCGGCGCCGATCTTGGCCAGGTCGTCCGGCCGGGACAGACGGTGATCGCCGTCCTTGATCAGGGTCACGGCGCAGTCCGCATGGCCGATGCGGGCCATGATGGCCATCGCCATTTCCCACGGGACATCGTTGTCGTCATAGCCCTGCACCAGGCGCACCGGGCATGTCACGGCGATCGGTGCGCTCAGCAAGAGATGCCGGTGCCCGTCATCGATCAGCGCCTGGGTGAAAGCGTAGGGCTTGTCGCCATAGGGGGTTTCGATATAGACCACGCCGTCGCGCTTCAAGGTTTCGCGCTGGTCGGGGGAAAGATCGCTCGCCACAAGTTCCTCGGTGAAATCCGGCGCCGCGGCGATCCCGACGATGCCGGCCACCCGCTCCGGCCGGGCCAAGGCCGCAAGCAGGGCGAGCCAGCCGCCCATGGACGACCCCACCAGAACCTGCGGCCCATCGGTCAGACGGTCCAGCACGTCGAGTGTATCCTTGAGCCAGGCCGAGATGGTGCCGTCCTCGAACCGGCCTTCCGAGGCGCCGTGGCCGGAGTAATCGAAGCGCAGATAGGGGCAACCGCGCTGCCCGGCATAGGCCTCCAGCCAGGTAGCCTTGACGCCTGTCATGTCCGACATGAAGCCGCCCATGAAAACGATACCGGGCAGCGATTCCGTCCCCGCGGCGCCGGCCGCGCCGGGCCGGCGCGCATAGGCGATGGACGGCCCGTCGGCCCGTGATAATATCTCGCTCATGCCTTGCGCCCCTTTGTCCCTGGTCACGGGAATACCGGTTTCATGACCCAATCCAATCTTGGCCCCAGCGTCGTCGGCGCGGAACCTAGCACCGAAGGGCGCGCGCCGGAAGGCCGCGCGCCGACGGTTCTGCAGGTCCTGCCCGAGCTCGACCGCGGTGGCGTGGAGCGGGGGACCATCGATATCGCGATCGCCTTGAAGAAGGCCGGCTGGGGATCGGTGGTGGCATCGGCCGGCGGCGCCATGGTCGGGGCGTTGAAGCGTCACGACATCCCCCATGAAATCCTGCCGCTGCAATCCAAGAACCCTTTCGTGATGCGTTCCAATGTCGGCCGGCTGGCGGCTTTGGTGAAAAAGTATGGGGTCGATATCATTCATGCCCGCTCCCGCGCCCCGGCGTGGAGCGCCGAAGCCGCGGCACGGCGCAGCGGAGCCCATTTCCTCACCACGATCCACGGGACCTACGCCACCAACGGCAGTCTCAAGCGGCGCTACAACGCGGTCATGACCCGGGGCGAGCGGGTGATCGCCATCTCTCAGTTCATCGCCGACCACATCAAGGCGACCTACGAAATCGACCCGGCGCGGCTGCGCATGATCCACCGCGGGGTCGACACCGAAGTGTTCGCGCCGTCCAAGGTCACTCAGGAGCGGATGATCCAGCTTGCGGCCGGCTGGAAGCTGCCCGACGATCGCCAGGTGATCTTGATGCCGGGCCGGTTCTCCCGCTGGAAGGGACATTTGGTGCTGGTCGAGGCGCTGTCGCGGCTGGGGCGAAATGACGTGTTGTGCGTCATGGTGGGGGCCGATACTTCGAGCGCCGATTATCTTTCGCGGATCGAAAAGCTGGCGCGGCAGCGCGACGTTCTGGAACTCTTGCGGTTCGTCGATTTCACACGCGATCTGCCGGCTGCCTACATGCTGTCCGACGTGGTGGTTTCGGCATCGACCCGGCCGGAGGCTTTCGGCCGCACCCTTGCCGAAGCATTGGCCATGGGCCGCCCGGTGGTGGGGCCCGATCACGGCGGCAGCAAGGAGATCGTCGCTCAAGGGGAGACTGGCTGGCTGTTTACGCCGGGAAACGCGGAGTCGCTCGCCCAGGCCTTGCACGCTGCGTTGTCGCTCAACGCCGGAGCCCGCCACCGCTTGGCCGAAGAAGCCATGCGCGCCATCCGCAGCAATTTCACCAACGCGCGTATGTGTGCCGAGACCTTGTCGGTCTATGAAGAGGTCCTGTTCGGCGCCGGGGCGGGGGAGGGCGCGGCCGCGTGAGGCGATGGCTCCCATCCTGGTGATCAAGCTGGGGGCGCTTGGGGATTTCATCCTGAGCTACCGCGCCATGACCGCGATCCGCGCCCACCATCGGGATGCCGCCCTGGCGTTGCTGACCATCCCATCGCTGGCCCCGCTCGCCCGCGCGACCGGCCTGTTCGACGACATCTGGTGTGACGACCGCCCCAAGGCGTATCAGCCCGCTGCCTGGCTGCGGCTCGCCCGCCGGCTCAATGGCGCCGGTTTCGTCCGGGTCTACGATCTTCAGACCAATGACCGGACCGGGCATTATTTCCGTCTCATGGGCTGGCCGTTCGCCGCGCGGCGGCCCGAATGGTCCGGCATCGTCCGGGGCTGTTCGCATCGCCATGACGCCCCCGACCGTACCAATCAGCATACGTTGGAACGCCAGGCCGACCAGCTTGCCGTCGCCGGGATCGGGGTGGCGGACTACCCGCCGCTCGACCTCTCCTGGGTGCCGACGGATCTTTCCCGTCATGGCTTTGCGGGGACGGGTAAGCCATTCGCGCTGTTGGTTCCCGGCGGTTCGGCGGGTCATCCGGAAAAACGCTGGCCCGCCGCGTGCTACGGCGCGCTGGCCGCGGCGTTGGCGGAAAAGGGAGTGACGCCCGTGATAATCGGGACCGCGATCGAGGCCGGGGCCTGTGCCGAGACGGCCGCGGCAACCCCTGCGGCGGTCAACCTGTGCGGCGATTCGCCGATCCTCGACACCATGGCCTTGGCGCGCCAAGCCGCCCTCGCAGTGGGAAACGATACCGGCCCCATGCACCTGATCGCGGCCATGGGCTGCTCCTGCGTCTCGCTTTTTTCGGCGTCGTCGTCACCGGTCCGCAACCGGCCCCGTGGCCCCTATGAGGGGCCGGGCGCCATTGCCCCGCCGTCCGGCCGCCGGCGCGAGACCGTCACCGTCCTCCAGGAAAGCGACCTCGGAGACCTCGCCCTTGAACGCGTCCTTGCGGCGCTGCCCGTATCATGAGCACGCGTTCCCTCATCGCGGCGCTACTGGGGGCGGCGGTTCTGGGCGGGGCGCAACCCGCGGCGGCGGATGAGCCCTGCCGGCGGGGGGCCGTCTGCCGCACGGCAATTCCCGTGACGCCAAACCTCGCCCTGCCGATCTATGCGCTCTGGCCGCTCGGCCGCTCCAACCCGACGATAAGGCGACTCGTCATCGTGATCCACGGCTCCAGGCGCAATGCCGGGTCCTATTTCCGGCGCATGAACCGGGCGGCGCGGGAGGCGGGGGTGGAAGCAGAGACCCAGGTCATCGCGCCTCATTTCCGTATCGCCGGCGACGATGGGGTGACTGGGGAGCGGCTGCTCTATTGGGATCGCGGCGCGGACTGGAAACAGGGCGACGATTCGGCGCTCTTTCCCGGCGGCGCGGTGGGCAGTTTTGCCGCGCTCGATCGCATGCGCGCGTGGCTCGCCCGCATGCGCCTTTACCCCAACCTCGGCCGCGTCTTGATCGCGGGGCACTCGGCCGGCGGCCAATTCGTCCAGCGCTATGCAATGGGCAGTGCGGCGGCGCCGGACGGCCCGACGGTTCCCGTACGCTACGTCGTTGCGAACCCGTCCAGTTACATGTATCTCGACGGCCGCCGTCCCGATGGCAAAGGCGATTTCGCTGAGAACAGGGGAAGCGCTCGCTGCCTGGTCAATGCCTACAAGTACGGGCCTGAGGGCAGGAACGACTACATGGCGGCCGAGCCGCTCGATGCCATGGTGCGGCGCTATCGAATGCGCGACGTGGTTTATCTCCTCGGGGGGGCCGACAGCGATCCGAGGGGAAAAGGCCTGGACAGGAGCTGCCCTGCCATGGCGCAGGGCCCCCATCGCCTGGCCCGGGCATTGGGATTCAAGGCCTATATGGATCGATTTTTTGCTCCCCACGCCCATCGCCTCGTGCGGGTCCCGGGTGTCGGGCATTCCTCCAATCGATTGTTCCGCTCCCGACAAGGCAGATCGGTGCTGTTCGGGGATTAGGCGGGGAGCGCCGGGCGCCCAAGTTTGAGGTGTGCGGCCCTGGGTGATGCGTGATATTTTTCAAGAATGCCGACGCAAAAGCCCCGTACCCGGCCGCGACCTCCGGCCCCATGGATGGCCGGATTGCTGGTACTGGCACTTCTCTACCAGGCGGCATTCTTGGTCTTCGCCTTCTCCGCCCGCGCGGATGGCGATGGGACATTCCACCTCCCGTTCTGCACCGGCGCGGGGATCGTCTGGATCGATTCCGGGGATTTGACCGGCTCGAAGCCGCCCGCTCCCGACCAGGAGGCCGATCGGTCGGATGCGCCGATCTGCCCCTTATGCGGGCCGGCGGCGGCACCACTGCGGGAGCTGCCGGCATATGCCGCACCGGGACCCGATCGGCGCGCCCCGCATCTCGCGCCAAGGGACCGCCGCGCCGGTTCCGGCGCGGTCAGGTCCACCTTCGCCCGGGCCCCGCCCCGATCCGCCTGACGGCGGTTTCGAACCTTCCCTCTTCCTACGTCCGATCGGTGCCTGCGACCGTTGGGACGACCGTCAGGAGACGACATGATCAAGCACACAGTTATGGGTGCCGCGGTGGGTGCGGCGCTGGCGATGGGCGCACAACACGCTGTCCACGCGCAAATGTCCAGGGACCATGGGGCCAAGGGCCAAGGGATCGCGGTCGAGGTGCCCTGGGCGCGGGCCACGCCGGGCCGGTCGGCCAATGGGGCGGCCTATTTCACCGTGACCAACCGCGGTCCCTCGGGGGATCGGCTTATCGGGGCCTCTTCCTCCGCCGCCGGCCGGGTCGAGCTGCACACGCATATCCATGACAAGGGCGTCATGCGCATGCGGAAGCTGGACGGCGTCGTGCTGGCGCCGGGTGTGTCGGTGACCTTTCGGCCGGGGGGCCATCACGTGATGCTGGTCGGGCTGAAGGCGCCGCTTCGGAAGGGCGGGACATTCCCGCTGACCCTGCGATTCGAGAAATCCGCCCCGGTGACGGTGACGGTGAAGGTCATGGGCATCGGCGCCATGGGCGGCGGCGGGTCCCATGGCCATCGCCCGGGCGGACCCAAGTGATTGGCGAGGTGAAAGGAGCACCTAGATGAAAGGATCCGCGACCTTCGCCAGGCCCTGCGCCACGGTGATCACCCTTGCGCTGCTTCTTTCAAGCCCGGGTCTGGCGCGGGCCGATCGCCGCGGCCATCATGGTCCGGGGGCCGACGGGTCTCCCATGGATCATGGCCACGGAAAGCCGGTGATGGTGCCGGTGGGGATAAAGGCGCCGGCGCTCGCCATCGCGGTCAAGAATGATCCGGTCGGCGGCTGGAATCTGCACCTCCGGGTCACGAATTTCCGGTTCGCACCGGAACGGGCCAGCACGCCGCATCGCGCGGGGGAAGGCCACGCGCACCTCTATGTGAACGGCAAGAAGATCGCGCGCCTCTACGGACCCTGGTTCCACATCGCCTCCTTGCCGCCCGGCAAGGCCGTCATACGGGTGACGCTCAACGCCAACGACCATCGCGGGATCATGGCGGGCGGCAAGCCGGTCGCGGCCACCCGGACCGTCGACGTGCCGCCGACGAAGCGCTGATCGTTTCGCGGCCAGGCGGCCCCCCGTATCCACGCAAGAAATCGGTCTCCTTCGGAGATTGAAAGGCCTCCGGCCTTACCTACATGTAGCGAAGGACAACCATTCGGAGGAAACGGAGATGGTGGAAAAAGGTCATACCGCGGGGGACGTGACGTCGGGATTCTGGCCTCGGCTGCCCAGCGAGATCCAGAGCATTGCGCGCCGGGTCGCCAATTACTTCGCGCCCGAAGCGGATGCCAGTGCGACGCGGGACACATACGAAATCAATGTCGAACTGCCGGGCGTCGCGCAGGAGGACATCCAGGTGTCGGTGCACGAGAATGTCTTGATGGTGAAGGGCGAGAAAAAGTATCAGCGCCAGGAGAAGGGCAAGACCTACTTCTTTTCCGAACGCGCCTATGGGGCGTTTCAGCGGTCCTTCCGTTTGCCGCCGGATTCGCTCGGCGATCAAATCCAGGCGAGCTTCAAGGACGGGGTGCTGACCATCCTGGTTCCCAAGTCAGGCCCGCAAGAGCGGACGGCTCAGAAGATCGAGGTGCGAAGAGGCTGAGCCGCGGGCTCCCGCCAGGTGTGGCGGGCCGGCGGTCAGCCGGCGGAGCGCAACGCGTCGTGGCGGGGGCGGGAATCCTCCAGGGCTTCGGCGATGGTCTGGGCGAGCTTTTCCTTGGTGAAAGGCTTGTAGAGTAATACCGCGTCGCTTCCCTCCAACGCGCTTCCATCCTCGACACGGGCCGGGTAACCGGACATGAAAACCACCTTTACCCGGGGGTGCAGTGCTTGCGCCTCGGCAATAAAGCTTTGGTCGTTCGTGCCGTCGGGCAGCACCACGTCGGAGAGAATGAGATCGATCTCCTTTTCACGCAGGTGATCGATGGCCGCCGCGCGGGTTTCCGCGGTCGTGATGCTATGGCCGAGGGACCGCAGGACGGTCCTCACCGTCTCTTGAACCTGGGGATCGTCCTCGATCACCAGGATTCGCGCATTTGGACCGGCCGCGGGCTCGGCGCGCTCGCGAGGCGCGGCCTCGACCCGATCCAGGGACTTACCCCGAGGCAGGTAGAGGTTCACCGTGGTGCCCCAGCCTTCCTTGCTGTCGATGGTGACGTGACCGCCAGATTGCTTGGCGAAGCCATAGACCATGGATAACCCAAGCCCGCTGCCTTCGCCGACCTCCTTGGTGGTGAAGAAGGGCTCGAAGGCATGGTCGAGGATTTCTTGGCTCATGCCGGTTCCGGCGTCTCTGACCGCGATCGCCACGAATTCCTGACCGGCTTTGCCCGCGCCGACGGGTGCAAAATTGCCATCCAGGATGGCGTTTGAGCATGCGATGGTCAGCCTGCCTCCGTCCGGCATCGCATCCCGCGCATTGATGGCGAGGTTGAGAAGGGCGTTTTCCAGTTGCCCGGGATCGGCATGAGCGGACCAAAGCTCCGCGTCGATGCGCGTGGTGACAGTGATAGTCTCGCCCAGTGTTCGCCGCACGAGGTCCAGCAGGTTGTCGATCAGGGTCCGGGTATCCACGGCCCTTGGGAAGAGGGGCTGGCGCCGCGAGAAGGAAAGCAGGCGCTGGGTCAGCTCCGCCCCGCGGGACGCGGCATGCAGCACGGCGTCGATCTTTCGGTCCGGTTCGCCCAACTCATCGCCCAGCATTTCGGTGTTGCCGATGATCACCGCCAGAAGGTTGTTGAAATCGTGGGCGACGCCGCCGGTCAGCTGGCCTATGACTTCCATCTTTTGGGCCTGGTGGAGCTCTTCCTCGGTCTGCTTCTTCTCCGTGATGTCCTGAACCGTGCCGATGGACCGCAGCGGCCGGCCGGCATCGTCGAACCAGGTCTGGCAGCGTTCTTCCACGAACTTGATGCTGCCGTCGCGGAGAAGCAGGCGGTGGGCGATATGGTAGGGTTCTTTCTTGGCGATCGATTCCTTGTAGGCCGTGTCCAGGGCGGCCCGGTCGTCGGGATGGACGAATTCCAGGAAGGCTTCGTAGCTGGCGTCGAAATCCGACGGGTTTACTCCGAACATGCGGTAGATCTCTTCAGACCAGGTGAGCCTGCCGGTCACCAGGTCGAGTTCCCACGACCCGATCTGCGCCATTTCCTGAGCCTGGGTCAGCTGCTCCTGGTTCGCGCGAAGTGCGGTTTCGGCCTGCTTTTGTTTGGTGATGTCGGTGTACGTGCAGACGTTACCGCCGCCGGGCAGGGGCACCCGATGGTATATGAGGGCGGTACCATCCTTGCGTACGCGTTCCCTGATGACTTCGTGCCCGTCACGTTGACCCTCGATGCGCTTTCTAATGACGTCTTCGGTCAGCCGTTCGACGGGCGATCCTTCCTTGGCGCGCAGCCGGAGAACTTCCTCGTGGTGCTTTCCGAGAATGTCGCAGCCGGCGGGAAGCCCGACCATTTCCAGGTATTTCCTGTTGTAGGCCGCGACCTCTTGATTGGAGTTAAAAACGATGAAGCCTTGTCCCATGATTTCGAGGGCGGTATCCAGAAGCACCGATTTCGTTTGTGCTTCCTCCCTGGCCTGTCTTAGGGCCGTGGTTTCGATATAGGTTGTAACGTATCCACCTTGGGGCAAGAGTTTGCGGCGGTAGACATAGCTCCTGCCGTCGGGAAGTCTGCGTTCGTCAAATTTCTCGGTTTTTCGATCCTTGGTGCGCCGTTCCAGGGCATGTTCCAGGGTCTCTCCTCCGAAATGGCCCAACTCATGACGGAAGCGCGTGATTTCCAGCCGGCTCAAGCCCGGGCGCAGGAAGCCCTTCGGGAAACCGAACAGCTTTTCATAAGCCTTGTTGTATTGCACGAGGTTGAATTCGGCGTTGACAATGCAGAAGGCGGCAACGCCGGTCTCTAAGATACCTTCGAGATAGGCGGATTTCTCGGCCGCCTCGCGTTGGGTTTTCTTCAGCGCGGTCGTTTCCGTAAAGGACGTGACAAAACCGCCCTGCGGCAAAGGGCGACGGCGATAGATATAGCTTCTGCCGTTCTGGAGCGTGTGTTCGCCCAGGCTTTCGAAGGAATCGAAGTTCCTGCGCCTTGCGAGAATCTCCCCAAGGTCGCGATCGGCGAAATGTCCCATTTCGTGGCGTCGGCCGGTAATTTCACCGAGGCTCAGGCCGGGGCCGAGAAAGCCTTTGGGAAATCCCATCAGCTCTTCATAGATCTCGTTGTAATCGACAAGATTGAGCTCGGAATCGACGATGTAGAATCCCGTTCCGCCGGTCTTGAAGATTGCCTCCAGGAATTCCGATTTCGCGGCGGCGTCCCGTTCCGCCCGTTTCCGCCTTGTGATGTCCGTATAGGTATTGACGTATCCCCCGTCGGGCATGGGCCGGCGATGGAAGATGTGGCTGCTGCCGTTGGCGAGGCTCTGCTCGATCGTGCGTTCGGAGCGATTTTTCGAACGATTGAGCAGGCGCTCTAGGATCTCCTCCGGGTCGCCGTCACCGAAATGGCCCTGAGCAATGCGGTACCTGAAGATCTCCGCGTTGGACATGCCGATCCGAAGGAAACCAGGCGGATAGCCGAAATAGTCGCTGACCTTTTCATTGAAGGCGATCAGGCGGTGGTCCTTGTCGAAGGCGGTGAAGCCCTGGGCCATGCTGGAGAGGGCGGTCTCCAGAACCGCCACGCGTCGTGATGCGCCGCTCTCGGTCTGATTGGCGCCGGCGCCCCGATGCCGGTGGATAACGAATGCGGCAGCCCCTATCGCGATCAGGGCGAGAACGCGGTTGGCAAGAGCGCCCGGGGACAGAGCGTCCGCCGCCGGCACCAGCCCGCCAAGAATGGCGAGCGATGCCGCGATTCCCGCGAGGATCGGGAGATGGCGGTGGTGGTCGCGGGAGAGGCCCCATAGGACCAATGCCGCATAGGGGAAACCGCCGACCGCCCCCCCGGGCGCCAGCACGTCCAGGGCAAGGATCGCCCCGCCCATAAGGACGACCGAGGCCCAGTAGGTCCGGGGATGAAGGGACAGGCCTTTCGGGGGCGCGTTCGGTTTGCCGCCGATCGCGGGCTCCGCCGGCCTGGCCCCCGAAAGGCCGGGATGTGGCGAGGGTTCCATGGGGAATGATTATGATCTTGTGGTTAACAAGTGGTTAACCGGTCGCAGGCGTGGCCCCTGGCCGCGTCGGGCCCGCAGTTCCGCGCCCTGAACCTGAGCTTTTTTCCCTGGGTATCGGCCGACCGTTGATATTTCCGGCGCCGGCAGCCGTCGCCGGAGAGCCGCTGTCAGGAGGCTCTCATTTCGTTGGCCGCTTCCCAATCGTCCTGGAAAACCTCGATCGCTTCGGCCGCCGAATCGGGATCGTCCATCCGCGCGACATGGAATAAACCGTCACCCTGATTGACGTTGGGCAGGTTGGTCCGGCCGATCAGCACGCCGTCACAGGTGCATTCGATGGGGACTTCGTTGTCACCGAATGGATCGGCGATCATGCCGAGGATAGTGCCCGAGGACACCCGCTCGCCCAGTCTCTTGCGGGCGCGGAAGATACCGCCCTCCGGGGCCCGGATCCAGGTGCTGCGCCTGGCGATCACGGTCTCGGCGGGCAAGGCGTCGCGCACCCGGCGGCGCACCATTCCGAGATGCGCCAACACCCTCATGATACCCTTCACCCCGGCGCGGATCGCGACCTCATCGAAGCGCAGGGCCTCGCCGGCTTCGTAGACCAGGAACGGAACGCCGGCCTCGATCGCCGCCTTGCGCAACGAGCCGCTGCGCAGCGCCGCATTCAGGAC